>JBKJMH010000347.1:0-3597 GCA_046596625.1 Vicinamibacterales bacterium | reverse complement strand
GCGTCGACGATGGCGACCAGCGTCGGGTAAATGGCGTCGAGCGTGACACGGTCGCGCGTGACCGCCAGATAGCGGGAGAGCGCATGGAAGAACCACAGGGTGGCATCGGCCGTGTGGTACAGCCCTTCCTTCTGACCCTCGGGGAACATGTTTGGAATCAGACCATCGCGAACGTAGTGCGCGAAGGTCCGCAGGATGTACCCGGCTTCGAGATGGCGGCCGGTGGTGAGTGTCAGCCCCTCGAGGCTGATCATCGTGTCGCGTCCCCAGTCGGTGAACCAGTGGTAGCCGGCGATGACCGTGCGCACCTCGTCGCCGGTGGCACGGGCGCGTGCCGCTTCCTCGAACCGGCCCGCGGGCGTGATGATGAACTGGTCGGCTGCCAGCACGAGTTCGGCGCCCACCCCCTCACGCACCGACGGGTCGGCCTGTGAGATCAGCCGCCGGCGGCGTTCGCGCTCGGCAGCGAGCGCCTGCTCGCTCGGCAGCACCTGCATCGTGTCGAACGTCTCGGTGGACGCCATGAACGCCGCGCGTGTGCCGCGCGACACGGTGACGCTGAAGTAGCCCGGACTCCACAGGTCGCCCTGCGCGTGATAGCCGCGGCTCTCCTCCACCGGGTACTGCACCTGGCTGAGGCGCTGCCCCTGCAGCGTGAAGCTCGCATTCCCGAAGGCCAGCATGCGCAACGGCGGCAACGGCGAGTTCTTCAACGCCAGTTCGCAGCAATCGCCAATGGCGCGGAATTCGTACGGCCAGCCGAGCGACTCGGACACCGGCTCTTCCTGCGCACGAAAGTTTACCGATGGGCGCAGCCCGAGTTCGACGGCATCGGCGCCGTCCAGCAACTCGTACAGCACGTGCACCGTGTTCTGCATGTACGTCAGGAACACGCGCCGCTCGATCACGATGCCGTCGATGTCGAACCGCCAGACCGGCAGTCCGGCCTCGAGTCGAAACTCGACGAGGTACTGGCTGGGGGTCTGCCCAACCGTCTCTCCCGCGCGCTCGCGTCCGCCGAACTCTACCCGACGTCCGTCCGGATACCGCAGTTGCTCCGCGAGGTGGCTGAGCATGACGATGCGGCCGTGCGGCGCGGAAAGCGCCGCGATCAACACGCCGTGGTAGCGACGGGTAATGAAGCCGCTGACCGTGCCCGATGCGTAGCCGCCAAGGCCGTTGGACACGAGCCACTCGCGCGTGGCGTATTCGTCGGGATCGAGACCGGCGGGGGGCCAGTCGAGTCTGCGCATCGTTTCGTTCACGTCGGTCGCCTCGCTGGTTACGCTCGTCGTTTCAGCCTGACACTCGGGCGCGGACGCGCCGGCACCGGCCGCAGCACATACGCCGACTCGCCGGGAATGGCCCAATGGCCCTCCGGCCACAGGTCGGACGCCCCGGGCCCGTCGTAGCAGGGAGCGTCGCTGCTCCACTCCACCTCCCACTCGCACCGGACGGGCGGCGCAAAGAGCGGATCGGCGATCGATGCGCGCGTGTGGTCCGCGCCGAGATTGACGAGCAACAGCCGATCGTCGTTGCTTCCGGTCAGGAACCGCAGCGCGAAGACATGATCGGTCAGCACGCTGCCGTCCACCCCGCCGCACCGCTGGGCGCGAAACGCCGGCGTCTCCCGGCGCAGCCGCAGCAGGTCGCGATGCAGGGCGTAGACCGGTGCATGCGTCGTGCGCTCGCTGAATTCGAGCTTGCACGCGTGGAAGGTGCGCGGGTCGGCCGGGTCGGCGAGTTCGGCCACCTTCTCGTAGCCACGCGCGCTCGGGAACTGTGTGAGGAACTCGGCGCGGCCGCGCTTCACCGCCGCAGCGAGGTCGGGCTCGTGATGTGCGAAATACAGGAACGGCGCCGACGAAGCGAACTCCTGGCCCTGGAACAGCATGGGCGTGGCCGGCATCAGCAGCATCAGCGCGGTGAGCGCTCGCACACGCCCCGGGCTGCTCATCTGATGCATGCGCCTGCCCCCCACGGAGTTCGCTACCTGATCGTGATTTTGCAGGTAGGCTACGAAGCGGGCCGGCGGCAGGTCGAGCCCCGGCGTGCCGCGTGGATTGCGCTGCCAGCTGTAGTGCTGTCCCTGGAACAGGTAGCCGTACTTGGCGGCCGCGATGAACTCGGCGGCCGTACCTCTGGTGTCGGTGTAGTACGCCTCTCGGCGTCCGGTCAGCGCCACCATCGCCGCGTGATGGAAGTCGTCGTTCCACAGCGCGTCGAGCCCCATGCCACCGGCCGACTCGTCGCGCACCAGATCCGTGAGCTGCGGCTCGTTCTCCGCCACGAGGAACGTGCTCCTGCCGCTCGCCTGAGCTCGCACTGCGGCGCCAACCTCGGCAATCAGATGACGTGGCGAGGCGTCGAAGATCTGCTGCGTGGCATCGAGCCGAAGGCCGTCCATGTGGAACTCATCGATCCAGTAGGCGGCATTAGCCACGAAGAAGTCGCGTACGGGACCCGCGTCGGGGCCGTCGAAGTTGAGGGCGTCGCCCCACTCGTTGTCGTACGTCTCGGAGAAGTAGGCAGGCGAGAACACGCGCAGGTAATTCCCGGATGGACCGAGGTGGTTATAGACGACGTCGAGGATGACGGCGAGGCCAACCCGGTGCGCCTCGTCGACGAACGCGCGCAGATCGTCGGGGCGTCCATAGCGGTGATAGGGCGCGTATGGCGTGACGCCGTCGTAGCCCCACCCGAAGTCGCCGTCGAACTCGGCGACAGGCATCAGTTCGATGGTCGTGATGCCGAGCGCAGCCAGTTCCCCCAGTTCAGCACGGGCGGCTACACACGTGCCCTCGCGTGTGAAGGTGCCGACGTGCAACTCGTAGATAACCTGCCCTTCCAGCGGGAGGCCGCGCCATCCGGCGTCGCGCCAGGCATACGCCGACGGATCGATGACTTAGGACGCGCCGTTCGTACCTTCGGGCTGGAAGCGTGAAGCCGGGTCTGGATACAGCCGTTCGCTATCGTCCACCCTGTAGTGATAGCGCTCGCCAGGCATGGCATCGGCCTCGATCGACCAGTAGCCCTGGTCCTCCGGCTCGAGCGAATGCGTGCGGGCGCCGAGGACGAGCGTAATCGACCGCGCGGGCGGCGCCCACACCCGGAAGTGCGTGCGGCCCGGGCCCACCACGTCGGCACCGGCCGGCAGGCGGCGTAGTCGCGGTGCAGGAGTCGAGCTGGATACGAAGGAGGGCGCGCGTGAGTCCGGCATTCACCGAGCGGCGTAGCAGGATCGATGCCGGGAACGTGCGTTCTATACTTCAGGCAGCCATGCGCTTCGTCGTCTATCCGCACGACGTTGTGCCAGCAGCCGAGACAGCTGTGCTCGACCGTTCGACATCGGTGAGTCAGGTCAAGGCGCACTTCTTCAACGCCTTGCGCACGCTCGGGCCGGTAACGCCGCTGCACGACGGAGCGTCCACCGAAGACCTCACCGCTCTCTTCGCCCAGCCCGACACGCTGCTGGCGTACGTGCACGCCGACTTCACCTCTGCGGCACACGCGCGCCTGCAGGGTGTGCCGCGGCGCGCGCTCTGGCATTCACTCGGCGGGTTGATGTTGCCCGACCGCGTCGCCACGCTCACGACC
>JBKJMH010000337.1:0-8079 GCA_046596625.1 Vicinamibacterales bacterium | reverse complement strand
TTACTTGTGTTCCTTGCCGAACGCCTTGATTTCGACATCGACGCCCGCCGGAAGATCCAGCTTCATGAGGGCATCGACGGTCTGCGGCGTCGGCTCGAAGATATCGATCAACCGCTTGTGGGTGCGGATTTCGAACTGTTCCCGCGACTTCTTGTCCACATGCGGCGAGCGGAGCACGGTCCACTTGTTCTTGGCGGTCGGCAGCGGAATCGGGCCGGCCAACCGCGCGCCCGTGCGCTTCGCCGTCTCCACGATTTCCGTCGTCGACTGGTCGAGCACGCGGTAGTCGTACGCCTTGAGGCGAATCCGGATTTTTTCGCTGAACGATGCTGTAGCCATATCTCGTTTACTTTCCCTGCATGCGAGCGACGACTTCTTCGCTCACGTTCGACGGCGCCTGCTCGTAGCGATCGAAATGCATCGAGTAGCTCGCACGGCCCTGTGTCCGCGAGCGGAGGTCGGTGGAGTAGCCGAACATCTCCGACAGCGGGACACGCGCCTGGATGATCTGCGTGCCGCCACGATCTTCCTGCGACTGAATCTGGCCGCGGCGGCTCGACAGGTTGCCCATGACGTCGCCCATGTGTTCCTTGGGCACCGTCACTTCGACGCGCATGATCGGCTCGAGCAGCACCGGCTTCGCCTTCTTCGCGGCGTCCTGGAACGCCATCGAACCGGCAATCTTGAAGGCCATTTCTGACGAGTCGACATCGTGGTACGAACCGTCGTAGAGCTCGATCCGGACGTCGTCGATCGGGTAGCCGGCAAGGATCCCGCGCGTGAGCGCTTCCTTGATGCCTTCGTCGATCGGCTTGATGAATTCCTTCGGGATCGACCCGCCGGTGGTGCCGTTCTCGAAGACGTAGCCCGTGCCCGGCTCGCCGGGGTAGAGGTGAATCTTCGCGTGGCCGTACTGACCGCGACCACCCGTCTGCTTGGCGTATTTCATTTCGCCATCAGCCGCACGCGTGAGCGTTTCCTTGTAGGCCACCTGCGGCTTGCCGACCGCGGCTTCGACGCTGAACTCGCGCTTCAGGCGGTCGACGATGATCTCGAGGTGGAGTTCGCCCATCCCGTGGATGATCACCTGACCGGTCTGCTGGTCGGTGTTCACACGGAAGGTGGGGTCTTCAGCCATCAGCTTCTGCAGGCCGACGCCGAGCTTTTCCTGATCGCTCTTGGTCTTCGGCTCGATGGCGAGCGAAATGACCGGCTCCGGGAAGTCCATCGACTCGAGGACGATCGCGTGCTTCTCGTCACACATCGTGTCGCCGGTGCCGACGCTCTTGAGGCCGACCGCCGCGGCGATATCGCCGGCGTAGACTTCCTTGATTTCCTCACGCTTGTTCGCGTGCATCTTCAACAGACGCCCGATGCGCTCGGTGCGCTGCTTCGTGGCGTTGTAGATGCTGGAGCCCGACGTGAGCACGCCGGAGTAGACGCGGAAGAAGGTGAGCTGACCGACGAACGGGTCGGTCATGATCTTGAAAGCCAGCGCGGCGAACGGCGCGTCGTCCGAGGCCGGACGCGAGAGCAGCTCGGTCGATTCCGGCTTGTAGGGGTCGATGCCTTCAATCGACGGCACGTCGAGCGGCGAGGGGAGATAGTCGACCACGGCGTCGAGCAGCGGCTGCACGCCCTTGTTCTTGAAGGCCGAACCGCAGATGACCGGCACGAATGCCACTTCACCCTTGCCACGAACCGAGCTGTTGACGCGCTTGCGCAGCGCCGCCTTGATTTCCGCCTCGGTCGGCTCTTCGCCGACCAGGTATTTCTCGAGGATCTTGTCGTCGGCTTCCGAGACCTTCTCGATCAGCTGATCGCGATAGTGCCTGGCCTCGTCCATCATGTCGGCCGGAATGTCGCCGACGATGTAGTCCGCGCCCATCGTCTCGTCCTTG
This sequence comes from Vicinamibacterales bacterium, assembly GCA_046596625.1. Lineage (GTDB taxonomy): Bacteria > Acidobacteriota > Vicinamibacteria > Vicinamibacterales > CAVVIG01 > CAVVIG01. Next base: position 6,178 of record JBKJMH010000337.1, on the reverse strand, counting down.
TAGGTAATCGACTTCATCTGGATGAGGTCGATGACACCCAGGAACCGATCTTCGGAGCCGATCGGGATCTGAATCGCCACCGGGTTGGCGTTGAGCTTCGTGATGATCTGGTCGAAGGTGCGCTTGAAGTCCGCACCGATGCGGTCCATCTTGTTCACGAAGCAGATGCGCGGCACGCGGTACTTGTCCGCCTGGCGCCATACCGTTTCGGACTGCGGTTCGACGCCGGCGACGGAGTCGAATACGGCAACGGCACCGTCGAGGACGCGCAGCGAACGCTCGACTTCAGCGGTGAAGTCGACGTGGCCCGGCGTGTCGATGATGTTGATGCGGTTGTCGCGCCAGAAGCAGGTGGTGGCCGCCGACGTAATCGTGATGCCGCGCTCCTGCTCCTGCTCCATCCAGTCCATGACCGCGGTGCCTTCGTGCACTTCGCCGATCTTGTACGTGATGCCCGTGTAGAACAGGATCCGTTCGGTGGTCGTCGTCTTGCCGGCATCAATGTGGGCCATGATGCCGATGTTGCGCGTTTTGCCGAGTGATGACTGCCTGGCCATGAATCCTTACCAGCGGTAGTGCGCGAACGCCTTGTTGGCTTCGGCCATGCGGTGCGTGTCTTCGCGCTTCTTGACAGCGCCACCCCGAAGGTTCGCCGCATCCATCAGTTCGTTCGCGAGCTTCTCCTGCATGGTCTTGCCGTCGCCGCGCGAGGTGGCGTAGCCGACAATCCAGCGGAGGCTCAGCGAGAGCCGGCGGTTCGGGTTCACTTCGATCGGCACCTGGTAGTTCGAGCCGCCGACGCGACGCGACTTCACCTCGAGGCTCGGCTTGACGTTGTCGATCGCCTTCTTGAAAATCTTCAGCGGATCGTCGCCGGTCTTTTCCTTGATGATGTCGAAGCTCTTGTAGAGGATGCGCTCGGCGGTGCTGCGCTTGCCGTCGCTCATCACGCAATTGATGAACTTGCTGACGAGCGGGCTGTCATACAGCGGATCGGGAGCGACGTCACGCTTCGGAATTTCTCGTCTACGGGGCATGGCTTAAGCCTTCTTGGGGCGCTTCGCGCCGTATTTGGAACGTCCCTGCATGCGGCCCTGCACGCCAACCGCGTCGAGCGTGCCGCGCACGACGTGATAGCGCACACCCGGAAGGTCCTTCACGCGGCCGCCGCGAATGAGCACCAGCGAGTGCTCCTGCAGGTTGTGGCCGACGCCCGGGATGTAGGTCGTCACCTCGATGCCGTTGGTGAGACGAACACGCGCCACCTTGCGGAGGGCGGAGTTCGGCTTCTTCGGGGTCTGGGTGAACACGCGGACGCAGACGCCACGCTTCTGGGGGCTGTTCTGCAGCGCCGGACTCTTGGTCTTGCTGACGATCTTCTTGCGACCGTTGCGGACAAGCTGGCTGATAGTCGGCATAAAGCTATGAGCGTCCAAAATTCACAGACAACAGCGATCGCCGCGGACGCCTCGGCGGCGAGTCGCTTAACTCCAGGGAGCGTCCCCGGCAGCGTTCCAGGCCTGGAAGCCTCGCGGCTTGGCACCTGAAACTGATTACCCTATGGTTCGAAAATTGAGTCGCGCGATGGAGCGGATTGCCTGTGTCGCCACGAGCCTTTCGGGAACATCCCCGAAGGCGGGCCAGGCACCGGATTTCCTTTGAATCGTCCCTCGGTGTTGCCGGAACGACCACGAACGCGTCGAAGGGTTAGAGCCAGATAGGGTGTTCCCAGCTCCAACAGAACCTGACGAATATAGCACGAGTTCCTCAGCCAGGCGCAAAATAAACCCCGGCCTCTCCCCGCGCAGACTTTTTATCTTACCTGTACAGATTCGGGCTTGTACCCGAGAATCTTCGAAGTCTCGTACTTTGCCAGGATCGGCCGGTCGATCCGCTAAGGAAGTCGATTCCTGATGCGCGGCACTCAGACGTGAAAGGCCCGCGACTCGCGGCCCTGCTCACCCCTCCTCGTAGCGGACCACAACCGCCGTGCAGTTGTCGCGACTGCCCGCGTCCATCGCCTCCAGCACCAGACGTCCCGCCAGTTCCTGCAGGTCAGCCGTTGCGGCACACGCGTCGGCCAGGAACGCCGCGCTCAGCACGCCGTGCACCCCGTCAGTCGTGATGAGCAACAGGTCGTCGCGGGTGAGCACACGTTCGCCGACGTGGACGTCGACCTGCGCCTTGGCCCCGACGACGCTGGTCAGCGCATTCCGCATGGGATGGGTCTTGAGGATGGTGGGATCGAGCGATGGGTCGCGGGCCAGCATGACCGCCGCCCAGGAGTCGTCAGCCGTCAACTGCTCGGCGGCGCTGCCGCAGACGACATACAAGCGGCTGTCGCCGACGTGCGCCACCGTCATGACGTCGCGGCTCACGAGCAGCGCGACGATGGTGGTGCCCATCCCTGTACAGTCCGAGGACGCCGCAGCCGCCTCGAAGACGCGGGTATTGGCTACCTGCACGGCGGTCCGGAGCAGGTTCGCCCGCTCAGACATCCCGCTGTCGTAGCCATAGGGCCAGGTCGTCGTGACGCCGTTGTTCGCCACGTACTCGAGCACTGCTTCGACGGCAAGACGCGACGCGACCTCCCCGGCATTGTGCCCCCCCATGCCGTCCGCGATGACGCAGAGCTGGAGTTCGGAGTCGATGCCGAAGCAATCCTCGTTCGTGGGACGGACACGCCCCCTGTCAGTAACGCCAAATGCGCGCAGCATACAGATATCGACGAGCTCGCAGTCTCCCCCGCCTGAGTCTATCGGACGGGAGGCGCTAAACCTGTCGCCCTGCGTTCAGATTCTGAATCCACCGGCGATCAGCCAGGCGCACGAACCACCCACGTGGCCATGCAGCGCATGTCCTGGACGATGGTGCTCTTGATCGGGTCGAGCAGCACCCCGCCGAGTTCGCGCGTCAGCGCGGCCAGACCCGGCTCAGACACGAGGTAGCGCTCGCTGCCGTCGGGCAGCCGATACCGGTCCGAGCCGAGCGGCACCACGCGTCCTTCGAGACCGGTCGATGCCGCCAGGCGGCAGAACAGGATGCCACCCGGCGCGAGCGCGCGCCACATCCGACGCACCATCTGCTCGAAGTGCGCGCTGTCCCGCGCAAAGTGCAGCACGGCACTGCTGATGACCAGGTCGATGCTGCCGTCAGGCACCGTCATCGCCTCGACAGCCTCGACGCGGAAGTTCGATGCCGGCAGCGTCGGCGCGAGCCGCGCTGCCATGGCCCGGACGAACCGCACCGCTTCCGGCTCGGCATCCACGGCAACGACCTCGAACCCCGAGCGGAGCAGGTAGACGAGGTTTCGCCCGCCGCCGCAACCGGCATCGAGCACCCGCATGCCGGCGCGGAGCCTCCCTTTCAGCAACTGATCGAACAGGTAGATGTCGATGTCGCCGAACTGCTCGTGTAGTGTCCCGCTCATTGGTGTGTGCGCAAACCCCCGCTGCGTCTAGAGCACGCGGATGACGTCCGAGCGGGTGATGATGTAGGTCTTTTCGGACTTGAAGTCACGCACCAGGACGGCCGGGTTTTCGGCCGTGATCATCGTCGACAGCAGGTCCACGGGCGTCGACGCATCGACGAAGGGGAACGCCGGCAGCATGATCGACTCGACCGGCTCGCGCTTCACGCCGGGATTGCTCACCAACTGCTCGTAGAGGTGGGCTTCGTTCAGCGAGCCGACAAGCCGCCGGTCGCGCATGATGGAAATCTGCGAGAAGTCGTGTTGGCTCATCAACGCCACGGCGTGCTCCACCGGCTCATTCCCTTCGATGGAGCAGAGCTCGCCCGAAAGCCCCTGCGCCACCAGGTCGCGGGCAGTCATGCCGCTCGTTTCCAGAAACCCCTTCGCGCGCATCCAATCGTCGTTGAACATCTTCCCGAGATAGCGCGACCCGTGGTCGTGCACGATCACCACCACCACATCGTCGGGGCCGAGATGCTGGCGGAGCTGCAGCAGGCCGGCCAGCGCGGAACCGGCCGAGTTCCCGGCGAAGATGCCCTCTTCGCGCGCGATGCGGCGCGTCATCAGGGCGGCGTCCTTGTCGGTCACCTTCTCGAAGCGATCGATGACGGAGAAGTCGACGTTCTGCGGCAGGAAGTCCTCGCCGATCCCCTCGGTGATGTAGGGATAGATCTCGTTCTTGTCGAAGATGCCGGTCTCCTTGTACTTCTTGAAGACTGACCCGTAGGTATCGATGCCCCACACCTTGATGTCGGGGTTCTGCTCTTTCAGGTACCGGCCGGCGCCGGAGATGGTGCCGCCCGTGCCGACGCCAACCACGAGGTGCGTGATGCGGCCATCCGTCTGCTCCCAGATTTCGGGCCCGGTCTGCTCGTAGTGCGCCGCCGAGTTCGACAGGTTGTCGTACTGGTTCGCCTTCCAGGAGTTCGGCACTTCGCGCTCGAGCCGCGACGACACGGAGTAGTACGACCGCGGATCCTCGGGATCGACGTTCGTCGGGCAGACGATCACCTCGGCCCCGAACGCCTTGAGCGCGTCCACCTTTTCCTTCGACTGCTTGTCAGTGGTGGTGAAAATGCACTTGTAGCCCTTCACCACCGCGGCAATGGCGAGCCCCATGCCGGTGTTGCCGGAAGTGCCTTCGATAATGGTGCCGCCCTGCTTCAGCAGGCCGGCACGCTCGGCGTCCTCGATCATCCGCAGCGCCATGCGGTCCTTGATCGAGTTGCCAGGGTTGAAGGTTTCGATCTTGGCGAGCACCGTCGCACTGATCTGTCCGCGCGTGATGTTGTTGATGCGGACGAGCGGCGTGCCACCGATGGCGTCGAGGATGGTGTCACAGATCTTCTTCGTCACCCGGGTAGTGTAATCTGCCGGCCATGCCACGACTCATCGAGCAGCCAACCGTCATCAGCTCCGCGGGCAACATGCCCAAGCGCATTGAAGAGTTTGCCGGCCGGGTGAATACCGGAGAGGGCGACATCAGCGTGGCACGCATGGTGTCGCCACACGGGTGGGTGGAACCGGGCCAGACGCCGCAGTTCCGCGAAGTGACGCTCGTGCTGCGCGGCATGCTGCGGGTGGAACACAAAGACGGTGTCACCGACGTCCACGCCGGGCAGGCCATCGTCGCCGAGCCGGGCGAGTGGGTGCGCTACAGCACGCCGGAAGATGGCGGCGCGGAGTACGTGGCGGTGTGCACGCCGGCGTTTTCGATGGAGACGGTGCACCGGGACGCCGAGTAGCGTCTGGAGGCGGTTGATGCGCGCCTTGCTCTCCACGTTTCGGCCTCGAACGAGACCTGCACGACGATGCCGGCCGGCGTCTCGAGGAACTCGACCTTACCAGTCGTCTGACGCGGCATTCCACTGCACGACGGCATCAGGAGTGGTGTAGGCGCGCCACACGGCGTCGATGGGCTTGTGCACGGTGACTTCGACAGTGCTGGTCATAGGCGGAGGGATTTTGCCCCGAGCCGGGGCCGTCCCGCTCAGTCGTGGGGCGTCAACCGGGCGGGACTGCGCTCGGCCAGTCCGTCGGCATAGCGCGCGGCAATCAGCGCCTCGGCATCGCGCCTCGCCACCGGCCCGTCGCGCTCGACAAAGCCAGCCGTATGAAGCGCGCGGCCGAACAGCTCCGCCGGCGTCGCACCCAGGTTGCGCAGGTCGCGCACGCTGGTATCACGGTCGGCCTTGCTCACCTTCTGCGTCGCGGTCTTCATGATCAGGCCATGGTGCAGGAAGCGCGGCGGCTCGTGGCGCCCGAGCATCCGCGCCAGCAGGAGCTGCCGGCCGGTGGACGCGAGGAGGTCGTCGCCGCGGATGACGAGGTTGACGCCCTGCGCGAGATCGTCGGCCACCACGGCGAACTGATAGGTCCAGTTGTCGTCGCGGTCCTTGAGCAGGATGTCGCCGCACTGCTCGAACGGCCGCTGCTCCTGCAAGCCGTGCCGGAGGTCGACGAAGCGCTCGACGGTCGCGTCGATCCGCACGCGCAGGCCACAGCCTGGACGCCCGGCAATGCCACGCGTCGCGCATCGCCCCGAGTACCACAACTCCGCGTCTGGCGCGAGCGGCCGGCGCGCCGCGGCCATGGCGGCGCGAACGTCGCGGCGTGTGCAGGCACAGGCGTAGACGCGATCGCCAAGCCGCGCGAGCGCCGCCGCGTAGACGTCTTGACGATCGCGCTGGCGGCCGCGGCAGGTGC
>JBKJMH010000297.1:0-8802 GCA_046596625.1 Vicinamibacterales bacterium | reverse complement strand
CGCCACCAGCGACGACAACCGTGGAAACACTGAGGCGTACACCGGGCTCACGAACGTGTACAGCAGCGCGTTCGCCAGAGTCGCGCCGAGCATGTAGTAGCCGAAGGTCTCGAGCGGAAGCACGCGGCTGGTCACGATGCGGTCAGCCTGGAAGAGCAGCAGGGCCGTGGCGGTGACGCCAGCCATGCCGAGTGCAAACGTTCCGAGTCCGGCCACTGATGCACGCCGGACCCGCGGGCGGTCCGCCGCTCGCGGCAGGCACCACCAGGTGGCCACGGCCAGTAACCCCACCTGCACCAGGGCCATGAACGCCTGCCACGCGAAGAGTGCCACCGGCGTCCGCTCGACGCGCGTCAGGACAACCCAGGCACCCACGGCGGTCACGCCCATGCAGCCGACGCGCACGGCGTTGTAGAGCCCGTGCCGCTGCAGGCCGAGCAGCGCCCCCTGGTAGAACGTCAGCGGCCACTGCGCGGCAAGCAGCAGCGCCATCACCTGAATCGAGTGTCGGATGGTGAGCGCTGACAACTGCGCATGCTGGAGCCAGCCCTCGGCCAGTGGTGCGGCGAGGAAGATGATGGCGCCGAGCACGACTCCGATGGCGCCGTAAGCGACCTCGAGGGTGCGAACCAAGTCGCGCACGGACGAAGCGTCAGTGCCGAGTGCGGTGCGCCGGGCCAGTTCCCGATTGATCGAGGCGCTGACGCCGAAATCGAGCAACTGCGCGAGTGCCTGCAGCGTGGTCTGCACACCGACCAGACCGTACGACTCGGGTCCGAGCAGGCGGATGTAGACCGGGATGATGGCAAACTGGATGAGGCTGGTCGCGATCGAACCTGCCCCGTTCGCGACCAGGTTCACCGTCACGCGTGAGCGGCCGGCGGATTCGGTCGTTGGCAAATCGGCGCCGGCAGGAGCGGGAGTGGGCATCGACAGACGTGTGATGACTATAGTGCGCCGGATCACGCCCGTTCCACGCCAAAGCGGGCCATGAATCAGGTTACGCCGTCCGCGGCCGGCAGCGGTAGACTGTTCAGGCGATCGGGCAGAATCGAGTCCCCGCTCCATTCACCGTGCACATCCTCAGAATTATCGCCAGGCTGAACGTTGGCGGCCCCGCTCGCCACGTGGCCCTGTTGAACGCCGGCCTCGAGTCTCGCGGGCACAAGACTCTTCTTGTCTACGGTGCGCTCGACACCGGCGAGGCCTCGCTCGAAGGACCGGCTGTCGAGAGCGGTATCCCGCTGATGCGCATCGAGGATCTCGGCCGCCACGTGCGGGCCGCCAGCGACCTGCGCGCGTTCGTCGCCCTGCTGCGCCTGATCTTCCGCGAGCGCCCGGACGTGGTGCATACCCACACAGCCAAGGCGGGCACACTCGGCCGCCTCGCGGCAACGGTCTACAACTGGACGCGCGGGCAGGGCACGCGCGCTCTGATCGTCCACACCTTCCACGGCCACGTCTTCGAGGGCTACTTCTCGCCGTTCGTGAACCGGCTGGTGCGGCTCACGGAGCGCACGCTGGCGCGCCTGACCGACGTCATCATCACGATCTCACCGCGGCAGCAGCAGGACATCGTCACCAGGTTCGCCATCGCTCCTGCCGTCAAGACGGTGGTGGTGCCGCTCGGGCTCGATCTCGATCAACTGCTCGAGATGCGCGAGGGCGCGGCCGACCTGCGCGCTGCCATCGGCGGGTCGCCCAACGACATCATCGTTGGCTACGCAGGACGCCTGGTGCCGGTGAAGGACCTTCCGACGCTGATTCGCGCCTTCGCGCGAGCGCACGCCGTCGTGCCCGAGTTGCGGCTGGTGCTGGCGGGCGACGGTCCGGAGCGGGCGAAGGCGGAAGCGCTGGCGCGCGAACTCGTCGTCACCGAGCGACTGCACTTCCTCGGCTGGGTGGACGACCTGCCGCGCTTCTACGCCACGCTCGACATCTTTGCGTTGTCGTCGCTCAACGAAGGCACGCCGGTGGCGGCGATCGAAGCGATGGCGGCCGGGCGGCCGGTGGTGTCAACCGCGGTGGGCGGGGTGCCGGACGTGGTCGAGCACGACACCACAGGGCTGCTCGTGGCCTCGCGCGACATCGACGCGTTCAGTGCGGCGCTCATCGATCTGGCACACGACCAGTCACGTCGATCAGCGATGGGAGTGGCCGGACGTGAGCGGGCCCGGGCGCGCTACTCGCATCGGCGTCTCGTCGACGACATCGAAGCGCTCTATGTGACCGGCCTCGCACGCACGCGCACGACCTCAGTCTCGAACGTGGTCTGAGGGATACGGGCTGCGCTCGTGCCAGTCAGCCCCTTTTCCGAAGGCGGTGTTATCGACCTCGGCGTCATCGGCTGTCCGCCGCGCGAGCACCACGATGTGGCAGGGCAGCATCGGCTCGACCGCCGCGATCTGGAAGCCGACGTGATCAAGAAGCTGGAGCACGAGCCGGGTGTCGAACACATGATGGTGGAGGCACCTGGTGTCGGCATTCCGTCGCGCCTGCGCCTCGAACGACTGCCTCTCTGTCACCCGAGGCAGCAGGCTCCAGTCCATCAATCGCAGGACCTCATCCAGATGCGTCAGGTCGTCCTCACCCATGCGGTTGGTGTTGTCGCCGATCAGATGATCCAGCGCGGTGATCGGCCGCCGGCGATCGAACGTGGCATCCCGGTGCGGCATCACCAGCGCCAGAAGACCGCCCGGACACAGGACACGTGACCATTCCTGCAGGGCCCGGATTGGATCGGCCACATGTTCGAGGCAGTGCGAGGACAGCACGAAGTCGTAGGCCTCGTCCGCGATCGTCTCGAGCTGCGTCGCCTCGGCAAGGAACTGGCGGCCCGGCGCCAGGCGCCGATTGAAGATGAAGGTCTGCCCCTCGGCAATCCGCCCTTCCCAGATGGTCTGGCTGCCGAAATTGCAGTTGTCGATGCGCGCGGCCAGGGGATAGACGGGGACAGCGCCGCGCGGGCCGAAGATGGGGCTCGGGCCGCCAACCTCCAGACCCACACGCCCGCGGAAGGCGGCAGCCTGGGCCCTGAAGTGCCGCAAGCGTCGCGGTATGGCGCGGCGGTAGATCGCGCTTAGGAGAGCGGCGAGTCCGTCGGACTGAAGCCTCGTCAGCACTGTCGTGAGCATGGGCGACCGCACCATTGTCGCTTACGCCAACCGGCTACCGCGACAGGGCAGCAGTGAAGCGCCAGCGCACCATCATTGCCAGTTCCCGGCCGTCCGGTGCCGGCAGCGAGGTGGCGCGTTCGGCCCAGGTATCGATGACCACCGCGGCGGTGCCGTCGGGCAGCAGTCGCTGCACGCGCACATCCGGGCTCTCCGCGCTCAGCGTCGCGTCGATCAGGGGTTGGCCGTCAACCATCGCCCGCACATGAAGCGGCGTGCCCAGCATGTCGGCGTTCGCCCGTAGCGTCAGCTCGAGTACGCGACCGGTGACCGGCACAACGGCCGTCGCCTCGCGCCTCGCCCAGCGGAGTTCGCCCCCTTCGCCGTCCGGCTCGGGCCACCAGAACCCGTACGAATAGGCGCCGTGGGTTTGCGCCATGCGCATCGGCACGCGCAGGCGTCCAGCCGCGAGTTGCGCCGTGCTGACGGTGAACACCAGCACGACGAGCCCAACGGCCGCCCACGCCCACGGCCGCGGCGGCGCGACGTCGACGGGCCGTCCGGCCACGGTCAGATGCCACGCGGCGAAAGTCCAGAGCGTGATCGCGACGAACGGATCCTGCCCGGGCATACCGAGGAGGCTGACGAGCGCCACGGCCACGAGCACGCCGCGCGTCGGCCACGCCGCCGCCGGTTCCCCGACGTGGGGACGAACCACCCACCAGCCGAAGAACCCGAGGAAGACGATCCAGCCGAGGCTGCCGATCAGGCCGAGTTCGGCCAGCTGATGCCGGTACCAGTTCTGGGCATTGTCGGGCGTCAGGTTGTGCCCGTAGAACTCGACAGCCATCTCGTGGAAGGAGCCGACGCCGACGCCGGCCATTGGATGGCGCTCGATCATGCGCGCGGCCGCGACGCCGTAGCCGTTGCGATTCCACAGTTCGGTGGCGAAGGCGCGCAGGCCGGCGGCAGTCGGTGCCGGCATCATGAGGTGGATACGGCTCATCGGGCCAGCCGCGCCGGCTGGCGACCTCGACACGATGCCGGCCACGGCGACGAGGATCACGACGACGAATACCCCGGCCAGCACCACTCGCTGACGGGTGACGAAGCCGCGCGCGAGCGGCACCAGGCAGGCCAGCGTAATCACCAGCGCCGATGCCAGGGCCGTACGCGAACCGCTGGCCCACACGGGCAGCCACATCAGCGCCGCCAGGCCGAGCGGGAGCGCGCGGCGCAGGCCATGGGTGCCGAGCGCGTAGACGGTCCATCCGCCGATCCAGCACGCCGAAACGGCGCCTGCGGCATTTCCGTCGAGCAGCGTGCCCGACGCCCGGAGGAACATGGCGTAGACGCTGTAGTTGAGGAACGTGACGTCGACGAACAACTGGTAGACGCAGACGGCCGCCAGCAGCAGCCCGCTTGCCGCGAGCGGCATCGTGACCGAGCGGCGAACGAAGCGCGCGTCCAGTCCACACAGCCAGTCGAACCAGAGCAGGCCAACGACCAGCAGCAGCGCGACGTGGAGCACCCAGCCGATGGTGAGCAGCGGCAGTCCGCCGAGTGCCTCCATGGGCAGGCGGCCGCGGAACAGCAGTTCGGCGCGGAAGTCGACCGCGCGCAGCACGATGATTGGGGCGGTGGCGCAGACGCCGGCCACCCAGCCGACGAGCGGCAGGCGCCACTGCTGCGGCAGCTGCCACCCGCGGCGCAGTGCGTCCGGCAGCGCCACACCGAGCAGACCGGCCAGCCACACCACGGTGTAGTTCACGTGATAGCGCCCGTGCAGCTCGAAGATCAGGATGGGAACGAGGTAGGACACCGCGATAACGGGCACGACGACGCGGCGGTCGACGGTGGCCACCAGCGCAGCAACCAGCAGGACGAGCGGTCCGAGCCACAGGGCGGCCGGCCAGGCACCGGACACGACCCAGCACTCGACCAGCAGGGCCACGACGGCCCAACCGGTGACGAGCGACTTGGAGAGGCGGTCCACGGTCAGGGTGCCGTGCGCGGAGCCGCCGGTCAGAGCCGGTGGATGTTGGGACCGGACGCGCCCTTCAGCGCGTTCCTGGTGTCGACAACCAGCGGCAGCGTCGCCAGCCGCGCGTAGTCGAAGGCCGTGTGGTCCGTGGTGATCACCGCGCAGTCGAACCCACTCGCGATGGCGGCGTCGGTGTCGATCGAGGTGAGTGTGTGGTGCCCGTCGTCGACGCGCGGCACCCACGGGTCAGTGTAGGTGACGATGGCGCCGCGGCGGATGAGCAGTTCGAGGACGTCGAGCGCCGGCGATTCGCGCATGTCGTTGACGTCGCGCTTGTAGGCGATGCCGAACAGGTGAATGCGCGACCCGTTGATCGGCTTCTTCACCGAGTTGAGTGCGTCGGACACGCGCTGGACGACGTACTCGGGCATGGAGCCGTTCACCTGGCCAGCCAGCTCGATGAAACGGCACTCGAAGCCACTCTGGCGCGCCTTCCAGGACAGGTAGAACGGATCGATCGGAATGCAGTGACCGCCGAGGCCGGGACCGGGATAGAACGGCATGAAGCCGAACGGCTTGGTCTTCGCCGCGTCGATCACTTCCCAGACATCGATGTCCATCTTGCGGCTCATCAACGCGATTTCATTGACCAGCCCGATATTTACCGCCCGGAAGGTGTTCTCCAGCAGCTTCACCATTTCGGCGACGCGCGTCGAGCTGACCGGCACCACACTCGACACGACGCGGCCATACAGCGCGGCGGCCACCGCGGTGCTCGCCGGGCCGTGACCGCCCACGACCTTCGGGATCTGCTTCGTCGTGTACTGCGCGTTGCCCGGATCGACGCGCTCGGGCGAGAAGGCCAGCAGGAAATCCTCGCCGGCCTTGAAGCCGCCGGCCTCGAGCATCGGCTGCACGACTTCATCCGTCGTGCCGGGATAGGTTGTGGACTCGAGGATGACCAACTGCCCGCGCTTCAGCGACTTCGCCGCGGCTTCCACCGCCTTGACGACGTAGGAGAGGTCGGGGTCTTTGGTCTTGCGCAGCGGGGTCGGGACGCAGATATCGACGACGTCCATGTCAGCCAGCTTCGACATGTCACTCGTCGCGCGCAGGCGGCCGGCGCCAACGACCGCGGCCAGTTCCGCGGCCGGCACGTCGGGGATATAGCTCGTCCCTGCGTTGATCGCGGCGTTCTTCGATGCGTCGACGTCGAACCCGGTGACGTCGAAGCCGGCCTTGGCAAACTCGACGGCCAGCGGCAGACCGACGTAGCCGAGACCGATGATGCCGATCCGCGCCTCCGTGGTACGAATCCGCTCGAGCAGCCGGTCGGCTGGCGTCACCTCGGGCCCGTCTGCGGGCTGGCACCGGTCAGGCGCGCCATGTCGGCATCGACCATCATCTCGACCAGGCCACGGAAGTCGACTTTGGGTTCCCAGCCAAGCTCCGTCTTCGCCTTCGAACAATCGCCGAGCAGATGATCGACTTCGGCCGGGCGCAGGAACGCGGGGTCGAGCTTCACGTGCTTCTCCCAGTCGAGTCCGACGCGCTCGAAGGCAATCTGCACCAGTTCCTTCACCGAGTGGCTGATGCCGGTGGAGATGACGTAGTCGTCCGGCCGGTCCTGCTGCAGCATGAGCCACATCGCGTGGACGTAGTCGCCCGAGAAGCCCCAGTCGCGCTGCGCGTCGAGGTTGCCGAGACCCAGCGTGTCCTTCATGCCGAGCTTGATGCGCGCCACGCCGTCGGTCACCTTGCGGGTGACGAACTCGAGGCCGCGACGCGGCGATTCGTGATTGAACAGGATGCCGGACACGGCGAACAGGTTGTAGCTCTCGCGGTAGTTCACCGTGATGTAGTGACCGTAAACCTTCGAGACCCCGTAGGGGCTGCGCGGATAGAACGGCGTCAGCTCCGTCTGCGGCACCTCGCGCACCTTGCCGTACATCTCGCTCGACGACGCCTGGTAGAAGCGGATGCCAGGGTCGACGCGGCGAATGGCGTCGAGCATGCGGGTGACGCCCTGGGCGTTGAACTCACCCGTCAGCATTGGCTGATCCCACGACGCCGGCACGAACGACATCGCGGCGAGGTTATAGACCTCCTGCGGCCGCACTTCGTCGATGACCTTCAGCAGCGACAACTGGTCGAGCAGATCGCCAGGACGCACGGTGATGCGGTCCAGGATGTGATCGATGCGCCAGCTGTTCGGGGCACTGAGCCGCCGGGCGATCCCGTAGACCTCGTACCCCTTTTCGAGTAGGAGTTCGGCGAGGTACGAACCGTCCTGTCCTGTGATGCCCGTGATCAGTGCGCGCTTGGCCATTCAAACTCCGGTCGAATTCACCCGACAAAAACCCCCGGAAGTGTACCACGGTGTACGATGCGACTCGGAGGGTCTCTGACAGATGGAGCGCATCGATGTCGTGGTCGTCGGGGCCGGCGTCTCTGGCCTCGCCGCCGCTCGGGCGGTGGCGCGCGACGGCCGCTCGGTCTGTCTCCTCGAGCGCCATCGGCGGCCCGGTCTGGAGACCAGCACCCATAACAGCGGCGTGGTCCACGCCGGCCTCTATCATCCGGCTGGATCGCTGAAGACGACGCTCTGCGTACGGGGACGGCACCTGCTCTACGCTTTCTGCGCCGAGCACGGCGTGCCGCACGCCCGGTGCGGCAAGCTGGTTGTGGCGGTCGACGACCACGAGCGCGACCAGCTCGGGCCGCTGCTGGCGAACGGGCGCGCCAACGGCGTGGAGGGACTCTGCGACGTTGACGCGGCTTTTGTGGCCGCTCGCGAACCGCACGTGCATGCGGTTGCTGCGCTCTACTCGCCCGACAGCGGCATCGTCGATGCCGAAGCGTATGTGCTGGCACTGCTGCGCAGCGGCGAGGAGGCGGGCGTGCTGTTCCTGGCCGGGTCCGGCCTCGTCGGCGCCGACCCGCACGCCGACGGCATCGTGCTGCACACCACGCAGGAGTCGATCCTGGCCGGACAGGTCGTGAACGCCGCCGGCCTGTATGCCGATGATGTGTCGGCAATGCTCGGCGGCGAGACGTTCACCATCTATCCGTGCCGCGGCGAGTACGCCGTGTTCACGCAGGCGCGGCGAGGGCTCGTCAACGCCCTCGTCTATCCGTTGCCGCATGCGTCGGGACACGGCCTCGGGACGCATCTGGTGCGAACGACTGACGGCGAGGTGTGGCTTGGACCGACCATCCGCTACCAGGCACGGAAGGACGACTACGAGGGCGACCGCTTGCCGGTGGACGCGTTCGTCGAACCGGCCCGGCACCTGCTGCGCGGCGTCACACTGCCCGATCTCAGGCTTGGAGGCAGCGGCATCCGCGCTAAACTGCACCCGCCGACCAAGTCGTTCGCCGACTTCCTGATCAGACGGGACACCCGCAATCCGTTCATCGTGCAGGCGGCCGGCATCGACTCACCGGGCCTCACCTCGAGCCTGGCCACAGGGGAGCTGATCGCTCGGCTGATTGCGGACGTGTGACTAGCGACTGGCGACGGGTGACTTGCGACTGATGTATCTGCCAAGGGCGTCCTGCCACGTCGGCATCGGGTGGCCGAGGGCGGCGGCCAGCTTCGCATTCGACAGGGCGCAGTACTGCGGACGCGCCGCTGGCAATGTCACCGCGGCGACGGCCACCACCTCGAAGCGCGGCACCACACCAAGCAGGCGTGCCGCCTCG
>JBKJMH010000173.1:0-9550 GCA_046596625.1 Vicinamibacterales bacterium | reverse complement strand
GCCATGCAATACTACGCGCTCACCCGCCATCGCACTCATACGCGCGCGCCGGCCGCTTTCCATTAGGAGGGCGTCTCAGAGAGGAAATCGTGTGTCTCCAACCCGAAACAGTTTCGTTCGCCCACAGCGGCAGGGGATCGTGCTCACGATGCTCGCGGTCCTCAGCCTGGGATGCTCGCAGCTGTTGAGCGCGCAGGATGTGCCGACGCACGACACCCCAGCCGACGCCGGTGCACCTGCTTTCCACCTGCGCGGCTTCACCGACATCGACTTCTCACACACCGACGACAAAGCGGTCCCTGACGGTTTCACGCTCGGGCAGTTCGCCGCGCACCTCTCGGCATCGCTCGGTGCGAAGGTGAGCTTCTTCGGCGAGACGAGCTTCACCGCGCGCAGCAATACGTTCACGGTCGAGGTTGAACGCGCGATCCTGCGATACGACTACAACGACGCGTTCAAGATTTCGGTCGGTCGGTATCACACGCCTATCAACTACTGGAACACCGCCTTCCACCACGGGCTGTGGCTGCAGACCACGGCAAGTCGTCCCGCGATGATCCAGACCGGCGGCACCTTCCAGCCCGTGCACTTCGTCGGGATTCTCGTGGAAGGAACGGTCGGTCCTCCCGCCGTTGGCCTTGGCTACAACCTCGGCGTCGGCAACGGCCGCGGAGCAATCATCAGCCGTGCCGGCGACGCTGGCGATGTGAATGGCAATCGCGCCTGGCTGGCGAAGATCTACGCCCGTCCGGCGTCGCTGTACTTTCTCGAGATTGGCGGCGCGGCCTATCACGATCTGGTGCCCGTCGCGAACTCCGACGGCTTTCCGGAACTGATCACATCCGCTTACGCGGCGCTCACCACGGAACTGCCTGAAGTCATCGCAGAATTCGCGAATGTTCGTCACCACGACCCGGCAACCGGTCTCGATTACAACAGCCAGGCGTTCTACCTGCAGGCCGCCGTGCGCCTGCCGGCGCAACCTGCCCTGAAGCCCTACGCCCGCTTCGAGAAACTGCTCGGCGTGACCGCCGAACCCGTATTCGGCAACGTCTCGAGCTCCACCGGTACCGCCGGACTTCGTTTCGAGGTGACCGACGCGGTGGCACTGAAGGGGGAGTACCGCCGGATGCACAGACCCAATGGGCCGACAGTGAACGGTCTCTATCTTCAGACGGCGCTGACTTTCTGATGCGGATTCTTATGAACAGGATCAGTCCGGCTCGACGTATTGCTGCTCTTCTCCTCCTGCTGGCTGGAGGTCTGTGCCCCAGTCCACTGCTGGCACAATCGAGGTCCGGCGACCTTGCTATCGTGGTTCACCCCACCACCCCCGTCGCCGAGCTGACGTTCGCAGAGTTGCGGCAGGTGTTCCTGGGAGAGCGGCAATACTGGAACGCAAACGTTCCGGTGGTGCTGCTGATCCGGGCGCCGACGTCCGCCGAACGTAGTGCCGTCCTCGGCGTGATCTACCAGATGCGCGAGCCGCAGTTCAAACAATATTGGATTGCCAAAATCTTCCGGGCGGAAATGACCTCCGCCCCCAAGGTGGTGTATTCCAACGAATCTGCGAACCAGTTGGTGTCCTCGATTCCTGGAACAATCGCCTTCGTTGCCGCTAGCGACGTCAAGCCCGGCATCAAGGTACTGAAGATCGACGGACACCTGCCCGGTGAAGCCGGCTACCGACTGCACCTCACCGGCAAGTGACCATCAGGCGTCGTCTCACTGCCGCGTTCGTGGTGGTGCTCGCGCTGTTCGCAGTGAACGAAGGGATTCAGGTCTGGAGCACCGTCCTGCGAGCCCGGACGATGTCCACGGTGGCCCGCGCGCTGAAGCGGCAGTTGCTCATGGCGGCCGTTCAGGCCCGCGTCTCGGACCTGCATCGGCAGATGGCGATCATGAGCCAGCTCGAAGGGGATCTGGCCCCCGCACCCGGTGCCCACGAAGCCGTCGGCGCCGATATCGCGGAGGCGGGAGCCGACATCCAGGCTCTGGCAGCGTTGAGCGAGCAGATGGACTCCGCAGCGATGCAGGAACTGCAGCAGACCTACACCGCTCTCGCGGAGTCGTGGAATGGCTTCTACGACAATCTCGGACTGGATGCCGGGCGAACTCTCGAGTTCCAACTGAAGGCTGAGCCGCTCGGGCGCCGTGTGGCGATTCAGCTGCTGCCGGCGCTGGAGGCACAACAGGCGCAGAGGGTCCAGGACGCGGAAGCGGAGTTCGGCGCGGTGACGCAGCTTACTCAACGGGTCAGCCTTGCCATCTTCGGCGGCTCGATGCTGGTCGCAATCGCCGTCGCCTGGCAATTGAGCCGGTATATCGCCACCCGCCTCGGTGACCTCAAGCTCGGCGCCGCGATGATCGGCTTGATGAATCTCGACCACCGGATTACGGTGGATTCGAAAGACGAACTGGCCCTCGTTGCCGAAGCGTTCAATGACATGGCGTCCAACCTGGCCGACGCCCGCCACGCGTTGACGGCCGCCAACGCCGAACTGGTCGCCCGCAACACGGAGGTCGAACAGCAGCGGCGGAAGTCGGACGCCCTGCTCCTCAACATCCTCCCGGCGCAGATCGCGACGGAGCTGGCGACGCGCGGCGAAGTGGCGCCGAAATACTTCGAAGATGTCACGATCCTGTTCACCGACTTCGTCGGCTTTACACTTGCGACGGAGCGGTTGGCGGCGGACGAGGTCGTGTCGGTGCTCCACGAGTATTTCAAGGCATTCGACGAGATCGCCGAACGGTACGGGCTCGAGAAGCTGAAGACGATCGGCGACAGCTATTTCTGTGCGGGCGGGTTACCCGTGCGGACGCCGTCGCATCCTGTTGATGCAACGCTTGCGGCCTTTGCAATGATCCGTGCCGTCGAGGAGCGTACGTTGCCCGATGGTTCGCGCTGGAAAGTACGCATCGGCATTCACACCGGCCCTGTGGTCGCCGGCGTCGTCGGCACGCGGAAGTTCGCGTTCGACGTGTGGGGCGATACGGTCAACCGGGCCTCGCGCCTTGAATCGTCTGGCGTGCCGAACCAGATCAACGTGTCGCGTGCGGTTCAGCGGCGTGTGAAGGATTTCTTCGCGACGGAGAGCCGCGGTCTTATCACGACCAAGGATCACACCGAGCTCGAAATGTTTTCGGTAACCGGCATTCTTCCGAGCCTGCTCGAAGGTGCGACCGCTCCGCCGCCGCGCTTCGAACTGCGATACCGAAACTACTTCGACCGTGATTTGCGCGCGTTTCCCGCGTTCCTGGTGCCGTCATCCGCCCCGACACTCTGACGCCGCCTGGCTCGCTGGGAATATCCGGTCATCGCGTGGCACGCTGATTCACGCGGTTCAGTGCATCCAGTTCGGCCGCCGTTCGCGCGCCTGGGGTCGCCGATGTCAGTGCATTCCGACCTGGCGCTTTTCGAAGGTCTCCATGCTCCAGCCATCCTCGAGCAATTGTCGCTCGAGGTCACTCTGGCAATGGAGTGCTCGGCTGGCGTCTAGATAACGCTCGACGACTTCACTGGCAGCCACGCCCAGCCGGCGGGTCCGCAACTCGTAGAGCAGGTGGGCGTCATCGAGCGAGAGTTCACACTGCACACGTTCGGTGTGGCGCACGAACACCCACCGCAATACTGGCGCCTGATTGTCCTGCACGAACCGTATATCGGCTCTGCAGCTGACGTAGCGTAGTTGCAACCGACCACCAAAGCAGAACCTGTGACCGCCGACGGTGATTTTTAGCTACCATCTGTCGGGAAAAGGATCGACGTCAATCACCGCGCAGTCGAAGGACTCACTATGAATACGAATACGCTTCTGATCATCCTCGTTTTGTTGCTGGTATTTGGTGGCGGTGGTTTCTACTATCGAGGGCGGCGTTAGACGCCCGTGGATAACCGGACGGGGAGAGGCGGTCCCCCGCAGCTCCCCGTCCGAACTGGCATCGCTGATGCCGGGTGAGTGACCCCTGTCTTTTTGACTTGTCGCTCGCGCTTTTCAACTTCTCACCGGCACTCCTCGCCGCATCCTTAGCCGCGTCCGCCGCCTGATCCGCTCCGCTTGTCCCTCGACCCATGCCTGAGCGACGCCGGCGGCCTTGTCGCGTCCCTGTCAGCAGTCAGGCGTATACTGCCGTCCGATCGGCACAATTGGAGGTGAAACATGGGCGCAGCAATGTGGCAGGTGCAGGGTCAGTATTACGAGACATGCAATTGTGACTTCGTCTGTCCGTGCGTCCTTGGGCAGATGATGGTGACACCCACCAAGGGCACATGTGTCTTCGCCATGGCGTATCAGATCGAGCGCGGTCGCTTTGGTGACGTGGCGCTCGATGGCCTGGGGTTCATCGTGGTGGGTGTCACACCCGAGGAAATGGGGAAGGGCAACTGGTCGGTTGGCCTCGTGGTCGACGAACGCGCCACGACTGAACAGCGCGACGCCATCACCGGGATCGCGAGTGGAGGCGCCGGAGGGCCCATGGCGGCACTATCGGGTCTCGTCGGAACATTTCTCGGCGTCGAGACCTCCCCGATCGAGTTCACGCGCAGCGGCGCGTCCTGGTCAGTAAATGCGTCGAGCCTCGTGCGCATGGCTGCCGAAGGGGCCACAGGATTGAATCCCGCGGCGGAGCCGATGCAGTTGTCACATACCGGGCATCCAGCGGCCGACACCTTCTCGCTGGCACGTCCTTCGAACAGTCATGTGGCAGCACTGGGTGTCTCCTGGGACGATGCCAGCGGCAAGAACAACGGGCAGTACGCCCCGTTCGCCTGGCAGAGCGCCTGAGGCTGGCCACGCCGAGAGACGTCAGCGTGTCGCCATCATGATCGACAGGGCGAGTAGCGCCGCGCCGCTGACGCGTGCAGTCTGCTCACCGAACGGTGCAAATTTCTCCACGAGAACCCAGAGAGTGAGCGCCACGATGACCACGAGGTTCATCACGCCGCCCGCAAACAGCAGCAGCATCAAGGCCCAGCAGCAGCCCAGGCAATAGGCGCCATGGTATGCGCCCAGCCGGAACGCGCCGACTGCGCCTGAGCGCCAGTGCTGCAGGAGGTACGCCAGCGGCGACCGACACACGCGCAGGCAGGCGGTCTTCAGCGGCGTCAGTTGATACAGCCCGACGACGGCGAGCACGACCGCGCCCGCCATCGGTGTGGCCGGCTCCATCATCGGCGTCAGGACGAGCGCCGTCGACAGGAGCCGCTGGAGCGCCGTAGCGGCGATGCTGAACAGTGCCCATACGGCCACGTATCCCGCCGCCATTGCGTACAGCTGCCGCCCGACCCTCGCCTCGCTCCTGGTTCGGAGCGCGCCAGCGTAGAGCAGTACTAGCGGGGCAGCCGACGGCAGCATCATCGCGGTCATCATCACCGCCCACATCGCCCAGAGCAGCAGCAAGTGTGGAGCGTCCCAGGTGGCGGTCATCATCCACGCCGACGAGCCCAGCATCGTCCCGTACATGTCGCGTGCCATCACAGCGATCCACGTCCAGCAGACGACAGGAATGACGACGAGCAGAGTTGTTGTCACCACCCGCTCGTGCTTCAAGCTGGCTTCGAGCAGCGTCCGACCATCTGACGAAGCAGTGACCATCGACGTCATCCTAGCGGTTGCGCCGCGCTGCAGTCCGGCTAAACTCTTCTTCAACAATGCCCGCCCTGCTCTGCAAACACGGACTCGACCCGGCGCTGTGCGAAGTCTGCCCCCGCCCCGTCGCGGGTCGCGCGGTCCAGGGCAACTCGCCGGCGTGGAGCCCGCTTGGCCAGACGCGGCTCTCACGGCCGACGTTCTACTTGAACAACTACAAGCGCGTCGACCACCGCGCCCTGTACGGGCTCGAGGATGCCTTCTTCGACCTCGGTACGCCTGGGGCCCAGACCGACCAGACCGCCGACATTCGCGTCGGCGACACATGCATCGTCGCAACACCCGCGGCCGATCGGCAGATTACGTTCGCCTGGTTCACGTATGCGCGTGAGGAGCGCCTTCCCAACAACGATGCGCTCTGCCGAGTGCTCTGCGGGCCGGCGGTGAAGACCGAGGTCTTCCAGCAAGCCGATGCCGCCCGTCAGAGCGTCTACGCCCCGTTCTTCGACAAGAGCGGTCACTTCAAGCAGCAGTCGCTCACCCGGCGCTGACGGAGTCGGGCGTTAGCGAGCACCGCCTATTGCTGCGCTTCCTTCGGACCGACAACACACGCGACATGCCCTGCGTCTATGACCGCTCGGACTGGAGGCGCAGCGTCGCTGACGTCATTGAGGGCACGCGCAGTGTCCGCCGTGACATCGGCGGCCCCGTTGCTGGACGAATCGCGCCCGGGCCTGACGGACGCGGCCGGCTGGTCGAAGACCGCCACGGTCCGCGCGCCGCGACTCCGCCACAGGCAGGCCCTCAGCGGGGAAGAACGCGTGGCCGTCAGTTGTGAGCCTGGACCCGGCCAACGGCGATTCACGATTCGGCTCAGTGGTGACGTCACCGCAGCGGACCTGAGCACGATCGTCAGGGACCTGCTGGCAGCGGGCGCCTGGGTCTGTCCATTCGCGGATTCAGGGTTCCTCAGCTCACCGATCAGCACAGCCCTCGCTCGCGCGACTAACGTGGCGAGCAGAGGTGACCATGCAGCTGCGCACCCGTTCCCTGAATCAACTCGTCCTGACGATAGCGACTCTGGTGGTAGCGGTCATCAGCGGTGGTTGTGCCACGCTCGTGCATGGCACCCATCAAGCCGTGCTCATCCAGTCGGAGCCAGGTGGCGCAGTCGTCTCGGTCGATGGACGACCGGTCGGCCAGACACCGACGACCGTCCGGCTGTCGCGAAGGCACCGTCCCCAGATGACGTTGACGAAGGACGGCTACGAACGGGCCGACCTGCGGATTGATCGACGCGCGAGTCGCTGGCTGATCGCCGACTTCGCCGTGGCTCTGAATCCCTTGCAGGTACAGGGGTGGGACTCGGTGAACGACTGGCCACAGCACATCGGCGCGTCACTGGCCACCACGGTTGGCGTCGATCTGCTGACCGGTGGCGCGTTCACATTTCCACCGGTCGTCCGGGTGCGCCTCACTCCTCTGCCCCGGGGATCTCACCTGAAATAAGCTGAATCGCCGGTGATTCCTGCGGTTTAGCATAACGAGGTGAGCGTTTCATCATCGCAAGAGGGGTCTGCCGACGGCAGCCTTGCGTTTCTCGCGGGCGGCGGCGTCATGGGCGAGCACATTCGCGCCCACGCGTGGGCCGGCACTTCCCTGGGTGAACCCCGCAGCTGGCCGCAGAGCCTGCGCACCACGGTTCGCGTCCTTCTCAGCACGGGGCACCCAACCATGATCTTCTGGGGCCCCGAACTCGCCTGCATCTACAACGACGCGTTTTCCCGTTCACTCGGACCGGAGAAACATCCGGCCATCCTCGGCGCGCCCGGGCGTCGAGCGTGGGAAGAGGTGTGGCCGCTCGTCGGGGGCCAGATCAAACAGGTGCTGCAGGGTGAAGGGGCGGTGTGGCACGAGAACCAGTGCGTACCCATAATCCGCCACGGCGCGCTGCAGGAGGTGTACTGGACCTACAGCTACAGCCCCATCGATGAACCGACGGCTCCGCACGGCGTCGGCGGCGTGCTGGTGACCTGCTCGGAAACGACGGCGCACGTGCTGGCCGAGCGAAAGCTGGCCTCCGAGCGTGAGCAGATCGTGCAGCTGTTCGAGCAGGCGCCCACCTTCATCGCCGTCCTGCGGGGGCCGAACCACATCTTCGAACTGGCCAATCCCGGCTATATGGCAATCGTCGGCCATCGGCCGGTGGTCGGTCAAACCGTGGCGGACGCGCTTCCCGAAGCCGTGGCGCAGGGGTACCTGGCGCACCTGGACGAGGTCTACCGCACGGGCACCCCGTACGTGGCGACTGGCTCCAGGTTCGTCGCGCAGTTCTCGCCGGACGGACCAGCGGAGGAACGCTACCTCGACTTCGTCTATCAACCCATCACCGACCGTGAAGGGGCGATCACCGGGATTTTCGTGCAAGGCGTCGACGTCACGGCACGGACGCAGGCCGACCGGGCGCTGGCCGTGAACCGGGCCCGTCTGGACTATGCGACGCGCCTGTCAGGCGTGGGATTCTGGTACTGCGATCTGCCGTTCGAGGAACTCGAGTGGGACGAGCGGGTGAAGGAACACTTCTTCTTCGAACCCACCGCGCGCATCACCATCGACGACTTCTACGCGAGGATTCACGAAGAAGACCGCGCACCGACGCGCGACGCGATCGACGAGTCGATCAGCAGCCGCCGCCCATATGACATCGTCTACCGCACCGTGCATCCGACGACAGGCGAGATCAAGTGGATACACGCACTCGGCGGTACGGACTACGCGAGCGACGGCACGCCGACGCATTTCGACGGTGTGACGGTCGATGTGTCGGCGCAGAAGCTCGATCAGCAGCGACTGGCCCGCCTCAATCATCAGCTGCGCGAACAGGACCGGCGCAAGGATGAATTCATCGCGACGCTGTCGCACGAACTGCGCAACCCGCTCGCGCCAATCCGCGTCGCGGCGAAGATTATCGCGTCGCCGCAGGCGGCACCGGGACAGTTGCAGCGGGCCCAGGTCATCATCGAGCGCCAGGTCACGCACATGTCGCTGCTGCTCGACGACCTGCTCGACATCGCACGGATCACCCGGGGGAAGGTTCAGCTCAAGAAGCAGGCGCTGGTGCTGCGCGACGTGGTCGACGCAGCGGTCGAGGCCGCACGGCCGAAACTGGACAGCAAGCAGCAACAGCTTGCCGTGAGCCTTCCGGATAAACCGGTGCGGCTCGATGCCGACCACCTCCGCCTCTCGCAGATCCTGTCCAACCTGTTGATGAATGCGGCGAAATACAGTGACGCCGGCAGTCACGTCGACCTGACCGCCACGGCTGACGGCGACACCGTGTCTCTCTCGGTCAGGGACCGTGGCATCGGCATCGCTCCCGAGTGCCTCGTCGGCATATTCGAAATCTTCTCGCAGGTGCACGGCGCCGCGGGGGGTGCCGAAGGAGGGCTCGGCATCGGGCTGGCCCTGGTCAAAGGGCTCACGGAGTTGCACGGCGGGACGGTCGAGGCACGCAGCGGCGGCCTCGGGCGCGGCAGCGAGTTCATCGTGCGCTTGCCGCTGGCCTCAGCCGCTTCAGACGCGGCGCTGGCGGTGTCCGAGCCTCGACCGACGACATCCCAGCCTCGGCGGATCCTGATCGCCGACGACAACCGGGACGCGGCGGAAAGCCTCGCGCTGCTGCTCCAGCTCGAGGGCCACGACGTGCGAGTCGCGCATCTCGGCCAGGCAGCGATCGACCTCGCCCAGGTATTCCGGCCCGATACCGGGCTGCTCGATATCGGCATGCCCGATATCAGCGG
The DNA here is from genome assembly GCA_046596625.1 of Vicinamibacterales bacterium. GTDB lineage: Bacteria > Acidobacteriota > Vicinamibacteria > Vicinamibacterales > CAVVIG01 > CAVVIG01. The sequence continues at coordinate 162 of JBKJMH010000173.1, read as the reverse complement.
CTACGACGTCGCTCGCGTCCTGCGGCGCGAACCCTGGGCGGCGTCGCTGCTGCTGATCGCGTTGACCGGGTGGGGACAGCACAATGACCGGCGTCAGGCGCTGGAAGCGGGGTTCGACCACCATCTGGTGAAGCCGGTCGATCCTGAGCAACTGACCGAACT
>JBKJMH010000157.1:0-3010 GCA_046596625.1 Vicinamibacterales bacterium | reverse complement strand
TAGAGCGGTTTTCGATTCTGTGTGGCGTAGCCGCGGACCTTCAGGTCCGCAAAGGCAAGGCCGACCTGAAGGTCGGCAGCTACGCCGATGTGAAAACCGCTCTAGCGTTTCCCGATCAGCAATCCGTACAATCGCTGCTTATGCCCAAGTTGACTGTCGAAGGTTTCGGGACGGTAGAGGTCCCCGCAGGTAAGCGTCTGGTTCTGGCAATTCAGGACGAGGCCAAGGTTGATATTCTTCACGCGTGTGGCGGCAACGCCCGCTGCACGACGTGCCGCGTCGAGTTCATCGAAGGGGAGCCAACGACGCACACCGCCGCGGAAGTCGAACGTCTGGCGGCGCGCGGGCTGACCGGCGTGCGCCTGTCGTGCCAGATCGTGTGCGACCACGACATGACCGTGCGCGCCATCAGCCGTCTCGAAGGCAGTGGCCGTCCCGACCCGGGCTCGCGCCCGCAGGACGCCATCACTCCCGAACCGCACTGGGTCTGACCCGGCCATGCCTGGCCGCCGTGCCGCGATTGCCGCCGTCTGTGCGGCGGTCGCGGCCTTCTCCTCAGTCGCCCGCTCCGCCCCCGACAGCCTCGTGCCGGACATCCTGGTCTCGCGGCAGCTGCTCGAATCGCAGCAGTTGGCGGTGGGCGATGTCGTCGCGCTCGCGTCTGACACCTCGGGCTCCAACCCCCGGTCGTTCCGCATCGCCGGCGAGTACGAGCCGACGCCCGACCCGATGCGGCTTGGCGCGGCGCGCCTCGAGGTGCGCCTGCATCTGCCCGACATCGTCGGCCTGACGGCGCCGTCCGACCCGCTCGAAGCGGAATCGGTCGACGCGCTCAACGTCGTGCTCGCGACGGACAGCGACGCGCGGGCCACCGCACGCCGGCTCATCACCGCGGTGCCTGGCACCCTGGCCGATCGCACGGGCAACGACGAGCGCCGTGCCGCCCCCTTCGTCGTCCTCGAGCGGTTCCATCTGGCGATTGCCATCGTCACCGTGATCGCCAGCAGCGTGTTCCTGCTGGCACTGATGCTGATGCTGGTCGAGGAACGGCGCGCCACTGTGGGCATGCTGCGGCTCATCGGCTTCCGCCGCTCACGCATCCTGCAGCACGTGCTGGCCGAAGGCGTGGTCATTGCGATCACCGGCGCGCTGTTCGGGGTGGTGCTGTCGGTGGTGATGGAGGGCGGCATCAATCGCTTCTTCCAGTGGCGCTACGACACGGCCCTGGTTTTCGTGCACATTACGCCTGGTGTGGCCCTGCGATCGGTGGCGGTGGCCGTACCGCTGGGTGTGGCCGCCATCTTCGCGTCGTCGTGGTCACTGCTGAGGGGCGAGGGTATCTCGCTGACCCGCCGATGAGAGCCCTGGTCTTCGCCGTCAGGAGCCTCGTGCGGCAACCCGGTCGCACCGCACTCGGCATCATCGGCATTGCTGCTGTTGGTGCCCTGCTGTTCGACATGCTGCTGTTGTCGCGAGGACTCGTCGTGTCGTTTCGCGACCTGCTCGACAGCGTCGGCTTCGATGTGCGCGTCACCGCCACCGACTCGCCACTGCCGGGCGGCATCCGCCTGAAGGATGCCACCGAAGCGGCGACACGCATCGCGGCGCTGCCGGACATTGCCGAAGCCGTACCCATGCGCACCGCCACGGGCGAGGTCTGGCAGACCGGCCGCGCGGTAATCGGCCTCACGCTGACGGGCATGGACCCTGGCGCACGGCGCCCCTGGACCATCATCACCGGATCGGACCTCGGCGCGAGCCTGGCGCCGCCGGATCTGGTGGTGAACCAGGCGCTGATGGCCGAGGTCGGTGTCGCGCTCGGTAGTGAGGTGACCCTGCGCACAGGCTGCGATTCGAGCCGTGCCGCACTCGCCCCGCGCAGCTTCCGCATCGTCGGCGTGGCGCAGTTTCCGTTCGACGACGAGGCCCAGAACACGGCGGTGATGACGCGTACCGCGCTGCGGGAGGCCTGCGGCGACGACCGGGACGAAGCCGACATGCTGATGGTGGCGTCGAGCGGCGGTGCCGGCGCCGCCGTTGCCGCAATCCGGGCGGCTCGTCCCGATCTGGTGCCGGTGACCAACGAGCAGATCGTCGCCCGGATGCAGTCGCAGGGTTTCACCTACTTCCGCCAGATCTCGGCGGTGCTCTCGACGATCACCCTGCTCTTCGGTTTCCTGCTGATCACCGTGCTGCTCACCGTCTCGGTGAACCAGCGGCTGGCCGAAATCGCCGCGCTGCGCGCCCTCGGCTTTTCGCGTGGCCGCGCCGCGATGGACGTGCTGCTCCAGGGCGCGATGCTGGTGGCGGCTGGCGGCGTGCTGGCGCTGCCGCTCGGCATGGCCCTGTCGCTGTGGCTCGACCAGATTCTCAAGGCGATGCCGGGCATTCCGGCGTCGATGCACTTCTTTGTGTTCGAGCCGCGGGCGCTGCTCCTGCACGCCGCGCTGCTCGTGACGACGGCGCTGCTGGCGTCGGCGTATCCGATGTGGCTGGTCGCCCGCTTGCCGATCGCGACCACGCTGCGCAATGAGGTGGTGGGGTGATGGAGCCGCTCATCGAGGCGCGGTCGCTCGGCAAGGTGTTTCCCATGGGCGGCGGCCCGGTGCACGCGCTGCGCGACATCTCCGTGCAGATTGCCGCAGGCGAGTATCTGGCGATTCGCGGGCCGTCCGGCTGCGGCAAGTCGACGCTGCTGCATATCCTCGGCTGTGTCGACACGCCCAGCTCGGGCACGCTGCGCTTCGACGGCCGCGACGTCAGCGCCCTGCCGGACCATGCGCGCAGCGATCTGCGACTGCGCAGCATCGGCTTCGTCTTCCAGCGCTTCTTCCTGTTGCCGATGCTCACCGCGGCGGAGAACGTCGACGTGCCGCAGGCCGAAGCCGGCGTATCGAGGGCTGATCGGAAGCGCCGCACCGCCGAACTGCTCGACTACGTCGGGCTGGGGCACCGCGCCGGCCATCGGCCGTCGCAACTTTCTGGCGGCGAGGCGCAGCGCGTGGCGATT
>JBKJMH010000218.1:0-9546 GCA_046596625.1 Vicinamibacterales bacterium | reverse complement strand
GCATTCGCGCCACGTTCTCGGACGCGGGCGCGCTCAGCGCTCGTTCGCCGTTCCGCCGGGTCGAGCGCGCAGGCGTCGACCTGCTGCTCTTCTTCAGCTTCTAGCGCCGCAACGGTTCCGCGTGGCGTAGCCGCGGACTTGGCGTCTCACTTCGTCAGGTCGAGCGTTGACGCGCCCGCGCCAACAGTGACTTCCTTCTCCAGCTTCCGCGCTCCGGCATAGACGATCGCCTTGTAGGGACCGTTCGGGACATTCGTGATGACAAACGCGCCGGACGGATCCGCCACGACGGTCCAGGGGCTGGTCGTCGAGAGAATCTGCGCGGACATACCCGGATGGATGTCGCAACCGACGTCGTAGAAGCCGTCGCGGGTGAAGGTGTGCCCGAACTTCTCGCCCGTCGGGATCGCCACGTTGAATGCCGATTCCCTGGTCTCGTCGTTCTTCACCCGCACGTTGTGCAGCACGTCGTCGTGATTGAAGAAGTCGACCGGCTGGCCGGTGCGGACGAGCAGAATCGACGGGATGAAGGTCTGTTGCACCTGGTCCATGGTCGGCGAGGCCGTCTGCGGCGTCGGGGCGCCGCCGCCGATCGGCTCGAGGATGACCATGGACGGAAAGTTGCCGGTTGCCGGTGGTGCCGTGCCGGTGACGATCTGTACACCAGTGTCGGCCCCGGCGGCTGCCGGGGCCGCGGTGGTGTTGGCTGGCGTCGTCGAACAACCGGCGGTGGCGAACGTGGCCACGAAAAGAATGGCGGAGAGACGGTTCATCCGTCCAGTTTAGCGGTACAGCGGGATCGTGCCATCATGCGAGGAGACCCCACATGACACATGTCGACCCCGTCTGCCTGATGGAAATTGAGGAACAAGACTCCGTCGGTACCGTTGAGTACGAGGGGGTAACCTATCACTTCTGCGCCGACGCCTGCCTCGAGCGATTCCAGGAACACCCCGCGCGGTTCCTGACGGGCCACCCCTACGTGGCGCCTCCACCCGAAGTCAGCGAAGGCGAGGCGGTGCAGTACACCTGTCCGATGGACCCGGAGATTGTCCGCGACGTACCAGGTCCATGCCCGATCTGCGGCATGGCGCTCGAGCCGATGGTCATCACGCTCGAGTCTGGTCCGAACCCCGAACTCGTCGACATGACGCGCCGATTCTGGATCGCGGCCGTCCTGACCGCTCCAGTGTTCGTGCTGACGATGGCCGACATGGTGATGGGCAGCCGGATCTTCATGTCGAGCGCCGGACTCGTGAACTGGGTGGGTCTCGTCCTCGCCACGCCCGTGGTCTTCTGGGCTGGCTGGCCGTTCTTCGAGCGGGCGTGGATGTCGTTCGTGAACCGCAGCCCGAACATGTTCACGCTCATCGCACTCGGCACCGGGTCGGCGTACCTGTTCAGCGTGGTCGCGACGATGGCGCCCGGATTGTTCCCGGAGAGCCTCCGCATGCACGGAGCTGTCGAGACTTACTTCGACACCGCAGCGGTGATCACCGTGCTCGTGCTCCTTGGGCAGGTCATGGAACTGCGCGCACGCGACCAGACAAGCTCGGCGATCAAGCAACTGCTCGGCCTGGCGCCAAAGACGGCGCGGGTGGTGCGCGGCAACGACGACGTGGATGTGCCGCTGTCCGACGTGCGGGTGGGCGATCTCTGCCGGGTCCGGCCCGGCGAGAAGGTACCGGTCGATGGCATCGTCGTGAGCGGCGCGACCGCGGTGGACGAGAGCATGGTCACGGGCGAGCCCATTCCCGCCGAGAAGGGACCCGGCTCACGCGTCACCGGCGGCACCATCAATGCCACCGGCTCGATCGTGTTCAGGGCAGACCGCGTCGGTCGCGAGACGCTGCTGTCGCAGATCGTGCGGATGGTTGGAGAAGCGCAACGGAGCCGCGCGCCGATCCAGCGCCTCGCCGACCGCGTTGCTGCCTACTTCGTGCCAGCGGTGGTGGTCGTCGCCATCCTCGCCTTCGTGACCTGGATGGCCGTAGGCCCCGAACCAAAGCTCGCGCACGCGCTCGTGGCCGGCGTGGCAGTCCTGATCATCGCCTGCCCCTGCGCGCTGGGGCTCGCCACGCCGATGGCGATCATGGTGGGCACCGGTCGAGGCGCCACCGCCGGCGTGCTGGTGCGCCGAGCCGAGGCGCTGGAACGCCTCGAGCAGGTCGACACCATCGTCGTCGACAAGACCGGCACGTTGACCGAGGGGCGCCCCACGCTCACGGTGGTGCGAGCCGTCGGCTCCATCGCCGAGGCCGACGCGCTGCGCGTGGCGGCGTCGCTCGAGCAGTCGAGTGAGCATCCGCTGGCCGCGGCGATCGTGGCCGGCGCACGCGCCCGGCAACTCGAGCTCGCGCCGGTGGGCGCGTTCCAGGCGGTGCCAGGCAAGGGAATCGAAGGCGGGATTGACGGCACGCGGTACGCGCTCGGCAATGCCGCATTGATGGCTGACGTGGCCGTCCGGCTCGACGCTGTGAGCGCCGGAGCCGACGCGCTGCGGCGCGAGGGCCATACGGTGATGTATCTCGCCGGCAATGGGCAACTCCTCGCCCTGTTCGGTGTCGCCGATCCGGTGAAGAGCACGACGCCAGAGGCGATCGCCGCCCTGCATGCCGAGGGATTACGCATCGTGATGCTGACCGGCGACAACGAGACCACCGCGCGCGCCGTCGCACTGGCGCTCGGACTGGACGACGTGCGGGCGGATGTCCTCCCTGCTGGGAAGCGCGACGTCATCCGCCAGTTGCAGGCTGAGGGGCGTGTGGTCGCCATGGCCGGTGACGGGATCAACGACGCGCCCGCGCTGGCTGAGGCCGCCGTGGGCATTGCGATGGGCACCGGCACCGATGTCGCCATGGAGAGCGCCGGCATCACTCTGGTGAAGGGCGATCTGCGCGGCATCGTCCGCGCCAGGCGCCTGTCGCGCGCGACCATGCGCAACATCCGCCAGAACCTGTTTCTGGCGTTCGTCTACAACGCGGTCGGTGTGCCGGTGGCCGCCGGCATTCTGTATCCACTGACGGGCACCGTCATCAGCCCCATCTGGGCCAGCGCAGCGATGACCTTCAGTTCGGTGTCGGTCATTACCAACGCGCTTCGGCTGCGGCGGCTGAAGCTCTGAGCCGGTGTCACGCAGAGCGTGATTGAGGCATCCTACAGTGTGACCAGACGCCGCGGGACGATGCGTGCGCGGCTTTCCAACTGAACGGCGGATTCACGCATCCGCCTGCCCATGGAGGACATGATGGCCATCGACCCTGTCTGCAAGATGCAGGTAGACGAGCAGAAGAACGCCGGCACCAGTGAGTACAACGGCAAGACCTACTACTTCTGCGCGCCCGGCTGTAAGCGGAAGTTCGACGCCGAGCCCGAGAAGTTCCTGAAGGGCGCCTGAGCTACTGCGCCGGTAGTCCGAATGCGTCTGCGAGCAGTTCGTACGAACGCAGGCGTGCCGCGTGGTCGTAGGTGATGGTCACCACCATCACCTCGTCTGCGCCGTAGTCCGCGGCCACCTGCTCCAGCGTCTCCCGCACGAGCCGCGGATTGCCAATCACCGCCCGGCGGCGCTGGATGATCGTGTCCAGCAGGTGTGCGTTGGCGTCGAGGAACGCCAGCGACACCTCCACTGGCGGTACCTGGATCGGGTTACCGTTCACGAAGTGCGCGAATGCCATCCGTGAACTCGAGGCCAGGCGCACGGCTTCCTCGTCTGTCTCGGCGCACAATGCCCAGACGGCGACGATCACTTTCGGTTGCGGCAGGTTGCTCGCCGGCACGAAGCTGTCAACGTAGCGGCGAGCGATGGACGCCCCACCCGGTGCAATGAAGTCTGCGAACGCGTAAGGCAGGCCGAGTTCAGCCGCCCAGACCCCGCTCTGCGGCGACGAGCCGAGCAGCCACGCGATCGGACGTTCCAGAGGGTCGGGCAGCGCAGCGACCTTCGCGAGGCGATGCGTTGGCGGCAGGCCGTCACGGACGTAGGCCAGCAACTCCGCCAGTTGTTCGGGGAAGTCGTCGGGGCCAGCCTGGCGCTTGTCGCGTTGCAGCGCCCACGCGGTGAGCGGGTCGCTGCCTGGCGCACGGCCCAGCCCGAGATCGACGCGGCCCGGACAGAGCGCCGCCAGCATGCGAAATGTCTCGGCGACTTTCAGGGCGCTGTAGTGCGGCAGCATGACGCCGCCGCTGCCGACGCGAATGCGTGAGGTGGCAAGACCAATCGGCCCGATGAGCGCTTCGGGGCTCACGCACGCCAGCATGCGGGTGCCGTGATGTTCCGCTACCCAGTAGCGGGTGTAGCCGAGGCGGTCAGCGGTGCGCGCCAGGTCGATAGAGTTCCGCAGTGCCTGTCCGGCCGTCATCCCGTCGGAGATGGGCGACTGGTCAAGCACGCTGAGGGCAAGGCGGCCGGGGATGGCTGAGGGCATGAGCATGACGTAGCGGCGAACCGACAGGTTCGCGGAACCTCGCCGATCTTGAGGTCGGCCGCTACACCCCTGGAAAACGCTTTAGCGGCTGCGACCGCGACTGCGCAGTGGCGACTGCTTGCTGCCGTGCACGTGTCCGCCGCCTGCGGCACGAGGACGGGCGGCCGGCCGGCCCTGTCCAGGCCGAGCCTGACCTGGGCGATGCTGTCCTGGCCGACCCTGTCCGGGTGCCCTCTCGGGACGCGCACCAGGCGCCGGCGCTTCTTTCACGGCGTCGTAGTTGAACCCAGGCAGCGTCACTCGCGGCAGCCGCTTCTGGATGGCCTTCTCGATGGCCGACAGGTCGGTCTGCTCTTCCGGGGCCACCATCGTGAAGGCCGAGCCCACGGCGTCAGCGCGCGCCGTGCGACCGACGCGGTGGATGTAGTCCTCGGGCACGGCCGGCACGTCGAAGTTGATGACGTGTCCGAGCGCCGTGACGTCGATGCCCCGCGCCGCGATGTCCGTGGCCACCAGCACACGGTATTTGCCGCTCTTGAAGCCGGCGAGCGCCTCGGTGCGCTGGTTCTGTGAACGGTTGCCGTGGATGCGTTCGACGTTCACGCCCTTCTCGGCAAGGAAGCGCATCAGCCGATCGGCCCGATGCTTCGTCCGCGTGAAGACCAGCGCGTCGTCGATCTCACCGCTGCTGAGCAGCTCGAGCAACAGCTTCGACTTGAGGTGCTGCGGCACCGGATAAATCGCCTGCGTGATGCCAATGGCCGGCGCGGCCTTGCGCTCGAGATTGATCGTCGCCGGGTCCTTGAGCATCTGGTTGGCGAGTTCCGCAATCGCGGACGGCATGGTCGCGCTGAAGAACAGCGTCTGCCGACGCGTCGGGAGGTGCCGCAGAATGCGGCGGATGTCAGGCAGGAACCCCATGTCGAGCATGCGGTCCGCTTCGTCGAGCACGAGATACTTCAATCCGTGCAGCTTGCCGTAGGGCGCCTTGAAGTGATCGAGCAGGCGGCCCGGCGTGGCGACGATGACGTCAACGCCCGAGCGGAAGGCGTGCTCCTGCGGCCCCATGCCGACGCCGCCGAAGATGGCGGCCGCGGTCAGCGGCGTGTGCACCGCGAGATCGTTGAGGTCGGCGACGATCTGCGCCGCGAGCTCACGCGTCGGCGTGAGGACGAGCGCGCGCGTGGTGCCGCGCTTCTCGGTCATCAGCTTGTGCAGAAGCGGCAGCAGGAAGGCCGCGGTCTTGCCGCTGCCGGTCGAGGCGCAGGCGAGGAGATCCCGGCCCGCAAGGGCGGGCGGGATCGCATCGGTCTGAATCGGGGTGGGACGGGTGAATCCGAGGTCCTTGACTCCGGCGAGCAGGTTCGGATGAAGCTGAAATGACGTGAACGGCAATACTAGGCGACCTGCCTTGCGTTTCGAGTGATTTGGGGCATCTGAAGTTCCGGCATCGGCTTGGCGACGAAGACCCGCCGGATGGCGGTGGCGATGATGCGGGCGTACTGCGCGGACCGCTGCACACGCGCGCTGTCGGTGGCGATGCCCGTGTTCGCGTACATCTGCCGGTACAGTTTCGAGATCAGCATGAAGGCGATGCGTGACTTCATGCTCTTGACCACTGTGGAGCGCTTCCAGACGTTGCCCCAGCTGTAGAACTGGTCCCACGCGTCCTGCGTCCGCACGCGGATCTCCTCGATCTCCATTGTCGGGTGCGGCGTGAAGAGCTTCGGACGCTTCTCCTGCGGGATGAGCCAGTGCTTGGTGACCGACACGCCGTCGACGGTGGTCTCCTGGTTGACCGGATCGGCGGCCCACTTTTCGAAGTCGATCGTGCCTGGGAACGGCGTCAGCAGCACGAACTGCGCAAACGTGATGTCGGCCTCAGCGGCGAGTGCGGCCGTCGCGGCGAAGGTGTGCTCGCGGTCGCTCGGCAAGCCGAAGATGAACGAACCGAGCACGTGCACGCCGTGACGGCGGAAGGTGCGCAGGCGTTCAACCAGTTCGTCGCCTGCCAGGTTGAAGCCCTTGTAGACGTCCTTCAACCCTTCCGGGGTGACGGCTTCCACACCGACCAGTGCGCCGCGAATGCGGGCCTTCCGCATCGCGTCGAGGAAGGCGGTGTCCTCCGCCGCCTCCATGGTGATCTGGGTGAAGAACACCATGTCGTCAGGGAGTTCGGATAGTGCCTCCATCAACTCGAACCGCTCCTGGCGGAGGGCCTCGAGTTCATGCAGATGCGTCTTGTCGTGGCGACGGTCCGCCATCCGGAGGTCTTCCATCGCCACCGGGTAGAAATTGTCGTCGGCCAGCGCAATGAAACGGAAGCCCTGACGGCGCAACTGGACGATTTCGCCAACCACCTTGTCGACCGCGCGCTGCCGTGGTTCCTGGCCATCGGTGCGCCAGACCGAACAGAACGAGCAGTGCTTCGGGCAGCCGCGAACAGTCTGGACCGACGCCCACATGTAGCTCGACTTGGGCAGCAGGTCCCAGCGGGCTGGGATAAAGTCGTCGCCACTGACCCGGCCGCCGTCGTAGACCGGAAGCGGCTTCCCGGCGAAGCAATCGCGCACCACCGTGCGCCAGATCAGGTCGCCATCGCCCTTCACGACCGCGTGCGCCGCGCCGTGTTCGAGGATTTCCTCAGGGAACAACGTGGCGTGAATGCCGCCGTAGACCACCCAGGCGCCGCGCTGCCTGGCGGCCTGGCCGATCTCGTAGCCGCGCCGCGCATTCCCCGTGTGGATACCGATGCCAACCACATCGCCGGTGCGGATGGTGTCGAGGTCGATCAGCTCGAGGGTTTCGTCGACGATGACCGGGTCGCCCCACTCCGTGCCGGTCGCGGCAGCGAGGACGAACAACCAGCGTGGCGTGATCACTGCCACGCCGAACGCGACGTGACTCGGGTTGATGAGATGGACGCGATTCAAAGTCACCGCCTTTTGGCCGCGGTCTTGGCTGCGGCCTTCTTCGCGGCCGGCTTGGCCGCCGTTTTCTTCGTCGCCTTTGGCGCGGGCTTAGCTGCGCGCGGGGCAGGCTTCGGCGCGACGCGAACGTTCTGGGCGCGTTTGCCGCTGATGGTGTCGTTCAGCAGCTCGAACACCACCCTGTCACCGACTTGCAAGTCGAAGAACTCGCCCTTGAAGTCGGCCTTGTGGAAGAAGACGTCGCCGTCGGGAACGCTGATCATGCCGCAAGCCTGGCCGCGTGTCAGGCTCTTCACCCTGCCGATTGTTTCCTTACCGGCATAGACGGGCCGCGAAGGCACTCCGCGCGACGTGGAGGGAGACCGCATCGAACGCCCTTTCCGAGAGTAATGGGACTTCCCGCTGGGGTCGAGCTGACTCGACGGACGACTGACCCCCTGCGGAGACTGGCGGGAATTGTAGCACGTGGATTTTCTGTCTCGCTGTGCTAGACTCCTCCTTTCGTTGGAAGCTTCAGCCCTCCGCTTACCTGCACCCAGACAGAGCCTATCCGCTCCTTTCCTGTGTGTCCGTCAAGATAGAGCGACCCTTCGCTCAGGACTGGTTTCCGCACAGAGCCCCAAGGGGGCAGCATTCCCATGGATGGAATGCGGGAGTTAGAGAGTCATGAGTCGCAAACTGTACGTCGGCAACCTTTCCTACAACACCACCGAGGGCGAACTCGAAACGCTCTTCGCGCAGTCCGGCACGGTTGAATCCGTGCGCGTGATGCGCGACATGGCCACCGGTCGCGCGCGCGGCTTCGGCTTTGTCGAGATGGCGTCGGAGGAAGAAGCGCAGGCGGCCGTTAACGCCTGCCACGGCCAGGAATTCGGTGGCCGTCAGTTGACGGTGAACGAAGCCCGTCCCCAGGAAGCCCGCTCGGGCGGCTTCGGCGGCGGTCGCGGTGGCAGCGGCGGGGGTTTCGGTGGTGGCCGCGGTGGCCGTCGCCAGGAACCGCGCTGGTAGTATCCGCTCCGACGAGACGTCAGCACGTCTGATGCTCGAAACCCGCCGCCCTCCTGGAGAGAGCGGCGGGTTTCCTTTTTCTACCGGACCGTCGCGCCCGTCAACTCCCCCACCGCTCCCAGCGTCGTCTGCGCGGCGTTCAGCCCCAGACGGAAATCCCTGTCCGAGTAGGTCGTGAAGACATCCGTCGGCTGGTGCCACTGCGGATCCCAGCCGCTGCCGACGTGCACGCCGCGCTCGTTCTCGCGCACGCTGATCGCCGGCACCACGTCCATGAATGGTGTGGAGTCGGTGTTGGTCATGTGCGGACCCACCTGCGCCGGATAGTCCGTCGCATACTTCTCGTTCGCGGCGTGCAGGTACCAGGCGAGGGCCTGCGCGCCCTGCGTCTGCGCCGCCGACAGCTGAAACTCGATATTCACGTCGGCTTCAGGACGCTGTTCGAACGGGATGGTGCCATCCGCGCGTGGCATGCCGTGGTCGAAGAGCATCATATCGTGCTGGACCATGCCCAGCCACCGGGGTTCCGGGTATCGCCCCGACCCTGGCGGGTTCTCCTGCCCTTGCAGGGCCTTCCGCTGCTCCACGTAGGCGCTGGCGCCGCTCAGGCCGGTCTCTTCATTGTTCCAGAGTGCGAAGCGGATCGTGCGCTCGGTCTGCACGCCGGGCATGCTGAAGATGCGCGCCAGTTCCATCACCAGCGCGGTGCCGGAACCGTCGTCGTTGGCCGCTTCGCCCCAGCCGTGCCCGTCCATGTGCGCCGCGACGATGTACATCTCGTTCGGATACGTCGTGCCGACCTTCGTGCAGAAGACTTCCTCACGCGGGCCGTTCACGGCCGGTTCCCGATTCAGTGCCCGCAGCGTCTCGTTCGGCTGCTTCAGCGGGTCGGTGTTGACGCCGGTCGGCGTACGCACGCCGCGGGGGCGGCCGCCGCCAACCGCGCGGGGAATGGCCGGCTCGGATGGGCGCGCCGCTGCGGCCTGTCCCGTGCGTGGCGGGGGCGGGTCATAGGTAAAGCGGACGCGTTCGGTCGGGCAGCCGTAGCTCTTCAGCTGCGCCTCAATCCAATCGACTGCCTTCCGATTGCGCTCGGTCCCCTGACGCCGATCGCCGAACTGCGTCAGCCCCTTGATGGTGGCCTTGTAGCGCTCGAGGTCGAGCCGCGATGCCAGCGCCGC
>JBKJMH010000026.1:0-6422 GCA_046596625.1 Vicinamibacterales bacterium | reverse complement strand
TGGATCAAGATCGCGCTGCTGGTCCTGCTCGGTCTGATCATCCTCGCGATCTGGGCGTCGCTCGACTCCTAGCCGCAGCTTCCGACGTAGCTGCCTACCCTGACGTAGCGACCGACCTTCAGGTCGGCTCGAAGCGGGCCTGAAGGCCCGCGGCTACGCTTGGGATCGCTGCCGACTCGGACGTAGCTGCCGACCTTCAGGTCGGCTCGAGGCGGGCCTGAAGGCCCGCGGCTACGACTGGCGGCTACGAATGGCGGCTACGACTCGTGGCTACGAGACGTTCTGGCCGAGCCACCGCGCAAGCGCGCGCACGCCTGCGGCCACCGTTCCGGCATCGATCGCGTCGCGATACCACGAGGGGCCGCCTGCCTCGAGGGCGAACGAGCGCTCGGCCTCGCGGCGAGCCATCAGCAGGTCGAGCGGCAGCGTTGGGCTGACTGCGCCCGGCGTCGACTCGGCGGCGCCCAACTGCGCGATGAGCGCGTCGGCCTGCGCCATGTCCAGCATGGACAGCGGCGAGCCACAGTGGCCGCACGATGACGTCAGGGCGAGGTCGATCGGGGCGCCGCAGTTCGAGCAGTTCACCGTCTGCACCTGCGCCCGCAGCTCCGCCACCTGCTGGGCGGACAGCGTGCGCACGAAGTGCTTCTCGCGCAGGAAATCGAAGAACGTGATGAAGCGGCCATGTCCGCGCGGGCAACGGCCGTAGCGGAAGCGGGTATTGCGCTGCATGTTGGTCGCGGGGACCAGCCGCATCGAGCAGCGCGGGCATGTGACCACCGGCGGCATCGGTGTGCGGGTCGACGACGACTCGTCGCCGATGACGCGGAACAGGCGCAGCGTCGAGCCGGGGGTGAGTTGCAGGCTCTCGTAGCCGTCGAACCAGAACGCCTGGCAGGCAAGGCAGGCGTCCACCGTGACGCTTCCGCCCATGTGGGCGTCGAGTTGGTGCGGCGTCATCGGGGCTTCGCACCCCGGGCAGCGCATGCTACTTCGCCTTCCAGGCCGGCTTGATCAGCAGCGTCGGGTCGGCGCCAGGCTTCGGCACGAACTTCTGCGTGCGCCCGTACTGGTTGTCGCCGCCGTAGAGAATGCCGTTGTCGTCCACCGTAAAGGTGTGCACCTCGATGTAGCCGTCCGGTAGTTCGCGCGGCACGTTCCAGGTGTAGAGATGGTTGCCGAGAAAGTCGAGCTTCGTGAAGCGCAGCGGCGTCAGGTCGGTCACCCAGATCGCATCGTCGTTCACGACGATGTCGAGCGGGAGCGAGAAGCCGGGGAACTCGGTGACGAACTGCAGCGTCTTCGGGTCGTTCGTGGCCTTGAAGACGTTGATGCGGCCGCCCGAGCGGTCGAGGGCGAAGACGCGCCCCTCCGGACCGACGGCAAGGGCGTGCACGCCGTTGAACTGACCTGGGCCGCTGCCTTTGCTGCCGACTTCGCCCAGGTAATTCACGTCCTTGTCCATGATCATGATGCGGTGGTTGTCGAGACCATCCGCGATCAGGATGCGGCCGTCCGGCAGGAACGCCACGTCCTGCGGCTTGCCGAAGTGCGTGCCGTCGGCGCCCTGGACGTTCTTCTCGCCAAGCGTCCGCAGCAGCGTCTTCATGTCGTTCGAGAAGATGTAGATCTCGCTGAACGTTTCGTTGATCACCCAGATGCGCTTCTGGGGATCGTACGGGCTGATGCGGATACGATGCGGGGCCGGACCGGCTGAGCCCTCGAAGAGCCTGTCCCACTGGGTCCACACCTGGGTGACCTTGCCGTTCGCGTCGAGTTCGTAGAGGCAGTTCTGCCAGACTCGTCCTTCGACGGCCGTGAGGACGTTGACGCCGATGGAACCGGCGAAGCCCGCCGTGAAGGAGGCCGGCACCGGATTCGGCAGCTTGTACTCGCCGCGCTGAGCGACGAGGATACGGTTTGGCGTTTCCGCGAACACCCCTGAGTTGCCGCCGAAGGCGAAGCCCGGCTTCGAGAACGGTTTGTGCCAGTAGCGGACAATGTCGTAGGGGCTCGGTCCAACGGGACCGGAGATGACTCCCGGCTTCGACTGCGCCAGCAGGGTAGTGACGCTGGCGGCTAAGGCCAGGAGGAGCACGGGAAAGGCGGCGTGTCGGATCGTCATGGCCGCAAAGTGTACACGCTCGTGGCAAGACCCCGTGAGCCTGTTTCGCGGCCGATTCCGCATTGCCAGACAGGGAGGCATGCATGCGACGACGTAACCGGGTGCTGGTGCTGATGGTGTTGCTCGGGCTGGCGGCCGCGCCGGCCAGGGCCCAGCGGATCGACGGGAAGGGGGTGCCGTACCGCGAGTGGGATATCGCGGGCGGCTTCGGATTCATCGTCGCGGATCGGGATGAAGTGGCAGCGGCCGACGAGACCTACGACGAGTGGGGCGGCAGCTGGATTGGTGATGTCGAAGTGGGACGCTACTGGAACAGCCACCTGAAGACCTCCGTCGGGCTGAACAGCGGCACCTCGACGTCGTGGAACGGCTACGAGAACGTCACCGTGTCCCCAGGGCAGCAGGGGACCGCCTTCCTCTTTGGCGACACCCGGAGGACGCAGCTCGTCCTCGCCGGCACGTGGCAATTCCTCGACAACACGTTCACGCACCCCTACGTCTCAGCCGGGGCCCGAATCGGCTTCCTCGACCTGCAATCGCAGCGGTCGTCGTATGCACAGGCGCTGGTGAACGGGGTGTGGCGCAGCTACACCATCCCGGTGGTCGAGCGTACGTGGCAGGAGGTGCGCACCCGGCCGTTCGTGGCGGTTGGCACCAAGGCCTACTTCAACGAACGCACCTTCGTGCGCCCGGAGTTCGCTCTCATGTTCAACCAGCACGGCACCCGGCAGTGGGGCCTGCGCCTCGGCTTCGGTGTCGATTTCTAGGAGGAGATGATCATGCCTGGCAGAACGTTCGTCAGCGCCTGTGTGCTCGCCTCGCTGCTGCTGTCGGCTCAGGTATCAGCCGGCCAGCCCGCCCAGGACGAGGCCGAGAAGTGGCACGCCGTGGTGGAGAGGCTGGAGCCAGCGGCGCTGGTCTCGATTCGCCTCACGGACGGCACGCAATTCAAGGGCACCGTGCTCAGCGTCCAGGACGTGACGTTCACGGTGAAGCTGCGCACCCGCATTCCGGTGCCGGGCCGCGACATTCGCTACGACGCGATCGCCGCGATCGAGCGGACCACGGTCGGCATGAGTCCCGCGAAGAAGGTGCTGATTGGCGTCGGGGCCGCCGCCGGAGCCCTGGTGGTGCTTGCGGCGATCGTGATCAGCAGCGCCTGGGACTGACGTCAGATCTCGATCTGCGAGCCGAGCTCGATCACCTGGTTCGACGGCAGGCTGAAATAGCTCGTGGCGTTGGTCGCGTTGCGCTGCATGGCAACGAACAGCTTTTCGCGCCAGGGCGCCATGTGGTTCACGTGCCTGGTGGCAATCAGCGTCTCACGGCCCAGGAAGTAGGTGACCTCAGCCAGATCGAGCGTCAGCTCCGGATCGTCGAGTGCGGCCAGCACCGCGGGCACGTCCGGTTCCTCGGTGAAACCGTAGAACACGATGATCCGCCAGAAGCCGTCGCCGAGGCGCTCGACCTGCACCCGCTTCTCGGGGTCGACGCGGGGCACCTGCTCGGTCTTGGCGGTGAGCAGGATGTTCCGTTCGTGCAGCACGTGGTTGTGCCGCACGTTGTGGAGCAGGGCGGCCGGTGTTCCAGCCACATTGCCGTTCATGAAGACGGCGGTGCCTGGCACGCGCAGCGGCGGGTTCTTGCGGATGCCGTCGAGGAAGGTATCCACTGGCAACGCGTTCGACAGCAGGAGCTGCGTCAGGGTGCGGCGTCCGCTCTTCCAGGTGGTCATGACGGTGAAGACCGCCGCCGCGGCCACGATCGGGAACCAGCCGCCGTGCGGCACCTTCACGATGTTGGCACCGAAGAACGCCAGGTCGATGATCAGGAAGATGCCGACGAGCACACCTGACACGCCGAGACTCCAGCCCCACTTCCGCCGCGCCACCACGAAGAACATGATCGACGTGATGGTCATCGTCGAGATCACCGCGATGCCGTAGGCCGCTGCGAGGTTCGACGACGACTCGAAGCCGAGCACCAGGAGGATGCACGCCACCATCAGCGCCCAGTTGATCGACGGGATGTAGATCTGGCCGAACTCACGCGACGACGTGTGGTTGATGGTGAGACGCGGCAGGAAGCCGAACTGCACCGCCTGCATGGTGATGGAGAAGGCGCCGGAAATGACCGCCTGCGACGCAATGACGGCAGCGCAGGTGGCGAGCCCGACAAGCGGGTAGAGCGCCCAGCGCGGAGCCATCAGGAAGAACGGGTTCTCGGCGCTGAGCGGTTCGTGGATGAGCAGTGCGCCCTGGCCGAAATAATTCAGCAGCAGCGCCGGCATCACCACGGTGAACCAGACGATGCGGATGGGGCGCCGGCCGAAGTGACCGAGATCGACGTAGAGCGATTCGCCGCCTGTGATCGCCAGCACCACGGTACCGAGAATGAAGTAGCCGGTCCAGCCGTTGGTCAGGAAGAACTGGACGGCGTGCGCCGGGTTCACCGCGCCGAGGACGCCGGGATAGCGGGCGACCTGGATGGCGCCGAGCACGCCAATGGTCATGAACCAGACGAAGGTGACAGGCCCGAAGATGCGGCCGACGCCGCCGGTGCCGTGGCTCTGGATCAGGAACAGGCCGATGAGAATGACGATGGTGATCGGCTCGACGTAGGCGGTGAAGATCGGTGTGGCGGTATCGAGCCCTTCCACGGCGCTGAGCACCGAGATGGCCGGCGTGATCATGCCGTCGCCGTAGAGCAGCGCCGCGCCGAAGATGCCGAGCAGCACCAGCGGCCAGCGCTCGGTCTTGCTGAGGATTTTGATCGGCGTGGCGAGCGCCGTGAGTGCGAGGATGCCGCCTTCGCCGTGGTTGTCGGCGCGCAGCACGAAGGTAAGGTACTTGCCGGAAATCACGAGAAGCAGCGCCCAGAAAATCATCGATAGCACGCCCATGATGTTCTGGGGCGTCGCGGCAATGGCGTGGGCGCCGTGGAAACACTCGCGCAGCGCATAGAGTGGCGACGTCCCGATGTCGCCGTAGACGACTCCGAGCGCGGCCACGGCCAGCGTGAAGAGGTACTTCCCGCGAGGCGCCTCGTGCGAATGTCCGTGTGCGTGGTCGTGATCGGTCGGGGCTGCGGAGGTAGGGGGGGCCGGTGTCGCCGTCATCTTTATCTGAAGTTTACGACGGTATTGCGGCTGGACCGGCGAGGTCATGGTTGAGTCGCATCGGCTGGTACCCTACAATCCTGTTCGAGTGAGTCTTCCCAAGAGCGACACTGCGCCCGAGGTCACGCCGGTGTGCCCCGTCTGCCTGAAAGCCGAGCAGATGGGCGGAGCCGTCCGCTGCATGGCATGCGGGCGCTGGGTGCCGCGCGTCGATCGACTCAAGAGTTCGCTCGCCACCGGTCCGGCACGCTTTTCGACCCGCGATCGCCGCGGCCGCACGCGCCCACCCGACCCGCCGTGCCCCCGATGCGCGCCAGATGAACAGCGCCCCCGCGTCACCATCCGCCTGCCGTACCGCGTGTTCTTCAAGTGCGATCGCTGCCTGTCGGTGTGGACGCTGGAAATCCCTCGCCGCTGACGGCGGCTGGTTCGACCGCCGGGCTGCGGCCGCGCAGCGCCTCATGCGCGAGCGCAAGCAGTGCGATGCACGCGGTATCGCTGCGCAGCGTGCGGGGGCCGAGACCGACGGCGTGAAAGCCGTGGGCGCCGAGCAGGTCCAACTCGAATCCGTTCCAGCCGCCCTCGGGACCGATGGCCAGCAGGACGCGCTCGGGTTGCCGGCGCGTCACGACGCCGGCGATCGGTGCTGCCGCTGACGGATCGGTGACCAGGCGAAGGGACGGTCCGGCGAGAGCGTCGAGGTGATCCTCGACCAAAATGCGGAACTGCCGGTGTACGGAGACGGCCGGCACCTGCGTATCGCGCGCCTGCTGCAGACCCTCGAGCAGCAGCGGTCGATAGCCGGCGGTCTGCAGCAGGTGGGTGTCGAAGTAGTTGCGCTCGACCCGCGCGGCGTTGGTCAGGATGATGCGGCCGACGCCAAGCGCAGCGAGCTGCGCCCAGAGACGGCGAAGGACCTTGGGCCTGGGCACCGCCAGCAGCAGGTCGACCGTGGGGCGGAGCGGTGCGGTGTCGATGGTGCACTCGAGCGTGACGCGGCCGCTCGCGGTCGCCAGGACGCGACCCGTGCCGGTGCCGCCATCGACGACGCCGACGCGAACGGTCTGATCGGGCACGACGCGAAGCACCTCCAGCAGGTGCCGGGCGCGGGCGTCGCTGAGGACCGCACGCCCGTGGGCGTCCAGTTCGTCGGGCTCGAGCAGCAGCAGGTTCATGGTG
>JBKJMH010000166.1:0-8515 GCA_046596625.1 Vicinamibacterales bacterium | reverse complement strand
CGCGTGAACTGCTGCACGTAGTCGTCGTGTGACGTATATAGCGATGCGAGCGTCGCTGCGTCGAACGGAGTCGTCGTGCCGAAGAGGAAACAGAAGTTCTGCCCGCCGGGCGCTGCTGTTGCCACGTCGTTGCGCCGGCCGTCCAGCTTCGCCGTCGGGGCCTCGAGTTCCGGAAGACGGATACCCCCGCGTGCGTTGCCGAACCGGTCGCGCGCGATGGGGTCTGCCGCGCTCGCATCCGCGATCTCGATCGCCGCCGATTGCGGCGGAGCGACAGCGTCCGTCACCCACCGCGTCAACGCGCGCAGGGCCGCCTTCACCACCGCATGATGTGGCGCGGCGTTCACCGCCTCCTTGCAGCCCGGTCCCATGTCGAGCGGCGGACCCGCAGGCGGCACCTCGACAACCCATCGCGGCGTCTCCGCGTGTGCCGCCCCCGCGAGTTCCCAGCGCCGGTACTGCGCGTGTGGTTCCTGCCGCGTGAGGTGCGACCTCAGCGCTGCCATGTCGCCTTCGGTCTGCAGATCGAGCACCGGCACGTTGATGTCGGTGCGGATGTGCGCGCCCGGTGGAATCGGTGCCTCGGCATCGCGCGCGAGGGCGTCCGCCTGCAGTCCCGCCGCGTTGCTGCCGCGGCTGTGCACCAGATAGCCGTCGAACGGCTTCGTGCCTGTATGAAACGCGTTGATGTAGGTGACGAGGCGGAAGGCCGACTGCGACCGGCCCGTCGCGATCACGTGCTCGATGCGACGCGTGCCCGGCGCCGCGTTCGCCCGACCGCCGCGAATGGCCCGCGCCACCTGCGAGAAGATGTCGTACGAGTAGCCGTCGCCCGGGTGCACGAGCGAGGCGTAGCGCTCCGGGTCCCACGCCTTCAGGCCGGTCCGCGGTGCGTTCACGCCGACCGACTGCGCGCCGACGCCGACCCACGCGTACCCGTCGCGCGTCAGCAGTTCCTGCATCTGCATGTAGTCGGCTGCGCCTTCGGCCTGCGCTGTCACGTTCAGCCATTCGACGACGACGATGCCGTTGAAGCGGATGGGATCGGAGGGCCGGCGCACGAGGATGCGCACCGTGTACGGAGCGGTAGCCGCCGGCGTGAGGTTCCAGACCCCGTCTGTTCCCCAGGTGCCGGCCTTCGTGTACGAGCGGGCCACCCCCGAGACGAACCGTTCTTCCTCGATGAAGCCCGACGGCAGGTCCTTCAGCGTCAAGGCGCCGAAGGCCTGGCCGCGCGCGCCTGCGGTGACCGGTGCCGAGACGTCGGGCACCGGCACGCGACCGGAGTCCGCTCCCTGTGCGCCTGCGCGCAGCGACATGCCGAGGGCGAACAGCAACACGATCGCGATTTGATTCATATGACTCTCCTCGCTGAACGTCTCAGCTCCCGTTGTGGCCGCGTCCGCCAGAACGCCCATCGTCCGAAGCCCGAAGCCCGGAGCCCGGAGCCGTGAAGGCTTACGACTCCCGTCTCAGCCGTCAGAACAGATCGCGCCAGGTGTAGAACAGCGCGGCATTGAACGCCTGCATCCCCATGAAGGTCGTCAGCCAGCCGCTGCGGTGGCGTTCGGGAATGACCGTCGCCGCCCAGATGAAGGCGGGAAACATGACCGACGAGAACCGACCGACCGACAGCAGCCCACCCGCCGCCATCGGCGGCAGGATATTCACAAGAATGAAGACAGCGTAGGCGAGGCCGAGCTTCCGCGCCACTGGAATGGCCGCCCCGAGCACAAACAACGCGCCGAGCCCGTTCAACAGATCGCCGGGCACCTGCGTCGTGTAGTCGTAGAGCCCGTAGCGGAACAGCCAAATGTACCGGTCCACGAGCAGCTGGTAGAACCCCGTATATTGCCGGCCCCACGCGGCATGGCCATCGGCCCACGCCAGCGGGTTGCCGGTGAACTGCCACATCCAGGCCGAGTACAGCAGCACGCCGATGCCGGGCATCGCTGCCGTCAGCATGGCCGGCACGAGCGCCCGGAACGTACGCCGGTCGTCGGCCCGCTCGATGTTGACCGCTGTCCCACCGTTCAGCCACCGCGGCAGCCACGGCGACACGGCCAGGATCGCCAGCGGAATCGACACAAAGCAGCCATTCGGGCGCGTGAGTCCGACGAGCAGCCCCCAGGCGCCGGCCAGCCAGAACTCCCGCCGCCGGAAGTGGAAGAACGCCGCCGTGGCACCAAGCAAATAGAGCGACTCGGTGTAGATCGCCCCGAAGAACAGCGCGAACGGATAGGCGGCAATCAGCCAGAGGGTGTAGCGCGCAGGGTCGTCATCGCCCGTGAGTTCGCGCGCGAGCCGGAACAGGTACGTCAGGCCCCAGAAGAAGCAGACCAGCGATACCAGCGTCCCCGCCGCCACAAAGGCCATGGTCTGACCTCCCAGCAGTCGGGCCACCACGCGCACGGTCATGGGGAACGCCGGGAAGAACACGATGTTCTGCTGCCCGGTGTGGTTCTCCGGGCTGAACGTGTAGCCTTCGGTGGCGATGCCGAAGTACCACGCCATATCCCAACGGACCTGGAGGTTGGCGACCTCGTTGGGCGACAGGCGCAAGGGCGGTGCGCCGCCCTTGTAGCCGAACATCACCACCGCGAGCAAGCCGACCAGGAGGATGGCGGGCCTTGTGAACAGCAGCGCATGCCACGCGGCGCGGGCCGGCGTGGTGCTGAGTCCGGCTCTCACTTGCCGCGGCAGCCAGGTGTAGATGGGAGGGCGCGGGGAGAGGCCGTGCCGAATGGCCGCGAGCACGAGGGCCGCAATCAGCAGCCGCCACGGGTCGGTCAGAGCGATGCGGATTGACCCGAAGCGTTCGCGAAAACCGCCCCACGCCGCCACCACCGCGACCAGCAGCAACAGGACGAGACAGACGATGTCGGCCGCGCGCGCCCAGCGTGGTGGCAGGCCCGTTCCGTCAGGGTGTGCGGAGACTGGGGACGACGACATCAAGGTGTTGAGGAGTGAGGACTTAACCGCGCCGGAGTATAGCATTCAGCGCGCGGTTCTCGACCCGTACGCGCGCCGCCATCAACGCCGTGAACATCAGCGTACCGAGGACTCCCGCGATCGGCGCCGCCGCAATGAGTGCGGCACCGGCGAACTCGCCGAACACGCCGACGTAGTTCGGATGGCGAAGGAACCGGTACGGCCCCGCAACGACCGGCGTGGAGCCGGGCACCACGATCACGCGGAAGGTCCAGTACGGACCGAGCGCGCTGATGGCCCACCACTTCAACAGCTTGCCCATTGCGAAGATGGCGAGGCCGAATGCGAGCATCGCGCCAGACGGCGCGGGGCGGACGAACCCTTCCGCGATCATCGCGAGAAAGATGCCGGGATAGGCCACCTGCATCGCCGGGTAGACGTCGTGTTTCGGCTCGATGCCGCCGCGCGCCCGCTGCGTGCGCTCGTTCGCCGCCGCCCGACGCGCCTCGACGAGCATGGCCCCGAACACGACCACCAAGAGGAGGAGCAGTCGCATCATGCACTACCCTGCGGCGAGATGGCAATCGCTCGCGTGCCGAATGATGGCGCGAACCAGGGCCGGCGCCACGCGTCCGCCGAGCGTGGCGCCGCGCACACCGGCCGTAGAGCCGACCAGGCCGCGCAGGACGCGGTTGAAACGCCACTTGCCCTGGAACTCCGTCCGCCGCGCCGCGTCGAGCGATGCGTGCACGCCGGTCCAGCCATGTTCGAGCGCGCGCAATGCGGCGAGCGCCGCGAGTTCCCCGCCGCTGACGGCGAAGCGCAGCCCGTCGCCGGTCATCGGATCGATGAAACCGGCCGCGTCGCCGGCCACGAGCAGCCCGTCGGGCACCACGGCGTCGGCAACGCGGTCGACGGCGAGCGGACCAAGCACCATCGGCGGCGTCAGCCAGCGAGCGTCGGCCACGCGCTCGCGCAACATCGGTTCGGAGGCGACGGCGTCGGCCAGCGCCTGTTGCGGCCGCTGCAGTCCCGCGTCGCCGCCGGCGGCGGGCCTGACGACGCACACGTTGGCAAAGCCACCCGGTAACGGCGCGATGCCGATGTAGTGTCCCTGGCGGATGTGCATTTCGCCGAACGCCGACAAGCCGTGCACACCGGAGGCGCACGCACCAATCGCCCATCGCCGCGGCGTGGACGGATGGCGCGCCAGACCAAGTGCAAACGCCAGCGCGGATCGGCGGCCGTCGGCGGCAATCGTCACGGGCGCGAGAAGTTCGAAGCTGGCGCCGTCCTCATCCGCGCACAAGGCACCAGCTACCGTGCCGCCGCGCGTGGTGTCGCGAAAAACCGGGGCGCGAGCGGTGACTGCCTCGCGCAGTTCGGCACCCGCGGCTAACGCGGCCCGCACCAGCGCGTGGTCCATCTGTTCCCGCGGCAGCGACGCTCCGCGCAGGCCGTCGGGATAGCGCGCTTCCACGGTCACCCCGTCACCCGTGACGCGCATCCCCTCGAGAGCCAGCGCCGCTCGGTCGATACTCGCCGCCATCCCAAGCCGCCGGAGCACGGCGAGCGCACCGGGGTTCAACGTATCGCCGCACAGTTTGGGCCTGGGGAAACGTGCGCGGTCGATCAGGCACACACGGGCGCCAGCCCTGGCGAGCACGGTGGCAGCCACCGCCCCGCACGGACCTGCGCCGATTACGAGGACGTCGAACGCTGTCGGACCTGGCACGCTCATCCGGCCGCGCCGATCACGACCGCGCTGTTCTTCGAGCCGAAGCCCAGGCAGTTGCACAGGGCCGCTTCGAGCCGCGCGGGCCGGCCGGTGTTCGGTACGTAGTCGAGGTCGCACGCCGGATCGGACTCGCACTGGTTGATGGTGGGCGGCAGGAACTGCCGCTCGATGGCGAGTGCAGCCGTGACGATGCCGGCCGCGCCGCTCGCACCCTGCGGGTGTCCGATCATCGACTTGGTCGACGACCCGGCCAGCCGATCCGCGTGACCGCCGAAGACCTCGCGCACGCAGCGCGATTCGATAGCGTCGTTCAGCACGGTGGAGGTGCCGTGGAAGTTCACGTAGCCGATCTGGTCGAGCGGCCGGCCCGACTTCTCGATCGCCTTCGAGATGGCGCGCACGATCTCGACGCCGTCCGGCGCCATCTGCACACGATGGAACGCGTCGCAGGTCGAGCCGTAGCCTTCGACCACGGCGTAGATTCGCGCGCCCCTGGCCCGCGCGCGCGCTTCGCTCTCGAGCGTCATCATCCAGGCGCCCTCGCCGAGCACGAAGCCGTCTCGCCCCTTGTCGAACGGACGCGAGGCCGCGGCCGGGTTGTCGTTGTAGGCCATCGACGTCACCCGCATGCGGGAGAATCCGTACATCATGCCCGGCGTCACGCAGGCGTCGGCTCCACCCGTGAGGATGACGTCGGCGTCGCCGGAGCGGATCAAGCCGGCGGCGTAACCCATGGCGTCGGTGGAACTGGTGCAGCCGCACGACAGCACGTGGCTCACACCGCGCACCCGCAGCGAGATGGAGATCTCGCTCGACATCATGCCGACGATCGAGATCGGAATGGCGTACGGCGTCACCTTCTTGCCACGCTCGACGAAGAAGTCGTAGTACTGGCGTTCGCCGACGTCGATGCCGCCACCGCCGCTGCCGATCACCACGCCGGCGTTGGGCTCGCCCACCGTCAGGCCCGCATCGTTCCAGGCCTCACGTGCCGCGATGACGGCGATGAGCGCGGCGCGCGAATAGCGTTTCGGGTCGGCGCGGTAGTCGTGGTCCCAGATATCGTCGCCAGCCAACGGCGGCACATCATCGATGGTGACGCCGACCACGGGCGCAGCCACACGGCAGGCGTACGATGCGCGGTCGAGGTCGTCGAGCAAGCGCGCACCGCTCTGTCCGGCGCTGATGGCGTCCCAGAAGCGTTCGCGACCGACGCCGAAGGGTGAAACGACGCCAATGCCGGTGATAACGACTCGTGGCTGCACAAGGGTCTTATAGCATTTGTTCCACGCGCTCCCGGTCGAGCGGCAGGGCGACGTATCGAGGTGGTGATGAGCCAGGTGGTGCGAGCAATTGGTTTCGCGCTCTTCATGAGCGCCATCGGATACCTCGGCTGGTGGTGGCTGCGGCTGCCGTCCGTAGCCGACGCGCCGCTGTGGCCGGCGGTAGTGCTCGATGCACTGCTCTTCATCGCGTTCGCCGTGCATCACAGCGTGCTGGCGCGGCAGTTCGCCAGGCGCCGCGTCGAACGCCTGATTCCTCCACATCTGGTGCGCTCGTCATACGTGTGGGTTGCCAGCCTGCTCCTCCTCGCCGTCTGCATGGCCTGGCGGCCCGTTGGACACACGCTGTACCACGCCACGGGCGTCGCGGCGTTCGGCCTGGGGCTGCTGCAGCTGGCGGGCGTGGTGCTCGGAGCCAGTGCGGTGCGGCGCATCAGCGTGCGCGAACTCGGAGGGCTCGAGGGGGCGCATCCGACCGGCATGCTCGAAGTAACCGGACCATTCCGGCTGGTCCGGCATCCCCTCTACCTGGGCGTCATCACGCTGCTCTTCGGCTCCGCGCACATGACTGGCGACCGCCTGCTCTTCGCCGGACTCGCCACCCTCTACATCGTCGTGGCCATGCCGTTCGAGGAAGCCGGACTGGAGGCGCAGTTCGGCGCGCGATATGTCGAGTACCGCACGGCCGTACGGTGGCGTCTAATCCCGTATATCCACTGAGCCGCGATATCCTGTGACTATGGCGACCGACTCCGCGCGCATCTATCCCAGCGAACTTCCCGCGATCGCGCTGCGCGAAACCGTGGTGTTTCCGCTGACGCTGCAGCCCCTGGCCATCTCGCGTCCGCACGCGATCGATGCCGTGAACCGGGCGCTGGCTCAGGACCGCCTGCTCTTCCTGACGCTGCAGAACGGCGACATCGACGACCCCCAGCCGGGTGACCTGCGCAACCTCGGCACGATCGCCACCATTCGCCAGATGGCCAAGGTACCGAACGGCGGTATCCACGTCATCGTGGAAGGACTGCAGCGCGGCCGCGCCGATCTCATCACGCGGACCGAGAACTCGCTCCGCGCAGTGGTGCGTCCTGCGCCGGAAGAAGCCGAGCGCACGCTCGAGGTCGACGCCTACATCCGCCGCCTTCAGGAGCTGATCGACAAGGCGCTGTCAGCCGGCAACGGTCTCTCGCAGGAACTGCGAACGATGGTGGCGGGCATCGACGACCCGCTGCGTCTGGCCTACCTGTTGTCGAGCCTGCTCGACATGAAGGCCGATGAGAAGCAGCGGATCCTCGAAACCGACACGCTACTCGACAAGCTCCGCTCGGTCGAGTCGGCGCTCAACCGCGAAATCTCGCTCCTGGAGCTCAAGGGGAAGATCGAGTCGGCTGCGCAGCAGGAGATGACCGACGCCCAGCGTCAGTACTACCTGCGGCAGCAGTTGAAGGCGATTCAGGAAGAGCTCGGCGAGGGCGAGAAACCCGAGGCGCAGGATCTGCGCGCGCGGATTGCGGCCGCGACACTGCCCGAGCACGTGAACACGGTGGCGCTGAAGGAAGTGGAACGACTCGAGCGCATGACGCCGGCATCGCCCGAGTACCAGATGATTCGCACCTACCTGGATTGGGTGCTCGATGTGCCGTGGGCAACGACCACCGAGGACCGGCTCGACCCCGTCGCCGCCAGGCAGGTGCTGGACGAGGACCACTACGACCTCGCGAAGATCAAGGACCGCATCGTCGAGTATCTGGCGGTGCAGAAGCTGAAGGCGCAGCAGACCGGATCGATGGCGATGAAAGGGCCGATCCTCTGCTTCGTCGGACCTCCCGGCGTCGGCAAAACCTCGCTCGGCCAGTCGGTGGCGCGCGCGATGAACCGCAAGTTTGTGCGCATCTCACTGGGCGGCGTCCGCGACGAGGCGGAAATCCGTGGCCACCGACGCACCTATATCGGCGCCATCCCCGGCCGCATCGTCCAGGCGCTGAAGCAGGCCGGCGCGATGAACCCGGTGTTCATGCTCGACGAGATCGACAAGGTTTCGGCCGGCCATCAGGGCGACCCGTCGGCTGCGCTGCTCGAGGTGCTCGACCCGTCGCAGAACTCGGCGTTCCGCGACCATTACCTCGAGGTGAATATCGACCTGTCGAAGGTGCTGTTCATTGCCACGGCGAATCAACTCGGCAGCATTCATCCCGCGCTGCTCGACCGCATGGAGATCATCCAGCTCTCGGGCTACAGCGAAGAGGAGAAGCTGCACATCGCCACGCGCTATCTCGTGCCGCGGCAGCTGCTCGAACACGGGCTCACGCCGGCGCAGGTGACGCTCGACGACGCCGCCATCCGCCGTATTGCCAGCGACTACACGCGTGAGGCGGGGGTGCGCAGCCTCGAGCGGCAACTCGGCACGGTGGCGCGCAAGGTAGCGGCGAAAGTGGCCTCGACGACGGAGGCAGTGCCGCTGACCGTGGTGCGGGCCGAGGACGTGCCCGACTACCTGGGACCGCCGCGATTCCAGCAGGAAGTGGCGTTCCGCGTGTCGCGGCCAGGCGTGGCCACCGGGCTG
>JBKJMH010000041.1:0-3467 GCA_046596625.1 Vicinamibacterales bacterium | reverse complement strand
TCGCTCCGGTCAGAATTGTGGTCCCTGTTGGGCTCAGCGTGAAGCTGAAGCCGTCGAGCAACTGAGCAATCTTCCCAGGCTGGTTGGTGGTATTCGCCACCGTCAGTGTGAAGCTGGACGGGGAGAAGTTGAATGAGGCCGTCGCGGAGACGGGAAAGGTGTCGACGGTGGTGTTCGTCGAGAAAGAGATCGTCGACGCGTCAGCAGGTCCCGTGAACGCGAGTCACGACAACATCACTAACTCTAGAATTGCCGCTTTGAATTTCATTGTCCTTCGTTCCCTACGGCCCGACTAGGCGTTCCACTGTTACCAGACGCGTCCACTAAAGCAATTCTTCGGCCAGGATCGATGATGGCTGTAAGTCAATGAATCGAAACGAAAATAAGTGTAATTTAGAGCTTGGAAGTCCACGCTGGGGAAGACATATGGTTCGCACGGACGCGAATGGGAATTTGGCGCTAGGAGTCTGCGCGGCAGAAACGTTTGGGCCGGGTCGTACGTAATACAAGACATGCCGACGACGTTCCGCCCGAGCGCGCCCGATCAGTCGTTGCTGTTTCCGCCATCGCCGCGCGACTGGCTGCCGGAAGGCCATCTGGCCTTTTTCATCATGGACACCGTCGCCGTGCTGGACCTGCGCGCCCTCTACGCGGCGTACGAAGGCGATGGCCGGCGGAATCAGCCGTTCGATCCGCGGATGATGGTCTCGGTGCTGTTGTACGCGTATGCCACGGGGACGTTCTCGTCACGGCGGATCGCGCGCAAGTTGGAAGAGGATGTGGCGTACCGGGTCCTCGCGGCGGGTAACTTCCCCGCGCATCGGACGATCGCCGACTTTCGGCAGCAGCATCTGGCCGTCTTCGAGGCGCTGTTCGTGCAGGTGGTGCAACTGGCCCGCGAAGCGGGCGTCGTTCGGCTCGGGACGGTGGCGGTGGATGGGTCGAAGGTCAAGGCCAATGCGAGCAAGCACAAGGCGATGAGCTATGGCCGCATGCGCACTGAGACGCAGCGCTTGCGCGCCGAGATCGCCGCCCTCACGACGCAGGCGGCGGCGGTCGACGCGACCGAGGATGCGGAGCACGGGGCCGATGTCCGCGGCGACGAGTTGCCCGCCGAGTTGCAGCGGCGCGAAGATCGGCTCGCGACGATCGCCGCCGCCAAGGCGCGGCTCGACGCGCGTCAGGCCGAGGCGGATCGACAGCAGGGGCGCACGCCTGACGATCAGCGGAAGGGGCGCGGGAGCAAACCCTTCGCCCGCGACTTCGGCGTGCCGCCTGATGACGCCCAGGATAACTTCACGGATCCCGAGAGTCGGATCATGAAGACGTCGTACGGGTTCGACCAGTGTTACAACGGGCAGATCGCGGTCGATGCCACGACGCAGATCATCGTGGCGACGGGACTGACGCCATGCGCGGCCGACAACGCCGAATTACTCCCGCTGATCGATCGGGCCGAGACGACGCTGGGCGGCGCGCCGACCGACGTGCTCGCCGATGCCGGCTATCGCGGCGAGGGCACGTTTCAGACCCTCGAGGCGCGGGGCATCACGGCCTACATCTCGCTGGGCCACGAGGTGCGGCCGGCGAAGGCGCCGAACCCCGCGCACCTCGCGACGCAGCGCATGGCGGCCCGGCTCGCGACGGACGACGGCCGCGCGCGGTACCGGCGTCGCAAGGCGATCGTCGAACCGGTCATCGGGTGGATCAAAGCGGTGCTGGGCTTTCGGCGCTTCAGCGTCCGTGGCGCCGTGCAGGCCCGCGGCGAATGGAACGTCGTCTGCCTCGCCGTCAATTTGAAACGGTTGCACCGGCTGGGCATGGCCTGAGGCCACGTGTCGCGGTCCGTCGGTGTCGCCTCGACGTCTGGGCGGCGTCGATACGCACCACACTCGCCCGTGCCGACCACGTCGCGCGGCGCCTCGGGCCGGCGGCTGTCAGATCCGACGGGCGGCACTCATCCGTCTTCATCAGTTCTGCCGCGCAGACTCCTAGTGCGGTGTCCCGTCGGCTTTCGGCGGCACGGCGCTCAGGCTGACCAGGTTGGCCAGCAGCTGGTAGGCGCCGTCCACGCCGGCCGGCAGCTCGCGCCACAGGCCAAGGCCGACATAGACCCAGCGTCCCTTACCGTACTGCGCCTCGACCAGCGCGCCCTTCTTCTCGCCCTTGTTGTAGGCGAACGGTTCGTCGAGCGCCACCAGGTCCTTGTAGCGCGGGTCGCGTTCACCAAGGAAGTAGAGTCCGCGCTCCTGGACCCAGCCCTTCCAGGTGCCGGCATCGATACGGTTGGGTGTGTAGAACAGCGGGCTGTCGCGATCGAGCTGCCGTACCGGCGCAAATTCGTCGGTGACCCGCTCCGAGCTGACACGTGCGGGGTACGGACCGTACTGCGCCTGATTGAACTCGAACTTGTTGTACTGGACGATGAGCGTGCCGCCCTTCTGCACGTAGTCGAGCAGGCGGCTGTTGTTGGCGCGCAGGTCAGCGCGGCGCTCATAGGCACGCACACCGGTGAAGATGGTCGTGAACCGCGAGAGGTCACCCCACGCCAGGTCGTCTGCGTCGAGCATCTCCACGTTCAGCCCGAGCTGCTCGAGCGCCGGCGGCACTTCATCGCCCACACCCATGATGTAGCCGACCTTCAGGTTGGGCGCCACCTTCACGTCGATCACCTTCAGCACCACCTCCGCCTCGCGGTAGATGTGCGCACGGCGGATATGCGGGTACTCGATCACCTGGTAGCCGCGCCCGTACGAGGCGCCGCCAGAGGTGACCACCGCCTTCACGCGGTACTCGCCGGCGGCCGCCGTGGCAGCCGGACGCACCTCGAAGCGCACGGTCTGCGTTTCGTCTTCACGCGTGAACTTCACGACGTCCTGCGCCGGACGCGACGTCCACCCCTGCGGCAGGTCGAGTGTCACCGTGCTCTCGGTGGCTCCCTTCGCATCGTTCACGACCGTGACGCGCACGTCGCGACCGGTGGACGTGGCGGTTCGCGCCGAAGCGGCGGTTGCCCGCGCGCGCAGCGACGTCGAGGGAATGATGGCAATCTCGGGTGACACCCGCACGGACGCCGCCGGCACCACCAGCAGTTCGGCCCGCTTCTCACCGCTGAAGATGTTCCCTTCGTAGCGGTACAGCACCGGCATCGACTCGACCACGTCGACCGCATCGGCACCGCTGCCGACCGTGAGCGTGATCGACGCGTGGAAGGGCGATGGCCGGTACGGCAGCCCGAACGGCGCATCGGCGTCAAACGTGTAGCGACCGGCGTCGCCGGCGCGGTGCCAGTAGGGTTCGGTTGCTCGCGTTGACGCCGGAATCGTCATCGACGGCGCGCACTGCGCCACCTGATCCTGCTTCAGGGTCGAGAGCGGACGGGTGGGCGGCGCCTGGCCGCCGCGGCCGCTGCCCGGTACGCCCATCTGCCCGAAGATGTTCGCGGTCGCCACTTCGGTCAGCGTGCA
>JBKJMH010000022.1:0-6490 GCA_046596625.1 Vicinamibacterales bacterium | reverse complement strand
ATCGACGTGACGTGCTCGAGGTCGCGCAGCTTCACGATCTCGTCATTCACATCAACGGCGGTGATCGGGTCGAGGCCCGTGGTCGGGTCGTCGAACAGAAGCAATCGCGGCCGCGCGCAGATGGCGCGGGCGATGGCGACACGCCGGCGCTGACCACCGGACAGCTCCGACGGCATGCGGTCGATGTACTCGGCAAGGCCGATGAACCCCAGCACCTCGGCCACCCGCGTCCGCACCTCGTCGAGCGGCGTGTCTGTCTCCTCATAGAGGCGGTAGCCGACGTTCTCGCAGACGGTGAGCGAGTCGAAGAGTGCCGTTTCCTGGAATGACATGCCGATGTCCGAGCGGACCTTCATCATATCGACCTCGCGCATCTGGTCCACCCGCTCGCCGTTCACGGAGATGGCTCCGGAGTCGGGGTGCAGCAGGCCGAGCAACAGCTTCAGGATGACCGACTTGCCGACGCCACTTGCGCCGAACAGGATGCACATGCTGCCGGCCGGCACCGTGAAGCTGACGTCGCGCAGCACCTGGTGGTCGTCGAAGGCGAACGAGACGCGGTCGAAGATCACCGCGGGCGCGGCGGCCGGGGCGGCGTCGGGTTCGGCGGCTGACAGCGTGGTCTGCGTCATTCCCAGCTCCACCGCTTCGTCGGTGCTTCCCAGAATGCCCAGCACTCCTGGCTGAGCCCGTTCGACGTCAGCTCGATCGGCAGGTTCGAGTCGGCGCCGGTGATGGTGACCTGCTCGCCGTTCACGATCCACGACGAGTTGACGGTGCCCTTGTACGGCTGCGTCTGGCTGGTCTGTGGCTCGACCGTCGCCGTGTCGATATGCACGCGCCAGACGGACGGTGTGCCGTCGGGGCGCGGCGCCTTGAACGTGATGTTGTCGCCGCTCCGCTGGAAATCGGCGATGAACGTGTTGGCAGACAACTGTTGCGCGAACGAGTCGCGCAAGCCGTCGGTGGCCGGGGCGCTGTTGCAGGCTGTGGTGAGCGCGAGCAGGATGAGCAGGGAACCGAGCCGGCGAGTCATGGAGCCTCCGATGCACCTAGCCTAGCGCGTCCGTGCGTGCGCCGCCATGCCCGAGTACCATGAGGGCTGCGGTGCCAGCCCCCCGGGGGCGGACCTTCAGCATTCCAACACGCAAACGGAGGACAGGATGCATCGAGTCGTTCACGCCCTTGTCGCAGTGCTGACCGTGGTGGTCAGCACCAGCCCGCTCGGCGCGCAGCAGCGGGGAGGCGCCCCTGCCGCTCCAGCGGCGGTCCCGATGGTGATGACCGTCACAGGCTTTCCCGACGGCGGCCAGATTCCGGTGAAGTTCAGCCAGGCCGCGCCCGGTGTAGCCACGGGCGAAGGACTCTCTCCCGCGATCAGCTGGACGAACGTGCCAGCCGGGACACAGAGCTTCGTGCTGAACATGCGCGACATGGACGTCGTGCGCAACAAGACCAGCGACGACCAGGCGCACTGGGTGGTGTGGAACATCCCCGCCGGCGCCACCGGCCTTCCCGAGGGCGTCCAGAAGGGGGCGCAGTTGGCCGACGGCAGCTACCAGATCAGCGCCACCGGTCAGATGTACCGAGGACCGGGCGCACCGGCCACGGGTCCGGTGCATCACTACATGTTCGAACTCTACGCGCTCGACGCGAAGATCGACGTCGCCCCCACCGCTGACGCGTTCGAGACGCGTGCGAATGTCATGAAGGCCATCCAGGGGCACATCCTCGGCAAGGCCGTCTACGGCGGCCTCTTCAAGCGTCCGCAGTAACCCGTGGACACGGCTAACGGTCAAGGACCAACGACGAAAGACCAACGACCAACGACCATGCACGTTCCGGACATTGCCGAGATCCGCGCCAACCGCGCGCGGCTCGGCGACGCCGTGGTCACCACCCCGGTCCGCCTTCTCGTTGACGATGCCGTGGCGCGAGCCGTCGGCGACGGCACCACTGTCTGGCTGAAAGAGGAGCTGTTCCAGCGCACCGGCAGCTTCAAGCCGCGCGGCGCGCTGTCGGTGATGCTGCGGCTCGACGCGGCGGCCCTGGCGCGCGGCGTCACCGGCGTCTCGGCCGGGAACCACGCCATCTCGCTCGGCTACTGCGCCCGTCGCCTCGGCACCACCGCCACGGTGGTGATGCCGAAGAGCGCGAACGCCTTCCGGGTGCAGGTGTGCCGCGAGTACGGTGCGACGGTGGAGCTGGTGGACGACGTGCACGCGGCGTTCGCGCGTGTGCGCGAGATCGAGCAGGCGGAAGGGCGCACGTTCGTCCATCCATTCGAGGGACCGTTGACGGCGCTCGGCACGGCGTCGGTGGGCGTGGAGTTCATCGACCAGGTGCAGGCCGAGGGCGCCCCGCTCGACGCGGTCATCGTGGCGGCGGGCGGCGGTGGGCTGACGGCCGGTGTCGCGTGCGCGGTCAAGCAGTTGAGTCCGAACACCGCGGTGTTCGTCGTCGAGCCCGAAGGGGCAGACAGCCTCAGGCGCAGCTTCGACGCCGGCAGCCCGCAGGCGATCGACGCCGTGCGAACCATCGCCGATTCGCTCGGGGCACCGCGCTGCGAACCGTACTCGTTCGCGCTCAACCGTCGCTTCGTCGACGATGTGGTGCTGGTCAATGACGATGCGATTCGGGATGCCATGCGGTTGCTGTTCCGGTCGGCTAAGCTCGTGGTCGAACCAGCGGGTGCGGCCGCGCTCGCGGCACTGATGGTGCCGCTGCGCGAACGACTGGCCGGTCAGTCGGTCGGACTCGTCGTGTGCGGCGGCAACATCGATCACGCCACGTATTGCCGGCAGCTTCACGAGAGTTCGTAGCCGCGCACCTTCAGGTGCGCAACGGGGCACGAGGAGACACAGATGGGACGCATGCAGCGGAGTTTTCAACTGGTCGGTCAATCGTACCGGGTGCTGCTGCAGGACACGGAGCTGATGCTCCTGCCGCTGATCTCGGGCATCGTGATGGCCGTGGTGGTGGCGCTTGCCGCGTTCGGGCTCGGGATCGACGGGCTCGACACGCGTGCGGCTACGCCAGAAGTGTACGTGCCGCTGTTCCTGCTCTACGTCGTGCTCTACACCGTCGGCATCTTTTTCCAGTGCGCGGTGATCGCCGGGGCCACCGAGCGCATGCGCGGCGGCAACCCGACACTCGGCTCCGCGCTGGGCGCCGCCAGCCGCCGCATCGTGCCGATCGTCCTCTGGGCCTGCGCAGCCGCCACCATCGGCATGGCGCTCAAGGCCATCCAGGACCGCGTCGGGTTCCTCGGCAAGATCGTCGTCGGCCTGCTCGGAGCGGCGTGGTCGCTCGCCACGTTCTTCGTGGCGCCGGTGCTGGTGCTCGAGGACGTCTACATCGGCGACGTGCTCGGTCGCTCGGTCGAGCTGTTCAAGCAGACCTGGGGCGAAACGTTCGTGGGCGGCGCCAGCCTCGGCATCGCCGCGTTCGCGGCGTGGATAACGCTGCTGGCGGTGACCGGACTGCTCGCCCTGGGCATCGGCAAGCCGGCGCTGGTCTTCTTCGTGCCGTGCGCCATCCTGCTGATGATCTTCTTCTCGGCGGTGCAGGGCGTCTACGTCGCCTCGCTCTACCGCTACGCCACGGACGGCGTGGCGCCGGACGGCTTCGATCGTCACCTGCTGGCGTCGGCGTTCATGGAGAAGGAGCGCCGGTGAACGTTCTGGTTCTGGGCGGCACCCGCTTCGTCGGACGGCACATCGTCGAGGCCTTGTGCGCCGGTGGCCACGGCGTCAGCGTGTTCACCCGCGGGCAGTCGCCAGACGAATTGCCGGCGCAGGTGGAACGGCTGCACGGCGACCGCAGTGAAGGTGAGGCCGGGCTCGCGGCGCTCGACGGACGCCGCTGGAATGCCTGCATCGACGTCAGCGGCTACACGCCGCTACAGGTGCGCGCCAGCGCCACGCGGCTGCGGGAGGCCATCGGGCGCTACGTCTTCATCAGCACCGTCAGCACGTACGCTTCTCTGGCCCAGGCGCCGATCGTCGAGACACACGCGCTGCACGCGGAAGCCGGCGAGTCGATGACGCAGGTGACCAACGACACGTATGGCCCGCTGAAGGTGACCTGCGAACGGATTGTGCGGGAGGCCTACGGCGACCGCGCTACCATCCTGCGCCCGCAGATCGTAGCTGGCCCGTACGATCCGACCGGGCGCCACACCTACTGGGTGCAGCGCGCCATGCGCGGCGGCGAGGTGCTGGTGCCTGGCGACGGCACCGACCATGTGCAGGTGGTCGATGCCCGCGACCTCGCCCGCTTCGTCGTGACGACGGTCGAATGCGACACGCCGGGCACGTTCAACCTGGCCGGTCCGCGGCTCACCTGGTCGGCGTTCATCGAGGCACTCGGCATATCGAGCCCCGTCTGGGTGCCGGCGGACATGCTCGGCACTGCCGGCCTCACCATCGCCGAACTGCCGTTGTACGTGCCGGACGCGTCCGACAATGGCGGCGTGATGCACGTCGGGCATCAGGCCGCAACGGCTGCCGGGCTCACTCACACCGACGCGGCGGTCACCATTGCCGACACGCGCGTCTGGCTGCGCGCTCATCCGATGACGCCGGTCCTGACCGCTGATCGCGAAGCCGACGTCATCGCGATGTCGCGCGGCAGCCGACCGCGGCCTTAGCCAGCGTCGATGCCGAGGCTGACCGACGTCGACGATATCCGCGCGCGGCTCGAACGCGACCGGCACTGGTCGGCGTTCTCGCTGGCCGATCTCGATCCACCGTATGCCGCGCACGCGCACTGGTTCGGACAGGCGCAGGGCGACGACGTGGTGCTCGTCTACGATGCGTTCGACCCACCGATCGTGTTCATGCAGGGCGCCGAGGCACGCTGCGAAGCCGTGCTCGGCGAGTCCGCGGTTGTGGCGGCGACGCCGCGCGCCTGGCTGAACGTGCAACCGGAGCACCTGCCGCTGGTGGCGCGTGTCTTCCGGTCGTTCGACGCACGGCAGATGGTGCGCATGGTGCTCGACCGCGACCACTTCGCTCCCGTCGTCGTGCCGGGTCTGGTTCGACTGGGACCGCCGGACCTGGCAGAACTCGAGGAACTCTATGCCGACGACCGGCCGGCGTTCTTCCTGCCGTCGCAACTGCACTCGGGCGTGTATCACGCCGTGCGCGACGACAGCGGCCTGGTTGCGGTCGCGGGCACGCACGTCGTGTCCAGTCAGGCGGCAGTTGGCGCCCTCGGCAATGTCTACACCCGGCCTCGTTGCCGGGGGCGCAGCTACGGTGCGGCGGTGACGAGCGCAGTGACGCAGGAACTGCTGGGGCGGGGGACGTCCACCATCGTTCTCAACATCGTCGCCAGCAACAACGCCGCAAGGCGGGTCTACGAGCGCGTTGGTTTCCGCGAATACGGCGTCTACTCCGAAGGGCTGGCGACGCGGTGAATCTCTACGCGATCCGCTCACCGAAATCTGCAATGCTGTAGCGCATGAAACGACGCTCCTTCCTCGCCCTCGGTGCTGCTGGCGCGCTCGGACTCACCGCCGGCTCGCGCGTGCTCGGTGCGCAGGCGCCGGCGCCGAACCTGGTGCCGCCCCTCAGCCAGGCACCGGTGCCGGTGGCAGGCGACACGCTGACGCCAGGCAAGTGGCGTCTCGGTATTTCCGACAACGAGCGCGACGGCACGGTCTACGTGCCGATGTCGTACAAGGCCGGTGTGCCGATGCCGATGCTGGTGATGCTGCACGGGTTCCGTGGCACGGCCGAAGCGGTGCGCGTCACCTTCCCGCTCGCCGAGGAGCACGGCGTAATCGTGCTGGCGCCCGAGTCGCGCGACGTCACGTGGGGGCAGTCCATTCCAGGCTTCGATGACGACGTGCGCTACGTCGGGATGGCGTTCCGCTGGGTGTCCGAGGTGCTCACCATCGACACGACACGCGTGGCGATGGGCGGCGTATCCGACGGCGCGAACTATGCCCTCAACATGGGGCTGTCCTATGGCGACACCTTCAACCACCTGATGATCTTCTCGGCCGGTGTCCTCGGACCGTTCCGCAAGGAAGGCAAGCCGAAGATCTTCCTCGCGCATGGGACGCGGGACGAGCAGATGCCGATCGATCGCACCGCGCGGCGGTTTGTCCCTGAACTGCTGGCCGACGGCTACGACGTCACGTTCCGCGAGTACGACGGCCCGCACGGCGCGCCGGCGCCGGTGGTGCGTGAGGGCTTCG
The DNA here is from genome assembly GCA_046596625.1 of Vicinamibacterales bacterium. Classification (GTDB taxonomy): domain Bacteria; phylum Acidobacteriota; class Vicinamibacteria; order Vicinamibacterales; family CAVVIG01; genus CAVVIG01. Next base: position 282 of record JBKJMH010000022.1, on the reverse strand, counting down.
AGTGGTTCGCGGGGAAGAAAGGCTAGCAGCGGCATGGCTGCCGATTTCCAGGTGCGCGGCACGAACGACGCGGCGCTGTTCACGTTGAAGGTGCACCGCGGCGACGGCATGGCGCTGCTGGCCATGAACTGGAAGCGGGGCGAGCCGCCGGCCGACTTTGTCGGCTTCGCCATCGAGTATCGCGAACCGGGCGGTCAGCGCTTCTTCGCGCTGAAGAACCGGCTCGGGTTCCTGCGTCCGGACGGCACGGTCGATCCGAAGACCCTCTCGACGATCGAGTCG
>JBKJMH010000418.1:0-3250 GCA_046596625.1 Vicinamibacterales bacterium | reverse complement strand
CGACCACGTCTGGATCATCCACCGCGGCGCGTCGACACTCGATCCGAACGAGAACGCGCTTGGTGGCCGCCTGTCGAAGAACTGCTGTCAGGCGGCGCCGCCGGTGCTGGAGTTCGATCAGGACGGGAACCTCGTCCAGTCGTGGGGTGGGCCCGGTCAGGGTTACCAGTGGCCGGACAGCAACCACGGCATCTTCGTCGAGACGAACGGCACCGTGTGGATTGCCGGCAACGGCGCGCAGGACGGCCAGATTCTGAAGTTCACCCGCGACGGGAAGTTCCTGAAGCAGTTCGGCTTCGGCTGGGCCAACGCCGGCAGCACCGACAAGTTCGCCTTCCGTCAGCCCGCGAAGATTTTCGTGGACGAACCGAACAAGGAGGCCTATATCGCCGACGGCTACGGCAACCACCGCGTGGCGGTGCTGAACTCCGATACGGGCGAGTTCAAGCGCATCTGGGGTGCCTACGGCAATGTGCCCGACGACAAGGACCTCGGCCGCTATCGTCCGAACGATCCGCCGGCGCAGCAGTTCCGCAATCCGGTGCACTGCGCCGACAAGTCGGTGGACAACCTGGTCTACGTCTGCGACCGCGTGAACGATCGCCTGCAGGTGTTCAAGCCGGACGGCACGTTCGTGAAGGAGGCGTTCTTCGAGAAGGAGACCACCGGCTCGGGTTCGGTGTGGGACATCGCGTTCTCGAAGGACCCGCAGCAGAAGTACCTCTTCATGGCCGACGGAATGAACCAGCGCATCCACGTGATTGACCGCCAGTCGCTGCAGCTGATCACCAGCTTCGGTGACGGTGGCCGTCAGGTGGGCCAGTTCTTCGGTGTCCACAGCATCGCCATCGATTCGAAGGGCAACCTGTTCACCACCGAAACGTGGGAAGGGAAGCGGCTGCAGAAGTTCGTCTACAAGGGCATCAAGGCGGTGACGGCCGGCTACCAGGGCGTGGTTCGGCCCGGCGCCACGGGCAGGTAGCGCCGCATGCTGCGCGCCGGCGTCGCTCCCGTCCTCACTGTCGCGGCACTCCTGCTGGCGGCCGTACCTGCGTCCGCCGATCCGCTGTCGTGCTCGCTGGCCGGCTACCGCGCACAGCCAGGGCTGACCGCGAGTGTCGCGAACGATGCGCTGGCGCTGCAGTGGAGCGGCGACCGCGGCCAGGAACTGCGGGCGCGCTTCGTGTTGAAACAGGGCACGCCGACGATCGAGGAACTGGCAGTGCGCAAGGCGGGCGGCACCTGGGGCGTGGTGGCGTCGAACGTCGTCGCCGACTACCGCATCACCACCGGTCTCAGGCGCATGAGCAATCAACAGATGGCGCCGCTGCGCGGGCTCGGCGTCGAGCTCACCAGCGACATCGTCGACACCTACCGCTGGGATCCGTTCTGGGATGCGCCGCTCGACCTCGGGGCCGCGGCGAACCGCAGTTCGAATCCGCCGCCGGCCGCGGGCGTAGCGAACCAGCCCGGGCTTCCGAGAATCGCCAGCGAAGTCGTGCGGTCGTCCGCACGCTATGCCGTCACGGCGTGCACGGTTACGACCGACGGCGGCCGTCTTGTAGTGATGTTCCCTGGTGTGACGGCCGGTGCCTTCACCGGTTCGCTGCAGTACACGCTGTTCAAGGGGACCAACCTGGTGCAGCAGGAGGTGGTGGCGTCAACCAGCACGCCGTGGGTGGCCTACAAGTACCACGCGGGGCTGGCGGGCATGGCCACGGCCGGCGCGCGGGTGGTGTGGCGCGACATTGCCAACACCTGGCAGGACTATCGTTTCGGCGGCGCGATCAACGACGACGAGGTGCCACTGAAGGCGGCGAACCGCATCGTCGTGGCCGAGCACGGTCGTGCCGGCTCGATTGCGGTGTTCCCGCCGCCGCACACGTTCTTCTGGGCGCGCGAGATTGCCATCAATCTCGGCTACAACTTCTACCGCAAGGACGGCGACCGCACGTTCTCGTTCGGCATCCGGCAGGCCGAGCACGAAGACGAATCGGAGAACCAGGCCAACTTCGCGCTCTACAGCGCGAGGCCCGGTACCGAGCAGCGGATGACGGTGTTTCTCTATCCGAGTGCCGATGGCGGCGAGGCGACGTTCGAGCGTGCGCTTGGCTTCACGCACGGCGACCGCTACAAGCCGCTGCCCGGCTACCAGGTGATGAATCACCACTACCACATGGACCTCGGACGCCGGCTGGGTGAGGCCGGCAGCCTCGACGCGGACATCCCGGATCTGGTGGCGCTGAAGGCGCTCGGCATCAACATCGTGTCGCAGGTCGACTCGGTGGGGCTGGGTGGGGAGAATCCGCCGGTCGGCGCGCAGTATCCCGGCAAGCCGCCGGTGCAGCCGCGCAAGTCTCCGGCGCTGGCGCCCGCGCCGGCTCCGGCCACCGCAGCGACGCCTGCCGCAGCGAGCCGTCCGCGCGTCGACGAACTCCAGATCCGTTTCAATTCCATCGAAGGGGCGAAGCGCCACTCCGACACAAACTTCCTGGTGCTGCCCGCGCAGGAGTACTACGGCAGTCCGTTCGGCGGCCACACCGATCTCGTGTTCCCGAAGCCGGTCTACTGGGACACGGAGCGGGCGGCGGGGCAACCGCTTACCTCGACGCATCCGAAGTTCGGCACCGTGTATCACCTCGATGGTGCCGACGACCTGATGGAGATGGTCCGTCGCGAGAACATCCTCGTGTCGATGCCGCATCCGCGGACGAAGGGTTCCACCGGCTTTCCCGACTCGATCAGGCAGCTGCCGTACTTCAACGATCCGCACTTTCACGGCGTCGGTTTCCGGTGGGGGATGGGGCTCGATCGTTCCGAGCAAAGGCTGTGCGAGTACCGCTGCCTGGCGCTTCTCGACGACATGAGCAACTGGCTGGCCGACAGCGCCACGCCGCTGAAGCAGGCGCTCTCGATCTCGGAGGTGCGCCATCAGCAGCCTGGCGACGACATCTACGCCAGCGCCCCGGTCAGCTACGTGAAGCTGCCCGCATTGCCGTCACCAGACGATGTGACGCCGCTTGTCTCGGCGCTGATGCAAGGCGAGTACTTCGTCACGTCGGGCGAGGTGCTGATTTCAGGCTTCGGCGTGAAAGGCAGCGGCGCGGCCCGCACGATCGAGGCGGACCTCGAGTGGACCTTTCCGCTGGCGATCGTCGAGGTGGTGTGGGGCGACGGCGTCACCACCGGCCGTCAGATGCTGCCGGTGTCGAGCCTGCCACCGTCTGGTGCACAGCACGTCAGCATCCCG
>JBKJMH010000081.1:0-5015 GCA_046596625.1 Vicinamibacterales bacterium | reverse complement strand
TGCGAGCGGCGCAGCCGTCAACTGGGCCGACACGTTCGTCAGCGCCTACGCGAGCGTACATCCGTGGGAGGACTGGGCGGAAACCTGGGCGCACTATCTCCATATGAGTGACACGCTCGACACCGCTGCCGCGTGCGGCCTGTCGCTTCGTCCGGCCCGGCCCGACGAACCGGCCATGCCCGAACTGCCGGCGGCCGCCGGAGCCGCAACGTTCGACCAACTGATCGCCAGCTGGTTTCCCGTCACCTATGCCCTGAATAACCTGAATCGCGGACTCGGCCTGGCCGACGCCTATCCGTTCGTGCTGGCATCGACGGCGGTCGAGAAGCTCCGGTTCGTGCACGACACGATCGCCCAGTCCCACTCCATCGTCGAGACTGGGTGAACGTAACCTTCGCGGCGCACGTCAGTATTCACCACCATGTGGATACGCGCGCTGTCGCTCCTGCTGCTCACTGTTGGCACGGCTGTCATGGCGGATGCTGCCGATGCACCGGTGATCACGCCCGAGCGACTGACGACACCACCGCGTATCGACGGCGTGCTCGACGACCGCGCCTGGACCGCCGCACCCATCAACGCTGACGACTGGCGGTCGTACAACCCGCTGCACGGCGACACCATCGCCCAGCAGACGCGGGTGTGGGTGGCCTACGACCTCGACGCGCTCTACTTCGCGTTCCAGTGCGACGATCCGGAACCGCAGCGCATCAAGACGTCGGTGGCGAGGCGCGACAACATCGGCGCCGACGACTGGGTCGGTCTCAGCCTCGACGCCACCGGCACCGGTCAGCTCTCGTACCACATGATGGTAAACCCGAGCGGCGTGCAGCTCGACATGCTGAACAGCGCCGCCGGCAATGAAGACGCGTCGGTCGACTGGGTGTGGGAGAGCGCGGGCCGCCTCACCGCCACCGGTTACGTCGTCGAAGTGCGGCTGCCGTTCCGCAGCATCCGCTTCGCCAGTGGCGACCACGTGCGCATGGGGCTGCTCTTCTGGCGCAAGGTGAGCCGCACCGGCGTGTCGGTGGCGTGGCCGGCGCTCGAACCTGGCAAGTGGGTGTTCGAGAAGCACGCGTCGTTACAGCTCGATCACCTCGACTCGCGCCTGCCGCGCGACATCATCCCGAGCGTGAACCTGTCGGAGCATCAGGACCGGCAGACACCGACCACCTGGAGTCCGATAGACCCGACGAGGGACGTGGGCGTCAGCGCGAAGGTCGGCCTGAGCTCGCAGGTGGTGCTCGATGTGACGGTGAACCCGGACTTCAGCCAGGTGGAGAGCGACGCCTTCCAGGTGGACGTGAACCAGCGCTTCCCGGTGTTCTATTCCGAGAAGCGGCCATTTTTCATGGAGGGGGCCGGCATCTTCTCGCTGGCCGGCACCGGCAACGGCGACAACAGCATGCAGCGCGCCGTGCACACGCGCCGTGTGATCGATCCGATTGCCGGCATCAAGCTCACGGGCAGCACGGGGAAGCTGACGTTCGCCACGCTCTCGGCGTCGGATCAGGCGCCTGGGCACAACGTGCAGCCGGACGATCCAGCGCTCGATCACGATCGGCTGGTCAACGTCGGCCGCCTGCAGTACAGCATCGGGCCGAGCCAGTACATCGGTGCGCTGGTGACCGACACCGAGTTCAACGGACGCTCGAACCGCGTCGCCGGTGCAGACGTCTCGACGAAGCTCTCGGCCACGCAGCGCCTCGACGCCATCGTGCTGCACTCGACCACCGACCCCGGCGTGGGGCCGACGCAGCAGGGAGTTGGCGCCAGCGTCGGCTACAACTACAGCACGCGCGCCATGTCGGTCAGCGGATCGGCCGAGCACTACGGTCGCAGCTTCGCGATGGACACTGCGTTCCTCAACCGCGTCGGTATCACCAGCGGCTGGGTCTACGCCGATCGCAACGTCTACCCGGGAGCGGGACGGTTCGCGTGGGTCCGCCGCATCACGCCGTTCGTGTTCATGCAGGGCGGCACCGACCGCATTGCGGGAGGACGCGACCTCATCACCGTGAGCGGCGCCCGTTTCAATTTCACGCGGCTTGGCTTCCTGCGCGTCGACCGCACCTGGGGCTTCGAGCCGTGGGCCGGCCAGCGCTTCGGACGGGGCACGCTGCGCACCTGGGGCAACGTGCAACTCTATCGGTGGCTGAAACTCGATGGACGGTTCGAGCAGGGGCGCTCGGTCTTCTACGACCCGACCGCCCCGTTCGAGGGGACGCGTCGGCGCATCAATGGCGGCTTCGTATTTCAGCCGAACGGCCGCCTGGCGCAGACGCTGTCGGTGGACCACGTCACGTTCGATCGGCGCAACACGGGCGAGCAGGTGTTCCAGGTGAACATCGTCAACACCAAGACCACGTACCAGTTCACGCGCGAGTTCTTCCTGCGCGGCATCGTGCAGTACGACAGTGCGCGCCACCGCGTCCTCACCGACACGCTGGCGTCGTACGAAATGCGTCCCGGCTCGGTGTTCTATGTCGGCTACGGCTCGCTGATCGAGCGGCGCGCCTACCGCGACGGCACGTGGACCGCCGGCGAGGGAGAGTTTGCCGAGAGCCAGCGCGGGTTCTTCGCCAAGGTGTCGTATCTGTTCCGGCTGTGAGGGGTTGCTCCAGAACTGCCTTGGCTGTTGCGTCGGCAAGCCCGCTTGCCGACGCAATCGACCGATCGTGCCCGGTGGTTAGGGAAGGCGCAGGACCTGGCCCGGCTTGATCTTGTCCGGGTCCGACAGCTGATCCTTGTTGAGTTCGAAGATCTTCATATACGAGCCGGCGTTCCCAAGATGCTCTTTGGCGATCTTGCTCAGCGTGTCACCGTCTTGAACGGTGTACGTCTTGGCCGCTGCCGGAGCAGCCGCACTTGATGCTGCCGCTGGTCCGCCGGTGACCTGGATATCCGCGACGATGTCGTTCTGCCACGTCGGAATGGTCTTGATCGCGGTCCAGATTTCGTTCTTCTCCGCCTCGGTGGCGACCGTTCCCTTGAAATGCAGCTTTCCCTCACGCTCCTCGGCGTTGCCGTGGAACTTGCCCTTCGAGGTCTGGATCGCGTACGCGTAGGTGTCTCTCAAACTCATAACTGAACTCCTTTGATGGAACCACAACGGCGCCAGTGTCAGGCAGGCGTCACCGTGTGGTTGTGCTGACGCCCTAGTCGTCGAGAACGAATGTGACCATCATGTTGACCTGGTATTCCACGACCTTGCCGCTGTCACAACGCAGGTGTTGCTCTTTGATCCAGGCGCCGCGGACATTGCGCAGCGTTTTCGACGCTCGAGCAATGCCCTGCTGGACCGCGTCTTCGAAGCTCTTCGATGACGTGGCGCTGATCTCCGATACTTTGGCTACAGACATTCCGCCCTCCTTCAGACTGAATTGGTCCGGCCTAACCGCGACCGAACGTGCGACCGATCATTCCAGTGATATCGTCCAGCGCCGAACCGTCCTTGTTCGAGTCGAGCGCTCCGCCGAGCATCTCGAGAAGGCCCCCGCGGCTGCCGGGGGTTGTCAGTGACGAGGCCCCACTCGCGGAGGCCTGTCGCGAGAGCGCACCCATGACCAACGTCGCCACGAGCGGCAGAATCCGTTTCATGACCTCCGGCCCAAGGCCCGTTTGTGCCCCGGTCTCGGCCGCAACCCGTCGGCTGACGTCTTTGCTGCCAAAGATGTGACCGAGGATGCCGTTGCCGTCGGCAACAGTTGCCGCCTCACCGAGCGCCGCGGGACTGTCGACGTACCGCTGATGGTTCCCTGCCGACAGGGCGCCGATGAGTGCGCTCAGGCCGTCGCCCGACTGCAAATTCTGCTGCAAACCTGCAGACAAGGCAGGCACCAGGGCCGAAAGCGCCGCCGCGGTCTGGGATTCATCGAGCCCTACCTGCGCACCCAGCTGCCGCACCGCTGCGCCGTTTCCCGCATTCATGATGCTGTCGAGAATGTTCATCGCAAACCTCCAAGTGATCGAGACCACTCTATGCTGGATCCCGCACCGTGCAGATCGCGATCAACCTTCGCCCTTGCGCGAACTCATCAATTCCAGGAACCATGAAGCCGCTGGGTAGAATGAACGGGACATGTGGCAACCCGCTCGCCGGCAATGGTCCCCGATCTGGCTCGTTGCGGTTCTCGTCATCCTTGGATGGCCGCCCGACTCTGGCCGCAGCCTTGGCGCACAACTGGTGAACTGGGGCGCCGATCCCGGCAACACCCTGCCGTCCATGCCTGCCCCGCTGCCCATGGCGCTCGACGATGACGGCGACGCGGTGGCGGCGCACGATCTGGCGGAGCGCTCGTACCACGACGAGCGCAACCGTTCCGCCACCACGCGCCTCCGCATCGATCTGAAGAGCGCGGCCGATCCATTCGAGCGCTCGACGCAGCGTCAATTGCTGGTCGGGCTCGCCGTCGTCGGCGCGCTGTTCGTCTGGCAGTTGGACGGACGCCGACCATGACGCCCGCCGCCACCCTTCCTCGAGGACCTCACACCGTGAAAACACTCGCTCTCGCCGCGATACTGCTCGTGTCCGTCACCGCCTGCCGTTCGGCGGCGCCGGTCGCCGTCGCCACCGCCACGCCGCCACCTGCAACGACAGCGAGCGCGTCAGTGTCCGCCCCCGCTTCGGTGCCCGACAGCATTCGTTGGGTGCGCACGTCGGCTGAATACGTGGCGGCGCTGGAACAGGTCTATCGTCAGGCGACAGCGCGCGTGGAGGCAGAGGCCAGGACGCACGCCTCCGGTGCGTGGGCGGTGGTGCTCGATGCCGATGAAACGGTCATCAACAATGCCCTCTATCAGGAAGAGCGATCGCGGGCGGGACTCGGCTATTCCGAGGAGAGCTGGGACGCGTGGGTGAAGCGGCGCGAGGCGACGCCATTGCCTGGCGTGAGCGCCTTCCTGTCACGCGTCCGCACCCTCGGCGGCCGCATCGCCATCGTCACCAATCGCCTCCAGACACAATGCGCCGATACCGCGGCCGTGTTCGAGCGCTACTCGCTGATGTACGACGC
>JBKJMH010000011.1:0-19739 GCA_046596625.1 Vicinamibacterales bacterium | reverse complement strand
CCTGTCACCCACCCGTCATCGTCGTAGGAGGTGAACTCCGTGTGTTCGCCGCGGTTGACGAACATGCTGCCGATCTGCCCTTCGAAGCCGGTGATGGGCGTCGCAGAGAAGTAGAGCTGACGCATGTAGTGGCTCTTGCCGTCGAAGTCACCAGTGCCCGGTCCGAGGTTGTTCCAGGAAGCGATGTACTGCGTGCCGGTAAACACCCCGGCGTTCAGTGTGTAGCGCTTCTTCGCGTCGACGTTGAACCGGAAGCGGATCTGCTCGCGGTACTGCTGGTGGTTCGACGTCGTGACGTCAGCGCTGTTGCTGATGAAGCGGTAGCGCGTACTCAGGACGAATTGCTGGAATTCAAACCATCGCCGGAGCGGCGGCTCCGGCGCACGGGGCGCCGGCTGGGCAGGGGTCTGGGCAGCCACGGTTTTGCAGGGAGCCAGCAGCAGAACAACGGCGAGCAGGAGTCGGCGCATGGAAGGCAATGCTAACGCATCGCGCGGTGAGGCAGCGGGCGGGTGAGCCGCAGGCCCGGCCACGTCGCCAGATTCAACCGGTGTACTCCTGTGGTACTCTGACCGCGTCTTTCGAAGGTCCCACACGATGCGATCACGTCCGGCCAAACTGACCCTGAGCGTTCTCGCCTGGATCGCCTTCGGCGCCGCGGCGTTCTTCACGGTCACCGTTCAGCAGCAGATCGACCAGCGCCGCACCGCGCTGCGCGTGTTCGAGTCGACCGCGCGCGACGCCGCCGACGCCCTGGGTGACGTCCAGGCAGGACAACAGGCCTATGTGGCAGTTGGCCAGGACGCCGGCGAATGGGTGGCCAAAGTCTCCAGCTACCTGCAGACAGCGAGCACCAGCCTTGACACGCTGCGCTCGACAGCCCTGAGCGGCACGGCCGGACCGGCCCTCCTCGACGCCTCGACCTCGCTCACCCAGCTCGCCACCATCGACCGCGCTGTCCGCAATCACCTTGCTGCCGAGAACCACCAGTCGGCTGCCGACGCCGTGTTCTCGGACGCCGCCGACGCCATCGCCAGTGCCGTCAGCAACGTGGAGATGGCCATCGAGGCCGAGCAGCAGTCGGCCGATGGCTTCGAGGCCACCCAACGCCGCACGCAGGTCTATGCACTCGGCGGGGTTGCCGGACTGGTGGCGATCATCCTTGCGCTGCTTGGCTTCGCGCCGTCGGCAGCCGGCATCAACTCCGACGCCGAAGGCGTGATGAGCGAGTCCGGCGCGGTCGCGGCGCTCGCCCACGAAGCGGCCGTCGCCCGGACGCCCCTCGAGCCGCCGGTGTTCGAATCCTCCCACGCCGGACCGACCGACGAAGCACTCACCACCCTGGCCTCGCTCTGCACGGAGTTCGGTCGCGTGCGGGACGCCGGGCAGCTGAAGGGCCTGCTCGAGCAGGCGTCGGTGGTGATGAACGCGCGCGGCCTGATCGTCTGGCTGGGCAGCACGACTGGGGCCGACCTGCGTCCCGTGCTCGCTCACGGCTACGCCGACGCCACCCTGGCGCGCATTCCGACCGTGGCGCGTTCAGCGGACAACGCCGCGGCCACGGCCTACAGAACCGGCGACGTGCAGATCGTGAAGTCGCGTCCGGGCGCCGCGCAGGGCGCCGTCGTCGCACCATTGCTCGTCGCTGATGGTTGCATCGGCGCGCTGACAGCCGAGATACGGGATCGGGGCGAAGAGTCGGCAACCACGCGGGCGCTGGCCCGGATCCTCGCCGCGCAGCTCGCTGGCGTGCTGGCCACCGCCGCCGCCGCGGACAGCGACACCGACAGCGGCACCGGCTCCCAGGCGGCCTCTCTCTGAGCGCCGGGCAGCACGCCGGTAGAATGCCCTCATGTTCTCATCGCCGGTTCCGCCCCGCGGCATGACCAAGGCGCAGATCCTCGAGCGCGCAGAGCGGGAGCAGGTGAAGTTCCTCCGGCTCCAGTTCACCGATATCCTCGGCACGATCAAGAACGTCGAGATTCCCAACCGGCAGTTCGAGGCAGCACTGAGCGGTCAGGTGATGTTCGATGGCTCGTCGATCGAAGGGTTCGTGCGGATCGAGGAGTCCGACATGTACCTCAAGCCGGACCTCGACACTTTCCTCATCTATCCGTGGTCTGGTTCGAGCGGCGAGAAGGTGGCGCGGCTCATCTGCGACATCGCTAACCCTGACGGCACCCCGTTCGCCGGCTGTCCCCGCACGGCGCTGAAGCGCGTCATCGCCATGGCCCACGCGCGCGGCCTGACGATGCACGCGGGGCCGGAGGTGGAGTTCTTCCTCTTCCAGTCGCGCAACGGTCGCCCGACGACCGAGTCGCACGATGCCGCAAGCTACTTCGACCTGAGCCCGGTGGACCAGGGTGAAGACGTGCGGCGCGAGATCGTGCTCGCACTCGAGGCGATGGGCGTCCACGTCGACGCGGCGCACCACGAGATCGCGCCAGGCCAGCACGAGATCGACCTGCGCGACGACCACGTCCTGACAACCGCCGACAATATCAGCACCTTCCGCTTCGTCGTGAAGAACGTGGCTATCCGCACCGGCCTGCACGCGACGTTCATGCCCAAGCCGATCTACGGCATCGCCGGCTCTGGCATGCACACGCACATGTCGCTCTTCTCGGACGGGAACAACGTCTTCCTCGATCCGTCCGCGCCCATGCAGCTGAGCCGCACATGCCTCAGTTACGTCGGCGGCATCCTGCGCCACGCCAAGGGATTCTGCGCCATCACCAACCCGTTGGTGAACTCGTACAAGCGTCTCGTGCCCGGCTACGAGGCGCCGACGGCCGTGGCCTGGTCCGAAAAGAACCGCAGCCCGCTCGTGCGCGTGCCGGCTGCGCGCGGCATGTCCACGCGCATCGAACTCCGCATGCCGGATGCGTCGTGCAATCCCTATCTCGCACTGGCCGTGATGCTGCGCGCCGGACTCGACGGCATCGAGAAGAACATCGACCCCGGTCCGCCCATCAACAAAAACATCTTCACGATGAGCCACCGCGAGCGCCGGCACCTGCGCATCGACGAGCTGCCAGGCAACCTGAGCGAGGCCCTCGACGAACTCGAGAAGGACGACCTGGTGAAGGACACACTGGGCGACCACATCTTCGAGCACTTCCTCACAGCGAAGCGGGAGGAATGGCACGACTACATCCGCCACGTGTCGCCGTGGGAGGTCGATCGCTACCTCGGCGTCTATTAGACAGGACGGGTTCGCGCGTCCCACCTCGGTTTTCCATCACTTCCCGCACGTTTCCGTGTGCGTCTGCCAGGCACGCGATTTGATAAACATCCCCGTAGCCGCGTCGGATTGGCGGAGTGCATTCGCGACGATCCGCAGCGGTGTTCCCGGGAGCGAGGCATACTCGCCCCGGGACTCGCTTTTGTCAGGGGGAGGACACCATGAACCGCGCCGCTCGACTTTCACTCACCTTCGTGCTGGCCGCGACGCTGTCGGCCTGTGCCGTGTCGCTCCGCAATCCGCACATCGCCGACCTGCGCGACAACCCGGGCCGCTACCAGCACCGGACGGTCAGCATCGAGGGCGTGGTCACGACATCCTGGGGCATCCCGCTTGTTCCGTTCCGCCTGTACAAGGTCGACGACGGCACCGGTGAGGTGACGGTGCTGTCGCAGGGCAACCGCATGCCGACGCGCGGGGCGCGCGTGCGCGTACGCGGCCGCGTGGATGATGTCGGGGTTTTCGGCGGGCAGGCGATCGGGCTTCACCTGCGAGAGGACGATCTTTACGTGAAGCGGTGAGGCCGACTGTCTTCGCCGACCTTGAAGGTTGGCAGCTACGTCCGAATACCGTAGCCGCGCACCCTTCAGGTGCGCTAGCTGGTGATTTTCACCACGACGGCGGTCGTGTCGTCGTTCAGCGGCATCTCACCGCGGAACTGGTTCGTCGCGCTGAAGATCGCCTCGACGATCTCCTTGGCGGAACGATCGTAGTTGCGATCCACCACCTCCAGCAGGCGCTCGGAGCCGAACTCGCGCAGGAGCGGATCACTGGCTTCGGTGACGCCGTCCGAACAGAAGACAAAGAGATCGCCCACCTTCAAGTCGAGCACCACCTCGTCGTAGTTGGAGCCGGAGAACGAACCGAGCGGCACACCGGGTAGTTCGATCTGCACTGCGGGTTCCCCGCCAGGCGTGTGGCCACGCCGCTTGCGGATGGGGAAGGGCAACCCGGCGTTGGCCAGCGTCACGATGCGGCGCTTGAAGTCGAACACGGTGTACAGCAGGGTGCAGTAGTACTCCTCCAACTGCCGCTCGTAGAGGATGGTATTCATCGAGGCGAGCACCGTAGCGGGCCCCGAGCGGTCCGCTGCGTAGCGGCGACGGTCGGTTCGCGAGCGCACAAGTTCGCCGGCGAAGGCGCCATACAGCGCCGCAGGCACACCCTTGCCGGACACGTCGCCGACCGCAATGACCAGGGTGTTCGGTTCAGGTGTCAGGAAGTCGTACAGGTCGCCGCCCAGTTCACGCGCCGGCTCGAAGCGAGCCGCGGCGTCGACGTGCTTCATGCGCTTCGGGAGCTCGGTCGGCAACAGGGCTGCCTGCACCCGCTGCGCGAATCGGATTTCCTTCTCCAGCCGAAGTTCGTTGGCGCGAATCGTCTCGTAGAGTCGCGCGTTCTCGATGGCCACGGCGGCCTGGCTCGCCAGCAGCGTCAAGATTTCCTGGTCGGATTTCTTGAAGGCGTCGAGTTCCGGACTCTCGAGATCGAACACGCCGATGCAGCGGTCCTTGAGCAGCAGCGGAATCACGAGCTCGGAGCGGGCGTCCTGCACGAGACGGATATACCGCGGATCCTGCGAGACGTCAGGCACGAGCACCGGCGTCTTGTGGAGGGCCGCATAGCCGGTCAGGCCAAGTCCCACCTTGATGCGCGGCACCGTCGCCTGCTCGCCGTAGCGGACGGCCACTTTCATCTCGAGTTCGTTTGTGTCCTCGTTGATGAGCAGGATGCCGAAGGTGCGGTAGTCGATGACGCGTCGCGCCAGATTCGCGATACGCGTGAGCAGTTCGTCGAGATTCAGGATGGACGCGAACTCGCGCCCGATCTCGGCCAGCGTTTCCAGGGTGTTGGCGTACTGCCGCTCGCGTTCGAACAGCCGCGCGTTCTCGATGGCCACCGCAACATGGGCGCCGAACTGACGCATGATCATCTGGTCGATCTCGGTGAACTGGCCGACGCGGTCGCTGAGCAGGTTGAGCGCGCCGATGGTGCGTCCCTTGCGCCGGAGCGGCACCACGAGTTCGGCGTTCGAGCCGGGCACCGCCTCGACGTAACGCGGATCGGCATGGACGTCGTTCACCACCAGCGGCTTGCCTTCGAGCACCGCGGCGCCGACCAGCCCCTGCCCCACCTTCAGGCGCAGCCCCTTGGCCACATTTTCCGGATAGCCGACGGCGTAGGCAACGGCGAGTTCGCCGGCCTTCTCATCGAGCAGGTAGGCCGCAAATGCATGGAAGTGCGTCAGCCGGGCGATGAGCAGCGGAATCTTCTGGAGCAGTTCTTCCAGATCGAGCACAGACGTGACTTCACGCCCCAGCTCGAAGAGCGTGATGACAATCTCGCGAAGGTCCGCGGGTAAGGGTGAGGGAGGTGTTGAATCAGGCAAAGGATCGGTCGCTGGTCAGCCCAAAGTATAATCGCACGACCGCATGGACCTGACGCTGCCTCTTGACCACGCCGCCATCGAGCGGATTCTGCCCCATCGCTACCCGTTCCTCCTGGTGGATCGCATCACCGAGTTCGAGGAGGACAAGCGCATCGTCGGCATCAAGAACATCTCGAACAACGAGCGCTATCTGTGGGAGGGGCCCGACGGTCTCCTCGTGATGCCGCCAACCATCCTGACCGAGGCGATCGCGCAGGTGGGCGCCATCCTCATCCTCGCCAAGCCGGAGAACCGTCAGCGGTTGCCGCTGTTCGCGGGTATCCAGAAGGTCCGCTATCGCAAGCCGGTTCGGCCCGGCGACGTGATGGAGATCGAAGCCACCGTCATCCGGCTTCGCAATCGCATGGGGCTGTTGCGGGGTATCGCTCGTGTGAACGGCGAACGCGTCATCGACGGCACCATGACATTCGCGCTCGCGGCGAAGGCACCTGCCGCCGCACCGCCCGCCTGAACGACCGAACATGGCCGAGCTGCCTCAGCCCGGCATTGTCGTTGCACATGAGTCTGCCAACTTTGAACTGGAGGACACATGCTCGAGACAATCGCGATTATTCTGCTGGTGCTATGGCTGCTTGGGATGGTGAGCGGCTACACGATGGGCAACTTCATCTACGTGCTGCTGGTGATTGCCATCATCCTGTTCCTTGTACGACTCATCAGCGGCAGACGAGTGGTCTAGCTGTGTCGCTTACTTCCGCACCATCGCCATCGCTGCGAGGACGATGAGGCCGGCCGCGGCCATCCGCGGGCTCATTGGTTCACTGAGGACCAGCGTGCCCAGGACCACCGCGATCACCGGGTTGACGTAGGCATAGAGCGAGACTGTGGCAATGGGCAGGTGTTTCAGCGCGTACACGTACGCGCTGAACCCGGCCACCGAGCCGAACACCAGCAGGTAGCCCAGCGCTGAGGCGGTGCGGGCATTGAACGAGAGGTCGCTCCACTCGCCGTGCAGCGTGCCGGCAAGTGCCATAGCCACACCGCCGAACAGCATCTGGTAGGCCGCCACGGCGAGGACGTTCTCCGTTGGCGCCCGGCGTCGAGAGTACGTCGAGCCGATGGCCCAGCCCAGGCAAGCGAGCTGAGTGGCCAGAACACCCAGGACAACATCCCGACCCGCGCCCAGTTCGAGTTCTGGCCAGACCAGCAGCACGATACCGGCGAACCCGAGGAGCAACCCGAGGATGCGGCGGAGCGTAAGCGGGTCCTGGCTGCCAGCGAGTAGCTCGACGCCGACCATCCAGAATGGGACCACCGCCACGAGCACCGCGGTCAGCCCGCTTGGCAGCGTCTGCTCAGCCCATACGACGCCGCCGTTTCCGAATCCGATGAGCAGCACACCGAGCAGTGCAAGCGAAGGCCACTCTGCCCGAGCTGGCAGGCGCTCGCCGCGGGCCTTCATCGCGCCGAGAATGAGCGCGCCGGCAATTGTCCAGCGGAAGCCGCCCATCAGCATCGGCGGAACGGTTTCGAGTGCGATCCGGATGGCGAGATACGTGGTTCCCCACAACAAGCAGACGGCGATCCACGCGCCGTATGCGAGACGTGTCGGGGAGTTCGATGTCATGCAGGCAAACACTGTAGAATGTCGCGCATGAATACCAAAGCGACATCACTGGCCGCAGTGCTCGCCGCCGGCCTCTTCACGTTTGCGTGCGGTGGCGCCGACACGGCCGCACCGGCATCCAGCGCCGCGGCCGGCACCGCAGCCGGATCCGTGACACCCGCCGTGGCCCAGAGCGCGAACCCGGTGCTCGCGCAGGCAGTGCCGACGCCCGAGATCGAGGCCATGACGAAGGCGGTTGCCGCGCTCGGCCCACACCAGCAGGGCGCGTATCCGCCCATTCCCTTCCAGGGATATGCGCCGCCGCGACCACCGGAAGTCGTGACGGCCGCGTACCAGTTCGCAGCGGAGCACCCGGAGATCTCGAGCTACGTCCCGTGCTTCTGCGGCTGCCAGCAGGGCGGTCACAAGGGCAACCACGACTGCTTCGTTCGCTCACGCGCCGTGAACGGCGATGTCATCGAGTGGGAACCGCACGGCGTCGAGTGCGCGGTCTGCATCGATGTCGCGACCCGCTCGCGTCAGCTGTTCTCGTCTGGCGCCTCGGCCACCGACATTCGCGCCGCCATCGAGCGCGAGTTCGTGCCGAGCGCACAGACCATGACGCCAACGCCAAAGCCACCGTCGGCTCACGACGCACACTGACGCACACTGTGGATGAACGAGCCGCCGCGTTCGCGCGGCTGTTCCAGGCGGCACACGAAGGTGTGTACATCGGGACCGTCGGTCCCGATGGCACGACCACGATTGCCGCCAACCCTCACGTCAAGCTGATCCTGGGCTACGGCAGCGAAACGCCGGATGCCGAGGTTCGCCCGTTCGATCCCGAACGCTTCCACGACACTCAGTCGCGAAGCACCCTCCTCGATCGCCTCACCAGTGACGGCAGCATCGTCAACTACCTCGTGCGCCTGCGGCGGGCAGATCAGTCGTCGGTGTGGCTCGAGTTCACGGCCCGCGCCGAAGCCCTCGGCGACGGGATCCGTGTGGAAGCGCTCGTGCGCGATGTCAGCGAGCGCAAGAAGCTCGACGACGAGACCCGCGACATCTATCACCAGTTGCTGCAGGCCGAGAAGATGGCCGCGCTTGGGCAGACAGTGTCCGGCGTTGCCCACGAACTGAACAACCCGCTCGCGACGATCCTCACCTGGTCGGAGCGCCTGTCGCAGAAGACGACCCTCGAACCGGCCGTCAAGCGCGGGCTCGAAATCATCCTCAGCGAGTCGGAACGGGCGGCGCGGATCGTCCGGAACCTGCTCACGTTCGCGCGCAAGCGCCAGACGACGCGGGCGATGGTGGATATCAACCAGGTGGTGCGGGAAACGCTGGCTCTCCGGGCGTACGAGCAGCGGGTCACCAACATCATCGTGATCGACGCGCTGGCTGCCGGTCTGCCGAACGTCTTCTCCGACGCGCACCAGGTGCAGCAGGTGCTGCTGAACCTGGTCATCAATGCCGAGCAGGCGATGCTGTCCGCCAACGGTCGCGGTGTGCTTGTCGTCCGCACCTGGCACGACGCCGACCGCGAGTGCGTCATCCTCGAGATCAACGATGACGGCCCGGGCGTCGCCGACGATGTGCAGGCGAAGATCTTCGACCCGTTCTTCACCACCAAGGAAGTGGGCAAAGGCACGGGCCTCGGCCTGACCGTCGCGTATGCCATCGTGAACGAACACGGCGGCCGCATCCGTCTCGAATCGCGTCCGGGTTCCGGCGCATCGTTCTTCGTCGAACTGCCGGTGTCCGGCGCGCGTCTTCCTCCGACGCCGCAACCGCGTCCTCGCCAGACCACCGGAACGTCGGTAACGCCGCAGCATGCGGCCATCCTCGTCGTGGACGACGAGGCGGCGCTTGCGGCAGCCGTTTGCGCGGCACTTCAGGACGCGGGCTACACGGTGGACCAGGCGTCGGACGGCGAGCAGGCGCTGATGCGTGTGCAGGCACGCCCCTTCGACCTCGTCATCTGCGACTTGAAGATGCCACGGGTCGACGGCAAGACGTTCTACGGCATGCTGATCGCCGCCCAGCCGGGTATGGCCGACCGGGTGATCTTCGTGACCGGCGACGTGGCCGGGACGGAGGCCGAGAAGTTCCTCGAGGAATCGGGCTGCCGCTGGCTGGCCAAGCCGTTCAGGCTGGCCGATCTCGTGCGAGCGACGCGCGAAGCGCTCGCCACGAACTAGGGCGTACGTAGCTGCCGACCTTCAGGTCGGCTCGAGTAGCGCATCTGAAGGTGCGCGGCTACGACGAGACCGGTGACACCACACAGCAGAACAAAACCCGCGGTCGTCGCCTGACATGCGCAGGAGCCGGCCGCGGGTTTTGAAGTCGACTGGCGGCGAGACCGCCACTACACGAGCTATCGGGCGATCGCGACGGCGGCTTCACGCCCGCGCGGGCGCAGGGCCACCTTCAGCGGCGCAGTAGCAGCCACACGCGGCTTGCGGGCAGCGGCGTAGCTGAGCACCACGGCCGGCTGCATCGCGCCCGACGGCTTCGGCAGGGCGGCCTTGGCCATTGCCGGACGGCTCGTCGCCAGTTCCACCAACGCTTCCCGCATCACCGCCACCTGCTGCGGCCCCATCAGGCCGAGCGACTCGCGCAGACGCTTGATGGCGCGGGCATGAAGTTGCGACACCCGCGATTCGTTGACACCAATCGCGGCGCCAATCTCCTTCATCGTCGCCTCCCGGTAGTAGTAGAGGCTGATGACCTTCTGCTCGCGCGGCGGCAGCGCCGAGATGGCGGTGCGGACGCGGGCGCGCGTCTCGGCCTTCTCGTACGCCGTATCAGGTGCGTCGGGCTCACTCGGCACGAGCACCGTCGGCAGGTTGCTCTCGTCCAGGTGATCGCCACTGGCCAGCGGTGAGGTTGCCTCGATAGTGTTGATGCGGACAATCGTACGACTCAGGCGCTTCTCGTCGGAGCCAACGCGCGCGGCCAGGTCGGCCATCGACGGCTCGTGCCCAAGTTCGCGACGCAGCGCTTCACGCGCAGCATCCAGTTCACGACGCTGGCGGCGCACCCCACGCGGCCACGCATCCTTTCGAAGTGCATCGATCATCGAGCCGCGCACGCGACGTTCAGCAAACGTCTCGAACTTGATGCCCCTGGCCTCGTCGAAGCGATTCGCGGCATCGATGAGACCGAGGACGCCGTCCTGAACGAGGTCGCCTATGTCGATGGAGTTCGGCATGGAGGCCGCCATGCGACGGGCCAACGCTTCAACGAAGGGCAAACCCGCAACGATACGGCGGTCCTGAGCGGGGGTAGCGGTGGTCATGCGCATCTGATTAGTCTCCTGAATCGGAAGTTCGTATCACTTCCAGTTGTTGAGCACTATCGCAACGTCAGTACCGCCGGCAGAGTTCGTGCGCCGAATTGGTGCAATAAGTGCAGCAATGTAGCAATATCTGCTTTTTAATCAATAGATTAGAGACTCTGTCCTAAAATGGATCTCGCTGGCGCTGGAGCACGCTGAAGTGTGAAATCCGTCAACGTGTTGACGCGTTACCGCCCACGATCGTCAAGATCGTGACGGCAACGATGACAGAACTGGCGAGGGAATACGGCTTTGGTCGCGCAGTTACTGCGCGTCTGAGGAGGGGGGTACGAGGTGCAGGCGGAGGTCCTTGATGGTCCCCATGGCCTCGAGCGCGCTTGCCACCACCTGGGAGGCTCGCGCGCGGCTCGGGTCGTCGGCTACTTTCGATTCAAGCAACTCAGCGTGGGCGAGGATGATCCCGAGTTGGTTGTTCAAGCGGTGGAACAGGAGGCGGAGTTCGGGCGTTTCATCCACGTCGCGCCTCACGATGTCTTGGCGTCCCGACACGAGCCGTGTCAGGCCTGGTTCCGCTGTTCCTGCTGCCACACGGTCTCGGTCGCCGGCTGATCGGCATGATGCGGATCGCGCCACAGCGTGTCGACGAAGATGCGCACCGATCCACCGGCTGTCCGGACATATTCGATTTTGCCAGACGACAGCCAGTTATAGATCGTGCGGCGGCTCACGCCTACGAGCTCGCAGGCCTTCATGATCGAGATGGTCTTTCGTTCCACGGGTTCTGCCTCCAGCAAGGGTATCGGAGCAATCGCGATGGGCCTGTAGAGCAGCCCCCGCGGCATCCGGCGATTTCGCGAGCCAGCCGAACGACCGCTCAGCGCACGCGCACACCATCTATCGGCGGATCGAGCCGAAGGGACAGCGGGCACCGGCGCAAGATCGGCTCGCGCGCAAAACAATCTGTGTCAATATTCCGCCACCACCCGCATGCCTGATTCGACGAAACATCTGTTGCTAGTCGAAGACGAACCCGCCTTGCGGACGGCCGTGGCCGAACAGCTCACGGATCGGGGATATACGGTCGAACAGGCGGACTCGGGCGAGGCGGCCCTGGCAAAGCTCGCCGACTTTGCCTTCGACGCCATCGTCACCGATCTGCGGATGCCAGGCATCAGTGGATCCGCCGTCGTCGATGCGGCCATTGAGCGCTACCCGGACATCGTGGCCATCGTCGTCACGGGATACGGGACGGTGAAGGACGCGGTGGAAGCCATCAAGCGCGGCGCCGCCGACTTCGTCAGCAAACCCTTCCAGATCGACGAGCTCACACACGCGCTCGAGTCGGCGCTCGAGCAGCGACGCCTGCGATCCGAGAACGCCTACCTCCGCGCGCAACTCGACGAGCGCTACAGCTTCGAGGGCATCGTCGGCAAGAGTTCGGTGATGAAGAAGCTGTTCCAGCTGCTCGAGACGGTTGCGGTGACAAACAGTACCATCCTGATTACGGGCGAAACCGGAACGGGCAAGGAAGTGGTTGCTCGCGCCATCCACCACAACAGCCCTCGGCGCGCGCAGCGATTCGTGGCACTGAACTGCAGCGCGATTCCGGAGACGCTGCTCGAAGCGGAACTCTTCGGGCATGTGCGCGGTGCGTTCACAGGCGCGGTGGGCAACCGCCAGGGTCGGCTCGAACAGGCGCACAAGGGCACGCTGTTCCTCGACGAGGTGGGGACGATGAGCACGGCGTTGCAGATGAAGCTGCTGCGCGTGCTCCAGGAACGGGAGTTCGAGCGCATCGGCGATACGCACACCATCAAGGTGGACGTGCGCGTCATTGCGGCGACGAACAGCGACCTCGGGCGGATGGTGGCTGAAGGATTCTTCCGCGAAGACCTCTACTACCGACTCAACGTCATCCCGGTGGAGTTGCCGACGCTTCAGGACCGCAAGGATGATGTGCCGCTGCTGGTGCAACACTTCCTCGACAAGCTCCGCGGCGACAAACCCGGCCCCGCCATGAGCGTGTCGCAGGAGGCCATGCGCGCGCTCATGGCCTACAGCTGGCCCGGGAATGTCCGTCAACTCGAGAACGCCATCGAACGCGCGGTCGCGTTCGGCGGAAGCCGCGGTCAGATTGAGATTGCTGATCTGCAGCCCGAGATCGCGAGTGCACGGACCGATGCCGCGACGCCCGGGGTGTTCCTGCCAGAAGAAGGGCTCGAACTCGACGTGCTTATCGCGGGCATCGAGCGCGACCTCATCCAGCGTGCGCTCAATCGAACCAACAACAACAAGGGGCAGGCCGCCCGCTTGTTGCACCTGAAGCGCACGACGCTGGTCGAGAAGATCAAGCGCCTCCACCGCTGATCCACAAAGTCGAAACTCTTCCGTCACACCTCGGAACTCGCGCCGGGCTGGATGAACAAAATGGCCCGGCCAGAGACCATTTGGGTGGTACGCTGGGCTGATGCCCCCGCGCTATGCGTACTGGACCATTCTGATCGACGGCAAAGCCACAGCGTTCCGCGCCAAGGAGCAAGAGGAGCTGCTGCCGACGCTCAACCAGTTGAAGCGCAAGAACGAAGACGTGGCCTTGCGGTACTTCGCGAAGGGCAAGCTCTGGGACTCGCCGGAGCAGTCGCAGTGGGCGGGTCGGAACGCGTCCGGTCTGGGTGAGCGGCGCGATCAGGAGTGGCGTCCTGGTGGTGCACACAAGGACCCCCGCGCTCGCTTCGATCGCAAGAAAACACAAGTGCGCGCCGACGACGACCGCCCACGGGCCGAACGGCGCCTCGAGAAATTCGGTCCACCGCGCGACGAGCCGGTGGACCAGCCGACCGGCGAAACCCCGACCCCCGAGGGCGAGCAGGCGCCGCAGACAGCGCGTCGGCCGGTGAGCGATCGACCACCCGAAGGCGAACGCCCGTCCGCGCCGCAGGCTCGCGGCGATCGGGGCGATGCGCGACCCGACCGCGCTCCGTCCGGCGACCGGCCCTGGAACAAGAAGCCGCGCAGCGATGGTGACCGCCCGTGGACCGACAGGCCCCAGCGCCCCCAGGGTGATCGGCCGTGGTCTGATCGTCCGCCGCGGCCGCAGGGCGATCGAACCTCGTACAACCGTCCGCCCCATCCGCAGGGCGATCGGCCCTCGTACGACAAGCCACGTGAGGAGGGCCGCAAGCCGTGGTCCGACAGGCCACCGCGCCCACAGGGCGATCGGCCTTCGTACGACCGTCCGCCCCGCCCGCAAGGCGACCGCCCCTCGTACGATCGTCCGCCGCGTCCGCAAGGCGATCGGCCCTGGTCCGATCGTCCGCCCCGTCCGCAGGGGGATCGGCCCTCGTACGACCGGCCGCCCCGCCCGCAAGGCGACCGCCCGTGGTCTGATCGGCCGCCCCGTCCACAGGGTGATCGGCCTTCGTACGACCGTCCACCGCGCCCGCAAGGGGACCGACCCTGGTCAGACAGGCCGCGTGAAGAGGGTCGCAAGCCGTGGTCCGACCGGCCTCCGCGTCCGCAGGGCGACCGCCCGTGGTCCGATCGTCCGCCTCGCCCGCAGGGTGATCGGCCCTCGTACGACAAGCCACGTGAGGAGGGCCGCAAACCGTGGTCTGACCGGCCACCGCGTCCGCAGGGTGACCGCCCGTGGTCCAATCGTCCGCCACGTCCGCAGGGCGATCGGCCCTCGTACGATCGTCCGCCGCGTCCGCAAGGCGATCGGCCCTGGTCCGACAAGCCGCGTGAAGAAGGGCGCAAGCCGTGGTCCGACCGTCCGCCACGCCCGCAGGGCGACCGCCCCTCGTACGACCGTCCGCCCCGCCCGCAAGGCGACCGTCCGTGGTCCGACCGTCCGCCGCGCCCGCAGGGCGATCGGCCCTCGTACGACCGGCCCCAGCGCCCGCAAGGGGATCGGCCACAGGGCGACCGCCCGTGGCGACCGAAGCCCGGTGGCGGCGAGAAACGTCCGTGGACGCCCAGACCGCCTGGCGGCGACGCGAAGAAGCCGTGGAGCGACAAGCCGCCGCGCCGTGACGACTGGCGCTCGCGGCCAGACGATGGTGGCGCGCGTGGCGAGGTGAAACCGAAGCCGCCGAAGCAGGACGACTGATCGCCTGACCGTGGCTGGAGTCGGCTGGATCATGTTCTCGTCGGCGGGCGCCACGGCGTGCCTCGCGCTCGGCGCCGCGTGGGCACTGGTCTCGCGCGGGTCGCTCGCCTCGAGGCGATTCCTCGCGCTGTGCGCGGCTTTCTACTGGCTTGCCGGCGCCTACGTCGTGCCCGAGACGGTAAGGGGCTGGTGGGCCCGCGGCTACGCTCCCCTCACACGCGCCGATGTTCCGGCTGGCCGCACCGCCGTAGTGCTCCTCGGCTCGGGCAGCTACCAGTTCCGCGACTGGTCAGGCGGGCAGTTCGTCGTCATTGACCGCGTCGCAGCTTCGCGTCTCCTCGAAGCCGCGCGTGTGTACCGTCTGCTCGACGCCGACTTCATCGTGTCGTCTGGTGGCCTGATCCGTCCAACCCCCCGCACCTGGCCGTCCGGGCTGACGATGGCAGAAGACCTGGTCCGCCTCGGCGTGCCCAGGAACCGCATCATCGTCGAGTCGGAGTCGAAGACCACGCGTGACGAAGCCGTGCTGGTGAAGGAGCTTCTTCGGGCGCATCCGGTCGATCAGGTGGTGCTGGTCACGTCACAATTCCACATGCGCCGGTCGGTGGGCGCCTTCCGGGCAGCGGGCATCGAGGTCATCCCGGCCATCGCGCGGGAACCCGAAGGTGTGGACGAGTGGTGGGAAAAGCTGATTCCGACCGATAAGGGTATGGAACAGAGTGGGATGGCCGCGCACGAGCTGGCGGGCATCGTCACCTACGCCGTGCGCGGCTGGTACCGCGGCACGCCCCTGTAATCGACCGCTTCCGGAACAGAGTCAGTGAACAGCGAGACGGCCAAAGATCCGATCCTGCTTGTCGTCGACGACGACCCCGCCGTGCTGGCGCTGGTCAATCGGCTCGCGACAAGCATGGGCTTCACCGTGGTCCAGGAGACCAGCGGACGCGCCGCGCTGGCGTCGCTGCCGGTCGTCCGCCCCGACGGCGCCGTGGTGGACGTCGGTTTGGCCGACATCGACGGCTTCACCCTCTTGCGCGAAATCAAGGCAGCCGACTCCCAGTCGCAGGTCATCCTCATGACCGGCGCGGCCTCCGTCAACTCCGCCGTCGAAGCGATCAAGGCCGGCGCCCTCGACTACATCTCCAAGCCGTTCGATCTCGAGCGTCTGCGCGAGCTGCTCATCACCGTTCGCAAGAGTCTCGAACGCCGCGAGACCCTGCTGCGGATCGATGCCGACGTGGCGCGACAGTTCGAGTTCTACGGGCTCATCGGCCGGAGCCCGGGCATGCAGGAACTGTTCGACTCGGTGCGACGCTTTGCGCCGTACGCGCGAACGGTGCTCGTCACCGGTGAGACCGGCACCGGCAAGGAGCTGGTGGCCAAGGCGCTCCATCGTCTCGGACCGCGCAAGGACCGCCGACTCATTACCGTCAACTGTTCCGCCGTCGTGGAAACGCTGTTCGAGAGCGAGCTGTTCGGCCACGTGCGCGGGGCATTCACCGGCGCAACCGAGACCAAGGTGGGCCTCTTCGAACATGCCGACGCCGGCACGATCTTCCTCGACGAGATCGGCGAGCTGCCGTTGCCGCTGCAGGCCAAGATGCTGCGCGCGGTCGAGTACGGCGAGGTGCAGCGTGTCGGCTCGCTGGAGGCGCGGAAGGCCGACGTGTTTGCGGTGGCAGCCACGAACCGCGACCTGCGCAGCTCGTCGGCGCACGGAACGTTCCGCAGCGATCTCTACTTCCGTCTCAGCACCATCGAGCTGCACATTCCGCCGCTGCGCGACCGGCGCGAGGACATTCCTTACCTCACGGCGTCCTTCATCCGCGAATTCGCGAACAAGCTGAATCGTCCGATCAAGGGCATCACCGCGCAAGCCGAGCGGATGCTGCAACAGGCGGCGTGGACCGGCAACGTGCGCGAACTGCGCAACGTCATCGAGCGCGCGTGCATCCTGACCGACACCCGCATCATCTCGGAACGCGAGATGACGACGGCGATGAGCACGGTGCCGACCGGCGATGCCGCCGCGCCAGGCCGGGCGGGTCCTGGCTGGGCCGGGACGGGCGCTGCCGGGGCGGGCGTCGTGTCCGGCGTTGGCCGGACCGCGGACAACCTGAGTTCGACAGCCTCCGACGCACCTGAAGCGGATCTCTTGTCGACGGCAAAGCGCGAGCAGATTGTTCGCGTGTTGAAGCAGGTAGACGGCAACAAGGCCGCGGCCGCCAAGCAGCTGGGGATTAGCCGCCGTTCGCTCTACCGCTACATTGAGAGCCTCGGGATTCCCCAATAGCTCGCGACGATGCTACCGTCGTCGTCTCGTGGCACACCGCTGGCAGCGGTGTTTCGGCGAGAGCAGGCGTTAACGGGGACGCGCTGCAGTGGGAGAGGCAGTGATGGTGAAGGCAACCCTCGAGAAACGTGTGGAAATACTGGAGGAAACCGTCGGTGGGGCCGACGGCATCTCGGCACAGCTCGGTCGAGTGGAGACTCGGCTCGGTCGAGTGGAAACAGAAGTCCAGGAGTTCCGCGGTGAGTTTCTGCAATTCCGCGGTGAGACACGCGGCGAGTTTTCTGCGGTGCGCGGCGAGATGGCAGATGGCTTCGCGGCCGTGCGTGGCGAGATGGCAGATGGCTTCGCGGCCGTGCGCGGCGAGATGGCGGATGGCTTCGCGGCCGTGCGTGGCGAGATGGCGGATGGCTTAGCGGGCGTGCGTGGCGAGATGGCGGATGGCTTCGCGGCCGTGCGTGGCGAGATGGCGACGAAACAGGACCTCGCCGACACGCGCAGTCAGATGCGCGTGCTGCATGAGGAGGTGATCGGTCGCCTCGCGCTGCTTCAAGAGGGCCAGAACGCGGTGCAGACGAAGACCGGGCGTGAGCGGAAGAAGCCCTGACGACGGACACGACGGCGATGAGATGACCCGACAACTCGGCGCTCCGGCGGCGCATGCGGCTCGCGCCTTCGTCGGCACCACCGTGACGGTACTCACCCTGTTCGCGGTGGGTTACCTCGCCGGACCAGAGCGGTTCGGCATTTTTTCCATCCTGCAATACGCGCCCTATCCAGTGGTGCTGTTCCCGGCCGTGCTCGCGCTCCTGGCGTCGGTACTGCTCGACTGGCGCTGGCGCGCCGCGGCAGCGTTCGGCCTCGTGCTGGTGCCTACGGCGCTCATGGGCGCCACGTTCGGCCTCGGCGGTGGCGACGAGGGCACCCACGTTCGCGTCATGACCTTCAACGTGAAGGACTACGTCACATTCGATCGTCCCGGCGGTCTGAGCGGCATCTTCGGGGAGATCAGCCGGGTGAACCCCGACGTCCTGATGCTGCAGGATGCGCGGCAGCTCACCTGGCTGCTTCGCGACGACCCGGTGGCAGGGCGCGGCTTCTTCGACGGGCGTCACACGTTCGCGTTCGGCCAGTACGTGGTGGCCAGCCGGTTCCCGCTGCAGGACTGCGCAACCGGTGACATTTCGTTCCGCGGTGAAACCCACACCTACGTTCGCTGCCGTATCGACGCGCCCGACGGCGCGTTCGACGTGGCAACGGCGCACTTCATGACACCGCGCTTCGGGCTGGCGGCAACTCGCCTGAACCCGCTGTCCGGCATCACCGAGTGGACACGTAACGTCGAGGATCGCGTAATCCAGGCGCGCCGGCTGGCCGACGACCTGCGCCTGCGGCCACGGCCGCTCATCCTGGCTGGCGACCTGAACGCCCCCGACAGTTCGCTCGTGGTCCGCGCGCTGACCGATCGGGGCCTCCGCGACGCATTCAGGGTCGGCGGTCGCGGGTTCGGCTACACCTGGGGTCACTCGCTGCCATGGGGCGTGCCGTTCCTGCGCATCGACCACATCCTGGTCAGCCCGGAATTCGTGGTGCAGGCGGCCTTCACCGGCGAACCGGCCGACTCGGCTCACCGCCCGGTGATTGCCGACGTTCATCTCGCCTCAGCCGCGCGCTGACGGCCATCTGCCGCCGTCCCGCTATTCCGGCGGAGTCGCCGGACCGATACGCCACTCAGTCAGGAATGCTGATACGACGTATCTTCACGCGTGCGCTGTCAGGGATGGTGGTCAGGGTGCGACTGATCGACCGGAACGACACCTCGCTGGCCATCGCCCTGATTGCCAGCGCGCTCGTGATCTTCCAGCAGCCGCTCCGGATGCTGGTCGACACGGCGCGCGACGTCGAAGTCCGCTACAACATCGATCTGCTGCCGGGTCTCACCGTCCTCGTCGGCACCTTCGGCTTTCATCAGTACCGCAAGCGTCAGCAGGCCAGGGCCGCCGAGGCGGTCGCGTCAAGCGAAGCGGCTGTGGCGCGGGCGCGCTCGGTCGAACTCGAACGTCTCGTGGCGTTCGGGCGCGCACTGGGGAATGCCCTCGACCCTGCCGCGACGGGGCAGGTGTTCTGGCGCTACATGCCTACCTTCGCCGGCGACCGGGAAGTGTGGATGCTGACTCGCCAGCTGGATGGCTGGGAGTCGGCGCTGCGCGACGCCACGGTGCAGTCGCCGCGGCCACCCGACCAACTGGAGGCGATCGCCACGTCTGCCCTGGCGCATCCCGACGTCGAGGCTGCGGAGGTCGACGGCCTGCTGATCGACGAGGATCTGTGCTTCCCGCTGGTTGTCGGCACCATTGCCGTTGGCGTGGTCGGGGTACGGCACGGGCGCGTCGTCTCCAGCTCGGAGCGCCATGCGCTGGGCGCCGCGGCGGCCCTGCTGGCCATTGCCATTCGCAACAGCCAGCTCCTGGCGCAGACCAGGGAAACCAGCATTCGGGACAGCCTGACCGGCTGCTTCAACCGGGCCTACGCCATGGAAGCGCTGGGCGCTGAACTGCAGCGGGCGAAGCGCACCCGCCGTTCGTTGTCACTGCTGATGTTCGACATCGATGAATTCAAGAGCGTCAACGACCGTTTCGGGCACCTGGCTGGGGACGCCATCCTGGCCGCCATCGGGGATCGCCTGACGTCGATGCTGCGCGCCACGGACGTGAAGTGCCGCTACGGCGGCGACGAGTTCGTGGTGATTCTGCCCGACACGGCTCTCCCAGGCGCGGAGCACCTGGCGACGGCGCTGCTCG
>JBKJMH010000322.1:0-5597 GCA_046596625.1 Vicinamibacterales bacterium | reverse complement strand
GCTACCGCCCGGCGAGCGTGAAGTTCACGGTCACCGTCATCAGTACCCAGTGGGCGATCCGTTCAGGCGCGGGCGAGCTGGCGCGCGACACTCCGGAACACGTCGTCCATCATCCGCGGCGTCAGTCGGCCGGTATTGGTGTTCTGGCGGCTCGGGTGATAGCAGCCAATCAGCGTCTGGCCGTTCGGCAGCGCGGCGACACTGCCGTGACCGAACGCCGGTTTGGGCCGCATCACGATACCGGTGCGTTTCAGCATCTGCAGGTAAGCGTCGAAGCCGATCCGGCCCAGTGCCACGACGATGCGGATGTGGGGGAGGGCGTTGACCTCCGCCTCGAGGTGCGGCAGGCAGCGCGTCACTTCCTCGGGTAGCGGCTTGTTGTCCGGCGGGGCGCAGCGGACTGCCGCCGCGATATAGGCTCCGGTCAGTGTCAGCCCATCGTCCGGACGCTGGGACGTGGCGATGTTGGCGAAGCCGGCCCGATGGAGCGCCGACATCAGGAAGTCGCCCGAACCGCCGACGCCATCGCCGGTGAAGACCCGGCCAGTGCGATTGGCGCCGTGCGCGGCCGGCGCCAGCCCGACGACGAGCAGGCGTGCGTCCGGGTCGCCGAAGCCGGGAACCGGACGGGTCCAATAGGTGTCCGACAGGTAGGCGCGGCGCTTGACGCGTCCGATCTGCTGGCAATAGGACCTGAGGCGGGGGCACCGCTCACACGCCACAATCTGCTCGCCGATGAGCGTCAGAGCAGTCACAATGCACCAGGTTTCAGGCCGCGTCCGAGCGAGGCGGTAATAAGGCGAAAATCAGGGCGGACGGTGTGAACCGGCCGCTGTTGTTCAACTGCCCGCGCGTCGTGGTTAGAATAAGGGATTGGCCCAGAGGCCGTCCGTCTGTCATCCGACAGTCCGAGGAGCTTGGAGTTCCAGTGAGAAACATTGCCCCAAAGGATGCCGCCGAGCTCGATGCCGTCGAACGGCGTGAATGGCTCGACTCCCTTGATTATGTTCTGCAGAGCGGAGGGCCGGTAAAGGTCCAGCGTCTGCTTCGCGATCTTGCCCATCACGCCACGAATAGCGGCGTTAAAATTCCGTTTACCGCCAACACTCCCTACATCAACAGCATCCAGCCCGACGCCGAAGCGCTCATGCCCGGCAGCCGGGAGATGGAGCGCCGTATCAAGAGCATGGTGCGGTGGAATGCGGCGGCGATGGTGGTGCGGGCGAACAAGGCGGACGAAGGGATCGGCGGCCACATTTCGACCTTCGCGTCGGCGGCCACGCTCTACGAAGTGGCCTTCAACCACTTCTTCCGCGGCCACGACAGCCCCGACGCCGACACCATCTATTTTCAGGGGCACGCGTCGCCGGGTATCTATGCGCGCGCCTATCTCGAGCGCCGCTTCGACGAGAGTCATCTCGATAACTTCCGGCGCGAACTCAAGGAGGGCGGCGGCCTCTCGTCGTATCCCCACCCGTGGCTGATGCCCGAGTTCTGGGAATACCCGACGGTGTCGATGGGGCTCGGCCCGATCCAGGCGATCTACGCGGCGCGCTTCATGCGCTACCTCGAGGATCGCGGCCTCAAGTCGAAGTCGAACTCGAAGGTCTGGGCCTTCCTCGGTGACGGCGAGACCGACGAACCGGAATCGCTTGGCGCCATCACCCTCGCGTCGCGCGAAAAACTCGACAACCTGATCTTCGTCATCAACTGCAACCTGCAGCGTCTCGACGGTCCGGTGCGCGGCAACGGCCAGATCATCCAGGAGCTCGAGGCGGCGTTCCGCGGTGCGGGCTGGAACGTGATCAAGGTCATCTGGGGCCGCGACTGGGATCCGCTCCTCGCAAAGGATCGCGACGGTCTGCTGGTCAAGCGCATGGGCGAAGTCGTCGACGGCGAGTATCAGAAGTACGTCATCTCGCCGGGCTCCTACATTCGCGAGCACTTCTGGGGGGTCGACCCCCGTCTTCTGGAGATGGTCAAGCACCTCACGGACGATCAGCTGAAGATGCTGACGCTCGGCGGTCACGATCCGGTCAAGGTCTTCAACGCCTACAAGTCCGCCACGGAACATCAGGGCGGGCCTACGGTCATCCTGGCCCGCACCATCAAGGGCTACGGTCTCGGCGAGGCGGGCGAGGGCAAGAACATCACCCACCAGCAGAAGAAGATGAACGAAGAGGAACTGCGCGCCTTCCGCACCCGCTTCGCCATCCCGGTTTCCGACGCTGAAATTGCCAAGACCCCCTTCTATCGCCCCACTCCCGACAGCGAAGAATACAAATACCTGCAGGAGCGCCGTCAGGCGCTCGGCGGCCCGGTTCCCAGCCGTCGCGTGAAGGCCGACGCGATCAAGCCGGTCAACGAGGACATCTTCTCCGAGTTCTACGCGGGCACCGACGGTCGCAAGGCGTCCACCACGATGGTGTTCGTGCGCATGCTGTCGAAAATGCTTCGCGACAAGGACATCGGCGAGCTGGTCGTGCCGATCGTCCCCGACGAGGCACGCACCTTCGGCATGGAAGCGCTGTTCCGTCAGGTTGGCATCTACTCGCACGCCGGGCAGGTGTACGAGCCGGTCGACATGGACACGCTGCTCTACTACAAGGAAGCTTCGGACGGGCAGATCCTCGAGGAAGGCATCAACGAAGCCGGCGCGCTGTCGTCGTTCATCGCGGCGGGCACGGCCTACGCGACGCACGGCGTCAACACCATCCCGTTCTTCATCTTCTATTCGATGTTCGGCTTCCAGCGTGTGGGCGACCTAATCTGGGCCGCGGCCGACAGCCGCACCCGCGGGTTCCTGCTTGGTGGCACCGCCGGCCGCACCACGCTGGCCGGCGAAGGGCTCCAGCACCAGGATGGTAACAGCCACGTGCTGGCGCTGCCGGTGCCGAACTGCCTCAGCTACGACCCGGCATTCGCCTTCGAGCTGGCGGTCATCATCAAGGACGGTCTCCGCCGCATGTATGTGAACGGCGAGAGCATCTTCTACTACCTCACGGTGATGAACGAGCAGTACGCGATGCCGGCCATGCCGGACGGTGCGGCTGACGGCATCCTGAAGGGGATGTACAAGTTCAAGTCGACCGGCCTGCCCAAGGCCAAGGCGCGCGCGCAACTGTTCGGCAGCGGCGCAATCCTGCCTGAGGTGCTCAAGGCGCAGGAGGTGCTCGAGGCGCAGTACGGCGTCGGCGCCGACGTGTGGAGCGTCACCAGCTACTCCGAGCTGTACCGCGATGGTCACGCAGCCGACCGCTGGAACATGCTGCACCCCGCCGAACCGGCGAAGGTGCCGTACGTGACGCAGGCGCTGAAGGACGCGCCGGGCGTGCTCGTGGCCGCGTCCGACTATCTCAAGGTGCTGCCGGACGCCATCGATCGCTGGTTGCCGCGTCCGCTCGTGGCGCTCGGCACCGACGGCTTCGGCCGCAGCGAGAACCGCGCGGCGCTGCGCGACTTCTTCGAGGTCGATCACCGCTACGTCGTCGTCGCTACGCTCTCGGCGCTGGCGCGCGACAAGAAGATCGATGCGAAGGTGGCGCAGGATGCGATCGCCGCCCTTGGCATCAACCCGGAGAAGTCCAACCCGGCGATTTCGTAAGACACCGATTTCAGCGGAGACACCCTAACTTGGCGACAGACTTCACACTGCCCGAACTCGGAGAACAGGTCCCAGGTGGCGACGTTCTCCGCATCCTCGTCAACCCCGGCGATACGCTCGAGAAGGACCAGCCGGTCCTGGAACTTGAAACCGACAAGGCCACCATCGAAGTGCCGTCGTCCGTGGCCGGGACGGTGACTGAAGTAAGGGTCAAGCTCGGGGAGAAGGTGAAGGTCGGTCAGGTTATCCTGACCTTCGAGCCCGGGGCTGCGGCCGCCGCGCCCGCTCCCGCGCCCGCCCCTGCCCCTGTCGCAACCACGGCTGCGCCCCCGGCCGCCGAGCCGAAGGATGCGGTCGTCGATGCCGACGGCGGTCTCGATAACGACGGGGACACGTCGGGCGTGGCCGAACAGCCCGCTCCCGCGCCGCAGCGGTCGGCGCAGGTCGTCGACATCCGCGGCGGCCAGCGTCAGGCGGCCGAGCCGCGTCCCGCCGGTCAGCCGTCCGCGCCGGCGTCGCCGTCGGTGCGACGTCTGGCGCGCGAACTCGGTGTCCACGTCGACCAGGTGCAGGGCACCGGTCCCAACGGCCGCATCTCCGACGACGACCTGAAGGAGCATGCGAAGCGCATCATCGTGGCGGCCGAGTCCGGCGGCGTCAGCGGCTCGGGCATTCCCAGCGAACCACTGCCCGACTTCAGCAAGTGGGGCGAGGTCGAGCGCATACCGATGCGCGCGGTGCGTCGCAAGACGGCCGAGCACCTGACCGCAGCCTGGCTGAACATCCCGCACGTCACGCAGCAGGAGTACGCCGACATCACCGGTCTCGAGGACCTGCGCCGCCGCTACCGCAAGGTGGTCGAGACGGCGGGGGGCAACCTCACCGTCACGGCTGTCGCGGTGAAGATCGTCGCGGCCGCGCTGAAGCACTTCCCGAACTTCAACTCGTCGATCGACATCGCGTCGGGCGAGATCATCCAGAAGAAGTACGTGCACATCGGCATCGCGGTCGACACCGACCGCGGCCTGCTGGTGCCGGTCATTCGCGACGCCGACAAGAAGAGCCTCATCCAGATCGCGGTCGACCTGTCCCAGATCTCCGAGAAGGCGCGCAGCCGCAAGATCAGCGCTGAAGACATGCAGGGCGGCTGCTTCACCATCTCGAACCTTGGCGGCATCGGCGGCGGCTTCTTCACCCCGATCATCAATTCGCCAGAAGTGGCCATTCTCGGCATCTCGCGCGGCCGCTTCACGCCGGTCTACGACGAGGAATCGAGCGAGTTCACGGCGCGTCAGTTGCTGCCGCTCTCGTTGTCCTACGATCACCGCGTCATCGACGGCGCCGACGGCATCCGCTTCCTGCGCTGGGTCGCGGAAGCGTTCGAACAGCCGTTCATCATGGCGCTTCACGGTTAGTTATCCGGGCAGGTTGGTCAGGAAGGTCAGGAGACCCTCCCGACCCACCCGACCATCCAGACCTTATCTATGTCTTCAACTCAACTCGTGGTGGTAGGCGGCGGACCCGGCGGGTACGCGGCGGCGTTCTATGCGGCCGACCTCGGGCTCAGCGTCGCCCTGATCGATACGGAAGCGAACCCCGGCGGCGTCTGTGTCTATCGCGGCTGTATTCCCTCGAAGGCGCTGCTGCACGTGGCCAAGGTGATCGACGAGTCGCGCCATGCAAAAGCGTGGGGCGTCGAGTTCGCCGAGCCGACAATCGACCTCGACAAGCTCCGCGACTTCAAGAATGGTGTCGTGAAGAAGCTCACCTCGGGCACCGGCCAGCTTGGCAAGGCGCGCAAGGTGAACTACATCCAGGGCTTCGCCTCGATGGTCGACGCGAAGACGCTGAGCGTCAAGCGCACCGACGGCACCGAGGAGACGCTCTCGTTCGAGCACTGCATCCTCGCACTCGGGTCGACCCCCGCCATTCCGCCGATGCTGAAGGTGGACGATCCGCGCGTGATGGATTCGACCGGCGCGCTCGATCTGCC
>JBKJMH010000068.1:0-4643 GCA_046596625.1 Vicinamibacterales bacterium | reverse complement strand
CCTGGCGTGCTGCGCAGGTGCACCAGGGCGTCCGACTCGTAGACCAGCAGTTCGGAGGCGTCGCGCACAACCGAGCCCGGCGGGAGGGCATCGGCCAGCGTCTGGAGGAAACGGCGGTCCACGATGCTGGAGATTGTAGGGCAAGAGCATCTGAAATCTCGAAAGTTGAATCGCAAATCTGGAATCGCCCATCACCCATCGCCCATCACCAATGGCCGCAATGCAAGCCCTCGGGTATAGTCGGGCGCGGAACGCGGCTGCGCGGCGCAGGCGCGAACGCGAGGTGTTCGATGAGCAGACTGGCAGCGGGCGCGGTAATCGCCCTGGTGATGACCCCCGCACTGGCCGGCGCGCAGGTGCTGACGGGGCTGGCGTTGTTCGAGCAGCACTGTGGCAGCTGCCACTCGGCACCGGCCGGCAGCAGCCGGGCGCCGGACCGGATTGCGCTCAGCCAGCGGACACCGGAGGTGATCCTCGAAGCGATGACCACCGGCTCGATGCGCGTCAACGCGCAGGCGCTGACCGATGTCCAGAAGCGGGTCATTGCCGAGCAGATTGCGCTGCGTCCGCTTGGCTCGTCGGCGTCCGGTGCCGCGTCGGCAATGAAGAACGCCTGCGTCGCCGGGGCGCCGGTGCCGTCGACGAACGGCCGCTGGAGCGGCTGGGGCGCGGACGCGGGTAACTCGCGCTATCAACCCAACGGCGGTCTCGCTGCCGCGGACGTGCCGAACCTGGCGCTGGCGTGGGCCTTCGCCTTTCCCAACGGCTCGTCGGCGTTCGGGCAACCGGCCGTCGCCGACGGTCGGGTCTATGTCGGGTCGGACAACGGCTTCGTCTACGCCCTGAACGCGCAGACCGGCTGCGTCTACTGGTCGTTCCAGGCACAGGCCGGCGTGCGGACGGCCATCAGCATCGGACCGGCCGCGCTCTACTTCGGCGATCTCAAGGGGAACGTCTATGCGGTGAATGCCGAGACCGGCGCTGCGGTGTGGAGCAAGCGGGCCGACCCGCATCCGCTGACCCGCATCACCGGTGCGCCGACGCTGGCCGATGGCCGGCTCTACGTGCCGCTGTCGTCGCTCGAGGAAGGGGCGGGTGCGAACCCGAACTACCAGTGCTGCACCTTCCGCGGCGGCGTGGTGGCCTACGACGCACGGACGGGCGCGCAACTGTGGCGCACCTATACCGTGACGGTCCCGCCCAAGCGCATCAGCAAGAACGCGTCGGGCACGCAGCTGTGGGGGCCAGCGGGTGGGGCCATCTGGTCGGCGCCGACGGTCGACGCGAAACGCGGCCTGCTGTACGTGGCGACAGGCAACGGCTATAACGACCCGGCTGCCGAAACCAGCGACGCGGTGGTGGCCTACAACCTGAAGACCGGCAGCCTGCGCTGGTCGAAGCAGGTCACCCCGAACGACGCCTACATCGTCGGGTGCGGCGCGAGCGCGCGGACGCGCGAGAACTGTCCGGACAGTGACGGGCCCGACTTCGACTTCGGGAACTCGCCCATCCTCAAGACCCTGCCGAACGGCAAGAGCATCATCACGCTGGGTCAGAAGTCCGGCGTGGCGTGGGGTATGGACCCCGACCGCGACGGCACGGTGGTGTGGCAG
Source organism: Vicinamibacterales bacterium (assembly GCA_046596625.1). Lineage (GTDB taxonomy): Bacteria > Acidobacteriota > Vicinamibacteria > Vicinamibacterales > CAVVIG01 > CAVVIG01. Next base: position 3,030 of record JBKJMH010000068.1, on the reverse strand, counting down.
AAGCGGCTCGGGCAGGGGAGCGCGCTCGGCGGGATGGAATGGGGTTCGGCCGCCGACGACCAGCTGGCTTATTTCCCGATCGCCGATGCGCAGCACGGGCCGGCGGTGGCTGGCGGGCTGCACGCGCTGAAGCTGGCCACAGGCGAAGAGGTGTGGGCGTGGCGTCCGAAGAACGACTGCCAGCCGGGACAGCGCAACTGTATCGAAGCGCACTCGGCGGCGATCAGTGTCGTGCCTGGCGCGGTCTTCGCCGGCACCACCACCGGGATGCTGCGCGCCCACGCGACGAGCGACGGACACGTGCTGTGGGAGTTCGACACGGCGCGCGAGTTCGATACGGTGAACGGCGTGCCGGGCAAGGGCGGGTCGCTGAACGGGCCCGGTCCGGTGATTGCCGGCGGCATGCTGTTCTCCACCTCGGGCTATGCCTACCTCGGCACTGGCCTGGCCGGGAATGTCCTGCTGGCCTTCCGCCCAAAGTAGGTATGTTGCGACTCGCTGATAGTGTCCCCATCGCGACTCGTTAGAAATGTCCCCTACCGTAGCGACCTGGTGGAGGTCGCAGGTGGGACGGACAGCGATGAGTACGCGGGAATTGCAGCGGGCGGCGGTGCTGAGTCGGGTCGAGGCCAAGACATTGACGCTGGGGCAGGCGGCGACGCTGCTGGGCGTGAGTTATCGGCAGACGAAACGGCTGTGGCGACGATTTCGGGTGCAGGGGGCGACCGGCCTCCAGCATCAGAGCGTCGGCCGCCGGTCGAACCGGCAGGTCGCGGCGCCCACACGGACGCAGGCGGTGGCCTTGGTCCGGGAGAAGTACAGCGGGTCGGCGACGACGCGCTTTGGGCCGACGCTCGCGGCCGAACACTTGGCCGCGGAGGACGGGGTCCAGGTCGATCACGAGACGTTGCGGCGCTGGATGCTGGACGCGGGCCTGTGGAGCCGCGAGCGGCAGCGGTCGCCGTATCGCCAGCGGCGGCCGCGCAAGGCGCACTTCGGCGAACTGGTCCAACTCGATGGGAGCTTTCACGCGTGGTATGAAGAGCGCGGCCCGACGCGGTGCCTGATCACGATGGTCGATGATGCGACCAGTCAGATGACGGGACGCTTCAGTGCCGAAGAGTCGACCTGGGCGGCCGTCGCCGTCCTGCGCGGCTGGATTGCCCAGTACGGCGTGCCGCACGCGCTCTACACCGACTGGAGTGCGGTGTATCTGCGCGTCGCCACTGAGGCCGAGCTCATCGCGGGGACCGAGCCCCTGACGCAGTTTGGCCGGATGTGTGCGGCGCTGGGGATTCGCATCATCCCGGCGCATTCGCCGCAAGCCAAGGGGCGCGTGGAGCGCAATCACGGCACCCATCAGGATCGGCTCGTGAAGAAGCTGCGCCGGCTGGGGGTGGCCGACGATGCGACAGCGAATGCGTATCTGGCCACGACCTACTGGGCCGCGCACAATGCGCGCTTCGCCCAGCCGACGGCGGGCGTCACGGACTTTCACCGCGCGGCCCCTGCGGGGGCCGCGCTCGATCGCGTCTTTCGCCTGGAGGAGACGCGTGTCGTCGGCCACGATTGGGTGGTGCGCTACCACAATCGCGCCCTGCAACTCGAGCGACAGAGTGGGCAGGCGCCCGCGCGCGGCACCGTGACGGTGTGCGAGTCGGAGACCGGCACGATCGAGATCCGCTATCGGGACCACCCGATGCGGTGGACCGACATCACCGGGCGTCCCGCGCCGCCCCCCAGGCCGCCGACGACCCGGACGGTGCCACGCAAGTCGGCCGTCCCGCGGGCGGATCATCCGTGGCGCCGCGAGGGCGGGGCCATGCCGCCCGCCGCACCGCTCTGGCAGGCGAGCAAGCGATAGCGCAGGGGACATTTCTATCGAGTTAAGCGCGGGGACATTTCTAACGAGCTTTGACATCCGCCCAAAGTAGGTATGCCGGGTGGTTGTCGAAAGGCGTAGAATCCGGCCGAATGGTCGTTGGTCGTTGGTCCTGTACGCCATGCTGGTGCTCTGATGAATGAAAAGCTGCCCGACAGTCCGGATTGGACCCGACGCGAGTTCCTCGCCGGCACGAGTGCGGCGCTGGTTGTGGCCGCCGCGGCTGGAACCCTCGAGGCGCAGACGCCGGGTGCGGCGCCGGCGATTGCGGTCGACCCCACCGTGCCGCACTCGACGATCCGGCTGACGGTGAACGGGGTGGCGCGCGAGGTAGAGATCGAGGACCGCTGGACGCTGGCGGAACTGCTGCGCGATCGCCTCGGCCTGACCGGCACCAAGATCGGCTGCGACCGCGGCGAATGCGGCGCCTGCACGGTGCTGGTCGACGACCAGCCGGTCTACTCGTGCAGCAACCTGGCGGCGTGGATGGACGGTCGCCAGGTCACCACAGTGGAAGGCCTGTCGAACGGCGGGCCGCTGTCGCCGCTGCAGCAGGCGTTCGTCGCGCACGACGCCGCCCAGTGCGGCTTCTGCACGTCAGGGCAGTTGATGACTGCCACGGCGTTGTTGAAGCGCAACCCGCGGCCGTCGGCCTCTGACGTGAGGTCGGCACTGGCCGGCAACCTGTGTCGCTGTGGCAACTACAACCGCTACGTCGAGTCGGTCGTGGCGGCAGGCGGCGGCGCGCGCAGCAGCGCGGGAGGTGATCAGTGAGTCAGCAATCCGCGACCGCGCCCGCACTAACGCCGCTGAACACGGTCGGGCACTCGACGCCGCGCATCGACGCGGCCGAGCGCGTGAGCGGCCGCGCGAAGTACACGAACGACGTTCAGTTGCCAGGGATGCTCTACGCCAGGGTGCTGCGCAGTCCGCATCCGCACGCACGCATCATGCGCATCGACGTCTCGAAGGCGAAGGCGCTGCCGGGCGTGAAAGCGGTGTTGACGCACGAGACCTCGAAGGTGGTCTGGGGCTCGGGGTCGATCGCCGGCGGCCAGCAATACAACGACGAGGTGAAGAAGATCACCACCCATCGCCGGTATGCCTTCAACAACCCGGTTCGGTTCGTCGGCGAGCCGGTGGCGGCC
>JBKJMH010000388.1:0-3321 GCA_046596625.1 Vicinamibacterales bacterium | reverse complement strand
GAACGTGCCCGGCGACATCACGGCTCAGACCAGGACCGTGCTCGACAACGGCGCGGCCATCCTGAAGCAAGCCGGCATGAGCTACGGTGACGTGACGACGGCACGGGTCTACATTGCCGACGCCGCGATGTTCCAGCCGATGAACGCCGCCTATCGACCGTACTTCAGCGACACGCCGCCGGCGCGACTCACCGTGAAGGCGGGACTGCCGGGGGCTGACTTCGCCATCGAAGTGAGCATGATTGCGGTGAAGGACGCGACACGCACCGCGTTCACGACGCCGAACGCGGACGGCACGGCCGGACGCGCCAACGGCAACCTCAGCTCCGCCATCCGCGTGGGGAACACGCTCTACGTGTCGGGCATCGTCGGCAACACGCCGGCGACGGCGGGCGACGCGAAGGCGCAGGCAACGGAAACCCTGGCGCGCGTTGGACGCACGCTGGCCGCCGCCGGCTTCGCGACGAGCGACATCGTCGACGCCACGGTGTTCATGGCCGACATGACGAAGTTCGGAGAGATGAACGAGATCTACCGCCCGTGGTTCGGCGGCAACTTCCCGGCGCGCGCCACGGTCGGTCTCGCGCCGATTGGCGGCGACACGATGGTCGAGATGATGTTCACCGCCGTGAAGTAGCCGCTTCGAGCGCCGCTACCGGTGCTCGACCGGCGTCCAGCGCTGCGGATATTCCGGGCCGATGTAGTCGGCACGCGGGCGAATGAGGCGATTGTTCGCGTACTGCTCGAGCACATGCGCGGTCCAGCCCGCGATGCGGCTGACGGCGAAGATCGGCGTGAACAGGTCGGTCGCAATGCCGAGCGCGTGATAGGTGGAGGCCGAGTAGAAGTCGACGTTCGGGTTCAACTTCTTCTCCGTCTTCACCAGCGCTTCGATCCGCTGCGACATCTCGTACCAGATCGTCTGCCCCGAGCGCTGCCCCAGGTCCTTCGACATCTGGCGCAGGTGCGTGGCGCGCGGGTCCTCCGTGTGATACACGCGGTGACCGAAGCCTGGAATCTTCTCCTTGCGCGCCAGCTTCGCGCGCACCACTTCCTCGGCCTTCTCCACCGGTGCGTCCTTGCCGATGTCGAGCAACAGCTTCATCACTTCGGCATTCGCGCCGCCGTGCAGCGGTCCCTTCAGCGCACCGATGCCACCGACGATGGCCGAGTGGATGTCGGAGAGCGTGGCGGCGATCACCCGCGCCGCGAAGGTGGAGGCGTTCAGCTCGTGGTCGGCGTGCAGGATGAGCGCCACATCGAACGCCCGCGTGGCAAGGCCGCTCGGCCGCTCGCCGGTCAGCATGTAGAGGAAGTTCGCCGCGTGCCCCAGCACCGGGTCTGGCGCCATCGGTCCGCCACCGGCATTCATCCGGCCCATCGTCGCGACCAGCGAGCTGAGCTGCGACGTCAGGCGCACCGCCTTGCGGTAGTTGGCCGCGGGCGAGTTGTCCGTGGCATCCGGATCGTGGTGCGCGAGGATCGACGTCAGCGTGCGCAGCGCGTCCATGCTGTCGCCGGACGGCAACATGCGGACGGCGCGAATGACCGCCTCCGGCAGCGCCCGGGACGCCACCAACTGCGACTGCAGATCGCCCAACTCTCCGCGGGTCGGCAGGCGGCGATGCCAGAGCAGGTAACAGACCTCTTCGAACGTCGCGTGACGCGCGAGTTCGTGGATGTCGTACCCGCAATACGCCAGCACGCCGCGGTCGCCATCGAGATAGCAGATGGCTGACGTCGTCGCGACGGTATCTTCGAGTCCGGCCTTCGGCTTCGCGTCAGCTGTGCTCATGGAGCGAAATCATATCAGGCCGATCGCTCGACCAGCCGCCGGGCGCGGCGGCCCGGACGCGCCTCCGGACGCGCAGGTAGAATACCGATGTGGCAAATCCCGCGACAGCGACCGACCGGCGACTGGCCGGCTGGGGCCGGGTTCCCGTCGTGCCGGGATACGAGGTCCGCTCGGAAGATCTCGCAGCGGTCACCCGCGACGTGCCGCTGACGCGGGGCCTTGGACGCGCCTATGGTGACGCCGCCCTGCCTGCCGCCGGCGACGAGCGCATTGCGGGCAGCCGCCTCGCCGACCGCATCCTGAACTTCGATGCGACGACCGGCGACCTCACCGCCGAAGCCGGGCTGTCACTCGACGAGCTCTACCGCGCCTTTCTTCCGCGCGGCTGGTTCACTCCGGTCACACCTGGCACTCGCTACGTCACGCTCGGCGGCATGGTAGCGGCCGACGTTCACGGCAAGAACCACCACGTCGACGGCTGTTTCGGCCGGCACGTGCAGGCGCTGACGCTTCGTGTGGCGGACGGGCGCATTGTCACGTGCTCGCGGACCGCAGACCCCGACCTGTTCTTCGCCACCATCGGCGGCATGGGGCTCACCGGCCACATCCTGGTCGTGCGCTTCAGGATGGTGCGCGTGCCGTCGCCCTGGATCTACCAGGAGATACAGCGCGTCCCGAACCTCGACGCCTTCATCGACGCCTTGAAGACATCGGCAGCGTCGTGGCCGATGACAATGGGGTGGATCGACTGCCTGTCGTCCGGGGCGTCGCTGGGGCGCGGTGTGTTATTCCGCGGTCGATGGGCAGAGCCGAACGAGGCGCCTTCGACATTCCCGAACCTTCACGCGCCGATCCCGGTGCCGTTCATGTTCCCGGACGGCGTGCTCGGCACGGTGGCCGTCCGTGCGTTCAACGCGGTCTACTACTGGCTGCCGCATGCACACCGGAAAGCGATTCACCCGAAAGGGTTCTTCTACCCGCTCGATGTCGCCGGCGACTGGCACCGCCTGTACGGCCCGCGCGGCTTCACGCAGTACCAGTGCGTGCTGCCGGCGTCGGGCGGGCACGACGCGGCGCGGCGCTTCCTGGAGCTGGTCACCCAGGGTGGCGGCGCGTCGTTTCTCTGCGTGATCAAGGATTGCGGTGCCGAAGGCGAGGGGGTGCTCTCGTTCCCGAAGCCTGGCATCTCCATCGCGCTCGACCTTGCGCTGCGTGACGACACACAGGCGCTCGTCGACCGCATGAACGAACGCGTCATCGCCGAAGGCGGACGCATCTATCTCGCGAAGGACGCGCTGACCAGGCCGGACCACTTCCGGGCGATGGAGACGCGCCTCGGTCGGTTCCTCGACGTGCGCCGCACCTGGGACCCGGACGGGCGCATCCGCAGCGCACAATCCGTCAGACTCTTTGGCTGGTGATGATGCCGTTGAAGGTTGTGCTGCTGGGTGGAACGAAGGGGATCGGTCGAGCGCTGGCACGGCGCCTTGCGGCGCGGGGCGATAGGCTGCACCTGCTCGGGCGCG
>JBKJMH010000354.1:0-3026 GCA_046596625.1 Vicinamibacterales bacterium | reverse complement strand
TCTCCGTCGGACTCGGCTTCGTCATCTCCTCCGCGGTGTCCTACCGGCTCGCCGGCATCCTCGGACTGCTCCGCCGAACCCCTGACGCTCTGGCCATTCCTCTCGAATCACGCGGCTGATGAGCGACGTGCCGAGCACCATGGCTGTCCCACACATGGACGCCGCTGTCGACGCCGCCGCGGCGGCGCCACGCATGCTGGACGAGCGCGAGTTCCACGCGCTCTATGCACGCACGGCGACTCCTCTTCGCGCCTACGTTGTGCGAACGCTCGGTAACCCTGCGCACGCAGACGACATCGTGCAGGAGACCTACCTGCGACTGCTGCGCACACCGGTACCAACGCGGACTGACGATGAGCTGAAGGCCTACGCCTTCCGCATCGCGAGCAACCTGGTGGTGGACCACTGGCGCGCCCACAAACGGGAGTCCGGCGACGCGGTGCCGGAGCAAGGTTCTACCGGTCGCGACCAGGGGCTACGTCTCGACGTCGGACGCCTCTTCGCACGGCTCAAGCCGCGCGAGCGACAGCTCGTGTGGATGGCCCACGTCGAAGGGTCCGACCACGAGGAAATCGCCAGCGCCCTCGGTCTCCGCGCCGGCAGCATCCGGGTGCTGCTGTGGAGAGCCCGCCAGCGCTTCGCCCGGCTGTTGCGGGAGAACGGTCACACGTCAGGAGCACGACGCTGATGTTTCGCAGCCAACGCGAAGACAACGAGCGGCTGATCTCCTCCGCCATGCAGGCGATCGCCGATACGGGACGAAGCCGGTCGCCGCTGCCCGACCCGTCGTTCATCTGGTGGAAGGCGCAGTTGCTGCGCCGTCACGAGGCCGAGCGCGACGCGATTGCGTTGATCGAGGTTGGTGACCACGTGCACATCGGCGGCGCCATCCTCGGCGCAGGCGCCCTGGCCCTCGGCGCCTGGACCTACCTGCCGTCGCTGGCGTTCACGCCCGCCATCGCGCTGACCGTCGCCGGCAGCGCGCTGATCCTGTTGACGGTGCTCGCCATCGCCACGGTCGAGTCGCTGCGCGATCGCTAGTTCGCTTCGGTATGTTGTAGCCACGAACCTTCAGGTTCGCCTGACCTGGCCGACCTGAAGGTCGGCAGCTACACCCGTCTCTGGCCCGCCGCTTGCCCCTTCCTCGTCGTCGTCCGGACACGCACGCCGAAACATTCGACATTCCACGGAATGCCGAGTCGCGCGTGCAGATTCCGCACGCGACGAGGCATGGTGGCGATGGAGATTCCGCAACACACGATCGGCGACCGCGTGCGCGTTCGCCAGCGCACGTGGACGGTGCAGCAGGTGGACAGCTACGCGGGTTGCCGGGTCTACACGCTCGGCGGCATCGGGCACAGCGGCGCTGGCACCTGCCTTTTCCTTCATCCGTTCGACGACGTGGAGCGAATCGACGCGGCGAGCCGGACACGGCGCGTTCCACTGCGCACGTGGCGGCAGGCCTGCCGCGGGCTGCTGCTGCAGCACGGCGACGCGTCGGCACTCAGAACCGCGGCCTCGGCACGCATCGAGTTACTGCCCTATCAGCTCGAGCCGGCGCTGGCGCTGCTGCGGGGACACGGGGCGCGGCTGCTCATTGCCGACGAGGTCGGCCTCGGCAAGACGGTGCAGGCCATGCTGGCCGTTGCGGAGCTGCGCGCGCGCGGCATCGTGACGCGCGTCCTCGTGCTCTGTCCCGCCGGATTGCGCGAGCAGTGGGCAGAGGAGTGCGCGTCGCGCTTCGACCTGCCGCTTGCCATCCTCGATTACGCCGGTGTCCGCCGTGTCGTGTCGCGGTATCCGCCAGGGGTGAATCCCTGGCTCGTCGAACCTCTTGCCGTCGCGTCCATCGACTACGTGAAGCGTCCGGACGTGCTGCCCGCCGTGCTGCAGGGGCACTGGGACATGGTCATCGTCGACGAAGCGCATGGGGCGTGCGGCGACTCGGACCGCCACGAGGCCGTGTCACGGCTCTGCGCCCGCGCGCCCTGGGTGGTGCTGCTCACGGCCACACCGCATAGCGGCGACGACGGGGCGTTCGCGTCGCTGTGCGCGTTCGGGCGGCACGACGACGGACTGGTGGTGTTTCGCCGGTCACGCCTCGAGACCGGGCGCGATGCCGGGCGCCGGGTGCACACGTTGCGGGTACACCAGACGCTGCCGGAGCGCCGCATGCACACCACACTGGCCATGCTCACGAAGGCCATGCGGCAGGAATCGACCGAACTGGATCGGCACGCCTGGCTGCTGCTCACGCTGCTCCACAAGCGTGCGCTGTCCAGCCCCTTTGCGCTGGCCGCATCCGTCGAGCGCCGCTTGCAGTTGCTGGGCACCTCGCCCGATGCGGTAACACAGCAACTGCTGCTGCCGCTCGACGACCAGACCGGCGAGCTCGACGACGCCGACACCGCGCCGATGTGGAGCGCGCCGGCGCTCGAGGATGTGGGTCGCGAGCGTTGCCTGCTCGAGCAGCTGCTCGGCGCGGCGCGCGACGCTGCAGGCACCGAGGCCAAGCTGCACCGGCTGCGGCGTCTGCTCTGCCGCCTGCGCGAGCCGGTCATCGTCTTCACTGAGTATCGCGACACGCTGATGCACCTGCGCACCCAGGTCGCGCCTCAGGCAGCAGTGGTGCACGGCGGCATGACGCGCGAGCAGCGGCGCGCGGCGCTCGCGGCGTTTCCCGCCGCAGGCGTGCTGCTGGCCACAGATGCCGCGGGCGAAGGGCTGAACCTGCAGGAGCACTGTCGAATGATCGTCAACCTCGAGCTGCCGTGGAATCCGATGCGGCTCGAACAGCGGATTGGCCGCATCGACCGCATCGGTCAGCGCGCGCGGGTGCACGTCGTCCACCTCGTGTCCGAGGGCACCGGCGAAGTGCGGCTGCTCGAACGACTGGCGGGCCGGGTACGGCAGGCTCGGGCTCGCGTGGGTGCTCCAGATCCGCTGTGCAGCCGTCCGGAATGGTCGGAGCAGGCGTCGGCAGCACTCGTCGTGCTCGGACACGACACGCCGGACGCGACGCCGCG
>JBKJMH010000313.1:0-4285 GCA_046596625.1 Vicinamibacterales bacterium | reverse complement strand
AACCTGTTCGACCTGAACCTCGGCTGGGCGATCTCGGGCCGACAGATCGCGCGCAATGGCGATGCGTGGGTCGGCATCACCGCAAAGCCGGTGTCGATTGCGACGCTGAAGACGTTCAACCCGACGCGCTACGCGTCGCTGGCCATGGCGAACCCTCTGCCGCTGGACGACGCGCGCAATTGCACGGCGCTGGCGGCAGACAGCGCACGCACTACCGAGAACGGGCTGCTGTGGGACATCCACACGCAAGTCGGAGCCTGGCTGCGCAGTCGGAGCCCGTCGAACCCGCTCACCTACAGCACCGACGTCGCCGCGACGCATCCGGTGCAGCGGCTCTATGCCTGGGGTTACTCGCAGAGCGGCAGCTTCCTCTACACCTACATCAACGCGGTGCATCCGCTGGTGGTGGCTGACGACGGCCGGTCGATGTTCGATGCCTACCTGATTGCCGTCTCGAGTGGACCGTCGGCGATCAACCAGTGCGCGGCGCCGCTGCCGGCCAGCGACACTCGCCGCTTCGTCCGCAACGCGGGCGTGCCGGTGGTGCGGGTGATGAGCCAGTCGGACTACCTGACGGGCATCGCGGCGCGGCGGCCCGACAGCGACACGCCTCCTGATTTGTATCGCAACTACGAGATTGCGGGCTCCGCCCATGCGACACCGGACGAGCTGAACTTCGCCGCTGCGTCGGCCGACATCGAAAAGGGCGGCAGGGCGGTGCCACCGATGGCGTGCAACGAAGGGCCGCGCAGCCGCTTTCCGAACTGGCCCGCTTTCAATGCCATCCTGCGAAACCTCGACGTCTGGGTGCGCACCGGCACCTCCGCGCCGCGCGCCGAGCAGATTCTCGTGGTGGACGGCAAGCCCGTACTCGATCGCTTCGGCAACGTCGTCGGCGGTATCCGGTCGCCATTCGTCGAGGCGCCATCCAGCACCTGGTTCGGCAACTCGACCGGCCCCTCGTTCTGCCGCATCGCTGGCCATGAAGTGCCGCTCGACAAGGCGCAGTTGCGCTCGATCTACAAGACACCCGAGGAGTACGTGCGGGCGGTCAGCACCTCGGTGGCGCGGCTGGTGGCCGAGGGCTTCATCGTGAAGGAAGACGGCGATGCGCTGGTGACCGACGCGATGACGGAGGCACCGGAACTTCTCCGGTAGACCGGCCGTCCTTCTAAGCATGATGGACACCACTGCCACCAACCCTGACGGCGGGCCGCGCCGGCTGGTCCGTATCGTCAGTGAGGAAAAGATCGCGGGCGTCTGCGCCGGCATCGCCGACTACCTCGACGTCGATGTCACGCTGGTCCGAGCGCTCTGGCTGGCGCTCTCCATCGTCCCCGGCGCCGTCATCGGCGGCATTGTCGCCTACGCGCTCGCCTGGATGGTCATGCCCGTGGGGCAGGCTACGCGCGTCACCCTCGGCCGCCGCCTCGTCCGCTCGGTCAGCGACGCGAAGGTGGCTGGCGTTTGCGGCGGTCTGGCCGACTACTTCGGTATCGACAGCACGCTCGTACGCGTCGTCTGGATCGTCCTCTCGGTCATGCCAGGCGCGGTCGTGGGCGGCCTGCTTGTCTACCTCGCGGCGTGGTTCGTGGTGCCGAAGGCGCCCACGGCGATCACCAATCAGCACCCACAGCCACAGGCCGCCTGATTCGCGCCGGCGCGAGGGCGCGCCGATACTGCGCCCCCGCCCCGGTCGGCGTCGATTTCTCACAGGTGCCGGCGCTGCCCCATACTTGGGGAGGCATGCACCCACGCCCCACCACCTCCGCCGACCCGGCGCGCGAAATCCTCGTCGACTTCCCCGAGTACGCGAGCACCCAGATCCTCGATCACCTGCGCAGCACTGAGTACGCACGTCTCGACATCGGCGGTGAGGCGTATCTCGACTACACGGGCGGCGGCATGTATGCCGACTCCCAGATTCGGGAGCATACGGGCATCCTCTCCGGACAGGTGCTTGGTAACCCGCATTCGGTCAGCCTCAGTTCGTCAGCCTCGACGTTGCTCGTCGAACGGGCACGCCGCGCCGTGCTCGACTACTTCAACGCGTCGGACGACTACACCGCCATCTTCACCCTGAACGCCAGCGGCGCCCTCAAGCTGGTGGGCGAGAGCTTTCCGTTCGTGGAGGGCGGCCAGTTCCTGCTGGCATCTGACAATCACAACTCGGTGAACGGCATCCGCGAGTTCGCCCGTGCGAAGGGCGCCACCTTCCACTATGCCCCGCTCACCCTGCCCGACCTCAGGCTCGACGGTCCGGCCCTCGATGCGCTGCTCGTCGCGGGCGACCACTCGCGGCCGCGCCTGTTCGCGTTCCCGGCCCAGTCGAACTTCTCGGGCGTGAAGCATCCGCTCACCGTCATCGAGCAGGCGCACCAGGCGGATTGGCACGTGCTGCTCGACGCCGCCGCCTACGTGCCGACCAACAGACTCGACCTGGGCGTGGTGAAGCCCGACTTCGTCACGATCTCGTTCTACAAGATGTTTGGCTACCCGACGGGCGTCGGCTGCCTCCTGGTGCACAAGCGCGCCCTGCCGCTGCTGCGCCGCCCCTGGTTTGCAGGTGGCACGGTGAACTTCGCCACGGTGCAGGGCAAGGCGCACATCCTCTCGCCTGGCGAAGCCGGCTTCGAGGACGGCACGCTGAACTATCTCAGCATCCCCGCCGTCGAGATCGGCCTGCGCCACCTGCAGCGCATCGGCATCGACACCATCCAGACCCGCGTGCAGTCGCTGGCCGGATGGTTGTTGCGCAAGCTGCTCGACCTTCGTCACGCTAACGGCCGGCACATGGTCCGCATCTACGGACCAGCGACGATGAAGGACCGTGGCGCCACCCTGACGATGAACCTCTACGATCCCGACGGGCACCTGATCGACTACCGCCGCGTCGAGGAACTCGCCAGCGCGCGCCGGATCTCGCTGCGCACCGGCTGCTTCTGCAATCCCGGCGCGGGCGAATCGGCCGAGGGGCTCACCGAGGATGACATGCGCGCGGCCATGCACGCCGGTGTCGACATGAACCTCCAGAAGTTCGTGCAGTTGATGCAGACGCGCGGCGGCAAGGCGGCGGGCGCCATCCGCGTGTCGTTCGGCCTCGCCAGCAACGTCGACGATGCGGCGCGGTTCCTGGAGTTCGCCGAGGAACTGCGCGATCAGACCCGGCTCACGCTTGGCGACGTCAGCTTCGACATCGAGAGCTGCAGGGTGATCAGAGACGGCGCATAGCGGCGTCTCTGATCACCCGATAGCAGGCTCTAGGCTTCAGGCTCTGGGCTTCAGGGCATGTCGGCTTCTGGCAGTGTCACTGGCCGAGAGCCTGGAGCCCGAAGCCCGAAGCCTTCCCCGTGGTACGATCCGCCCCTATGTCCGCCTACGCCGTCCTCACCACCGCGTCGAACCAGCCCGGCATCCTCTTCGGACTCACGAAGGTGCTGGCCGACCACGCGGCGAACATCAGCTACGTCGATATCATCCCGCACACGGACAAGGACTCGCAGATCTACCTCGAGTTCTCGGTGACAAGCCCCATCGAACAGGTGATTGCCGAACTGGGCGGCGTGCCCGGGGTGTCGCGCGTCGAGATGACGCCGTCGTTCTCCAACATCTACGGCAAGCGCATCGTCATCATGGGCGGCGGCGCCCAGGTGGGCCAGGTGGCGCTCGGTGCCATTTCGGAAGCGGACCGGCACAACATCCGCGGCGAACGCATCTCGGTCGACACGATTCCGCTGGTCGGCGAAGAAGCGCTGGCCAGTGCCGTGCGCGCGGTCATCCGGTTGCCACGCGTGCGCCTGCTGGTGCTGGCCGGCTCGATCATGGGCGGCGAGATTTCGCGGGCCGTCGAGGAGGTGCGCCAGAAGGGGTTGTTCGTGATCTCACTGAACATGGCGGGCAGCGTGCCCGATGTGGCCGACCTGGTCGTGTCGGACCCGGTGCAGGCCGGCGTGATGGCGGTGATGGCGGTGGCCGACACCGCGAAGTTCGATATCGTCCGCCAGCAGAAGCGGCGGTACTGAGCGCGCCTTCGGCGCGCGTGGCAGGCTTTGGGCTCTCGGCTCTGGGCTCTCGGCTCTGGGCTCTCGGCCGCGTGACACCGCCTGAAGCCAAAAGCCCGAAGCCGAGAGCCCTCCACTATCCCAGCAGCTTCAACTCTGGCGGCGGAGTGCGCTGCAGTCCGCGCTTCATCGCACGCAGGCGCTCGGCACGGTCGATCAGGCGGGCTAGCAGGTCGGTGATCGTCCAGTGGTGCGGCGAGGCCGACCAGAGGTAGAACGCCAGC
>JBKJMH010000280.1:0-4632 GCA_046596625.1 Vicinamibacterales bacterium | reverse complement strand
AGTGCGTCAAGGGCAACCGCGCCCGCCATGGCGGCGTAGCCCAGACGGTTTGGATGCAGATGGTCGCCCGGACCACCATCGGTACTGTTGGGAATGAACGCGTCGCGCATCGCACCGGTGGCCGGGTCGGTGGTGGCGCGATCGAAGTCGACGACCGCGTCGAAGACGCCGGACGTGCGGATGAACGTATTCAGCGCTTGCCGCTTCGTCTCGCGGGCGGCCGAGTCGACCGGCGTCCCGTTGCCGACGGCAGAGGTCAGCGTCGCGCCGAAGACGCGAATGCCTTTCGCATGCAGCCGTGTGACGACGTCGCGCATCCCCTGCTGAACAGCGTCGACGGCGGTGTTCGCCGCTACCCCGAAGTCATTGATCCCCTCGAGCCAGATCACGGCGGTGACACCGGACAGGCGCAGCACGTCGCGCTCGAGCCGCTGCGTTGCGGATGGCCCACCGGCGAACGGCTTCGATGGCGCGTAGTCGGCCGGCCCGACGACGCGGTTGCCGCCGATGCCGGCGTTGACGATCGACACTCTGTCGCCGTACTGCGCATGCAGGCGGCGCGACAGCACGTCGGGCCAGCGGTCGTCGCCATTCAGGGTGGACGCCGTGCCGTCGGTAATCGAGTCGCCGAGCGCGACGATGGTGCGGGTCCCTGCCGGCATCTGCATGTCCACGGCATCGAGGAAGAACCACGACGTCGTGCTGGCGGGAAATGCCTGCTCGCGCTCGTCGGCCGTCGTCGAACCGGTGCCGGGCCAGGTGACGTAGGAGGTCGTGAGCGCCTTCGCATGCCACGTCATCGGGCCGCTCTCGCCCACGACGTGGAAGCTCACGGCCAGCTTGCGACCCTCCGTGCCGGCGCCGGCCGTGCGTACCGTCACCGGGTCGCTCCACGCGTCGGCACCCGCTGCGACAGTGATGCTGGAGCGTCCACCGAACAGCACCGGCGTGTTGGTGCCTTTCAGCACCGCGGACCCGCTCAGTTGCAGGCCGACGAACACATCGTCGAAGGTGACCGGCTTCGTGCCGAGCGCGTTCGAGAGACGCAGCCGCGCCTGCGGGCCCCACACGTCGGGGCGGACGATGAGACGGAACGACTGATTGCGAGCCCCGGTCTCCGGCGACGGAAACAGCTGCTCGAGCCTCGTCGGCAGCGACACATTGCCCACTGGATACGGACCCTGCACGGAGGCGGCCCACGCTGTGATCCATCCACCCGGCGGCTGGGCGAGCAGCGGCGTCGCGTCGATTACGGCGCAGACACACATCACGACCGCGACGCACACGGCCGGCAGCGCCGAACGCAGCGCGACCCACCGCCGTCCGACGTTCAACCCGTGCGTGTTCACGGCTGGAGCGCGAGTCCGGCCTTCGCGCATTCGTCCACCACGGTCATGTACTGGAGCACGCCTTCCTTGCCGATGACGTACGGGTTCTTCTGGCTGCCCGTGCGCTTCGCGAGCGCAGGCAGCTTCGTCTTCGTGCCGTCGAAGTTGGTGTGGTTGGCGATGATGACGTCGGCGCCGGCTGCCGACGCAAGGTTGCGGAAGCGCTCGGCCGACTTCACGTAGGTGTCGAACCAGAACTTCGCCGGGCGCTCTGGCGTGATGTAGCTGGCGGGGCCGGCCACCCAGTTGAAGGCGGTGCCGCCCCAGGCTGCGGCGAGGTGCGTCTGCCCCTTGTCCTTCACCGGAATCAGCGTCGAGATCGTGCCGAGGGTGTGTCCCGGCGTGATGTACATCGTCAGCGTGGTGTCGCCGAGCGTCAGCTTCATGCCGTCGGTCGCCACCATGTCTCGACGTGGCGCCGGCTGCGCGTTCGGGTTGTTCCGTGAGCGGTCGAGCAGATCCCAGTCTTCCGCGGAGAGAATGACCCGCGCACCGAACCGGTCCTGCAGGAACTTCGCGCCGCCCGAGTGGTCGCCGTGGCCGTGGCTGACAATTACGTACTTGATCTGCGCTGGATCGAGTCCCAGCTTCTTCATGCCGTCAACCACCTCGGCTTCCACCGAGTAGTCGTAGATGGCGTCGATGATGATGATGCCCTGCGACGTGGTGACCGCCCAGGACGAGTACTCGGACTGGCCCAGGAAGTAGAGGTTGTCGAACACCTTCGCCGGCTCGGCGTACCACGACTCGCGCGTTGGCGGACCTGCCGGGCGCGGCGGCGCGGGAGCCGTCGATCGTGGCGGCGGCGTCAGCGCATTGCAGGTGCGGTCGAACACCGCGGCGTGCTCGGTGCCGGCAGCTTTGCGGGCAGCTTCGATGTGCACCTGCGCGGCGGCTGCGCCCTGCCCCTGCGCCGCCAGCATCACGGAACCGCCGCCGATGGCCAGGCCAAGCGCGGTCAGCGTTCGCACCACGTCGTTCATCATCTCGACTCTCCGTGAAGAAGGCTGCATGAGGGCAGCGCCCCGACACTCTAGCCGAAAACCGCGGCAGGATGACGGTCAGTGCGGCTGGGCGAGGAGCAGCGCCACCTTCTCGAGCAGGGTGTTCGCCGAGAAGGGCTTCTGGAGAAACGCCATGTCCTCGGTCAGGATGCCGCGCCGTACCACTGCGTCGTCGGTGTAGCCCGAGATGTAGAGCACCCGCACGTTCGGCTGCGCGACCCTCACGGCATCCGCCACCTCGCGGCCGCTGCCCTCGGTGAGCACGACGTCGGTGATAAGCAGGTCGAACCGGGGCGCATCGTCCGTAACGCAGGCGTGCACGTCGGCTGGCGTGGCGCACGGGTGCACCGTGTAGCCCGCGCGGCCGAGCACCTTGGTGAGGAGGCTCCGCACCGCTTCCTCGTCCTCGACCAGCAGGATGGACGCACTGGGCGGCGCACGCTGCGGCGCCGCCGGCGCGAACGCGTCATTTACCTCCGGCGCGTCGGTGGTCCGTGGCAGGTAGACCTTCATCGTCGTGCCGCGGCCAGGCTCGCTGTAGATGTAGAGGTGCCCGCCGCTTTGCTTGACGATGCCGTAGACCATGGCGAGGCCCAGGCCGGTCCCCTGCCCTATGCCCTTGGTAGTGAAGAACGGCTCGAACGCGCGGGCCCGGACGTCGGCCGACATGCCGCTGCCGTTGTCGGACACGGCCAGCAGAACGTGCGGCCCGGTTGTGGCCGTTGCGTGCGTGCCGATGTAGCGATCATCCAGCACGACGTCCGTGGTTTCGATGGTGATCTCTCCAGAATCTCCCACCGCATCGCGCGCGTTCACGACCAGGTTCATCAGCACCTGCTGCATCTGCGACGGGTCGACCTTCACCAGCCCGACCGCGCGCGTGAGCGTGCGCACATTGATGTGCTCGCCGACCAGGCGGGCCAGCATGGGCGTCAGGTCTTCAACGATGCCGTTCAGAGACAGGACGCTCTCCTGCAGGATCTGCTTGCGGCTGAACGCCAGCAATTGCCGGGTGAGCGCCGTGGCGCGCTCGCCGGCGCGTTCAATCTCCAGCACATCCTGGCGGAGCGGGTCGTGCTCGGGCAGGGCGTCGAGCACAAGCGTCGAATATCCGCGAATGGCCGTCAGCAGGTTGTTGAAGTCGTGCGCGATGCCTCCGGCCAACTGCCCAATGGCTTCCATCTTCTGCGACTGGCGGAGTTGCGCCTCGAGTGCGCGTTGCCCAGTGATGTTCTCGATGAGCACGAGCCGGGCCTTGCGCCCCTGGAACGGCACCGGCTGTGCCCGAATTTGCACGTCGATCACGTCCCCATTCTTTGTATGGTGACGGGTGACCAGGTGCACGTCGGTGTTGGTCGCCCACGGCCGGCTCTCGAGGAACGGCAATTCCTCGGGCGGCCGGATGTCGCGCAGCGTCATCCGTGTGAATTCGTCGACCGAGTAGCCGTAGGTGCGTTGGGCGGCTTCGTTGACGCTGAGAAAGGCCATCGTCTCTTCGTCGAAGACCCACATCGGCAGCGGGTGCCGCTCGAAGAGCGCCCGGTAGCGCTGCGCAGCCACGCGACTCCCCGCTCGACCGTAGGCCAGGGCCACCACAAGAGTGCCGATGGCGCCGACGATGAGGACGCGCTGCAGGTGGACCAGCGGCGTGGCTGGCCCACGAATGAGTTCGTGCCCAATCGTGCCAAGAACGACCGCGAGAATGCCCGGGCCCAGTTCCAGCGAGAACGCGGTAACGAAGAATGCCGACAGCACGACCACGCCCGGCATCGTGCGCAGCACGGGAACCAGCTGAGCCCCGGCCATCCACGCAGGCACACCGACAGCGACCACAAGGTATTGCAGGGTCGTCGTGAAGCGTCGCGACGTGTCGGTATACACGGAGGCCCGGCCACATCCTAATCGAAACACGCTATTGACCAGACGGCTGACACAACCGATTCTTCACAGCCGTTGTTTCTCTTGCCGTGGAGCGCCGCTGTGAAGCTAGTCCGTGCGTCGTCGATTCTTGGGCTGATGTGCATCAGCGCCGTGAGTGTTCGCCCTCTCGATGCCGCGCCGGTACCGATTGCGACGCTGGCCGAACTCGAGACGCAGGCGCGTCGGATGGTGGCACGGCAAGCGCGCGTGCCGCTGGCAGCGCCGGCCGACAGTGTCGGCGGCATCGAGTCGTTCGAGCCAGCCGGCAGCGGCCGCATCCCGAACTACCTGCGCGCGCTGGCGGTGAAGCCCGCCACGGT
>JBKJMH010000082.1:0-7190 GCA_046596625.1 Vicinamibacterales bacterium | reverse complement strand
GATCGTGTTCATCGCCGTCGGCACCCCGCAGGGGGAAGACGGGTCCGCCGACTTGCAGCACGTCATCGGTGTTGCGCACGAAATCGGCAAAGCCATCAACAAGTTCACCGTCGTCGTGGACAAGAGCACCGTTCCCGTCGGGACGGCGAAGAAAGTGCAGGCGGCCGTGGCCGCCGAGACCAGCGTCCCGTTCAGCGTCGTCAGCAATCCGGAATTCCTGAAACAGGGCGCGGCGATCGAGGACTTCATGAAGCCCGACCGGGTGGTCATCGGCTGCGACGACCCGAAGGCTGGCGAGATCATGCGCGCGGTCTACGCGCCGTTCACCAGGACTGGCGCGCCGATCATGGTCATGGACACCAAGAGCGCCGAGCTCTGTAAATATGCCGCGAACGCCATGCTCGCCACGCGCATCTCGTTCATGAACGAAGTCGCCAATGTCTGCGAGCGGGTCGGTGCCGACGCCGAAGCGGTGCGGAAGGCCGTCGGCTCCGATCGGCGCATCGGCACGTCGTTCCTCTTCCCGGGCATTGGCTACGGCGGGAGTTGCTTCCCCAAAGACGTGAAGGCGATGTTGAAGTCGGCGGCCGACGAAGGCTACGACTTCCAGATCCTCCACGCCGTAGAAGCGGTCAATCAACTGCAGAAGTCGCGGCTGGTCGAGAAGATGCAGGCCCACTTCGGCGACATGCGCGGCCGCACCATCGCCCTGTGGGGCCTGGCGTTCAAGCCCCGCACCGATGACATGCGCGAGGCGCCGGCCATCACGATCGTCGAGAAGTTGCTGGCCATGGGCGCGTCGGTCCGGGCCTACGACCCCGAAGCCATGGAGACGGCACGCCGCGTGTTCGGCGACCGCATCACCTACTGCGAGCACAGCTACGACACCCTGGAGGGTGCCGATGCGCTGGCGGTGGTCACCGAGTGGAACGAGTTCAGGGAGCCGGACTTCATGAAGATGAAGCAACTCCTGAAGTCGCCCGTCGTCTTCGACGGACGGAACATTTACTCGCCCGACCAGATGCACGGGCTCGGCTTCACCTACTTCTCCATTGGCCGCTGAACCGACACCTGTGCTGGTGACCGGAGGCGCGGGCTACATCGGAAGCCACGCCTCGAAGGCGCTGCACCGCGCCGGTTACCCGGTGGTGGTGTTCGACAACCTGATGGCCGGACACCGCGAGGCGGTGCAGTTCGGCGAGTTCGTGCTCGGCGATATCACCGACCTGGCCGCCGTCCGTCGCGCGCTGCGCGACCACGGCATCACGGCGGTGATGCACTTTGCCGCCTACCTCGACGTCGGGGAGTCGGTTCGGGAGCCGGCGAAGTACTACCGCAACAACGTCACCGGGGCGCTGACCGTCCTCGAGGCCATGGCTCTCGAGGGCGTGAAGCACTTCGTCTTTTCCTCGACCTGCGCCACCTACGGCGAACCGGTCGAAACGCCGATCAGCGAGTTGCATCCGCAGCAGCCGATCAACAGCTACGGCGAGTCGAAGCTCGCCGTCGAGCGGGCACTGCCGCACTTCGAGCGGGCGCATGGCATTCACTCGGCCGCACTGCGGTATTTCAACGCGGCCGGCGCCGATCCGGATGGGGAGATCGGCGAGGATCACTCACCAGAGATCCACCTGATTCCGCGCGCCATCGAGGCGGCCACCGGCGGACGGGGGCTTCTGGTTTTCGGCGACGACTACCCGACGCCAGACGGCACCTGCCTGCGCGATTACATCCACGTCTGCGATCTCGCCGACGCGCACGTGAAGGCGCTCGAGGCGATCTTCGACACCGGCACATCGCGCATCTACAACCTTGGCACGGGACATCCGCACTCGGTGCGCGAGGTTATCGACGCGGTCGAGCGGGTGAGTGGCAGGCGAGTGCCGTGGACGCTCGCGCCCCGCCGTGAAGGCGACCCGGCCGTGCTGTACGCCGCCGCGCACAAGGCGCAGAGGGAACTGCGCTGGACGCCGCGCTTCGCCGACCTCGAGACGATCGTGCGCACAGCGTGGAACTGGCACCAGCGCCGCCCGCACGGCTATAAATCCGAGCTGTCGTGAACACGTCGTCTCCGCTCGCCCGCTTGTTCGCCTATGCCCGCCCCTACCGGGCGCGGCTCGGGTGGGCCGTTCTGGCGATGGCCTTCTATGCGGTCGGCTCGGCTGGTCTTGCCGCACTCATCAAGACGATTTTCGACAACGTCCTGCAGGACCGGTCGCAACTCGGTCGCGTGGCGTGGCTCATCATCGGCCTGAACCTGTTGAAGGGGATCGGGTCCTACGGCTCGTCCTACCTGATGGCCTGGGTGGGACAGCGCGTGGTCATGGACCTCCGGAACGCGCTCTACTCCCACATTCTCGGACAATCGGCCGCCTTCTTCGGCGAGCGGTCCACTGGCGAGTTGATGTCGCGCATCAACAACGACGTGGGCCAGGTGCAGCAGGCGGTCTCCGAGACGGCCGGCGACCTGGCGCGCGAGACGCTGTCGCTCGTCGGATTCGCCATCCTTCTGTTCTATTACGACGCCTGGCTCGCGGTCTTCTGCATCATCACGGCGCCGCTCATCGTCTACCCGCTCGTGCGGCTCGGCCAGCGCGTGCGCAAGACAACCCGTCGCAGCCAGGAGGCGCTGCAGGTGCTGTCGCACGTGAGCGCCGAAGGCTTCACCGGTCAGCGGATCGTGAAGGCATTCGGAGCCGAGAAGCGCGAGTCGGAGCGGTTTGCGCGTGCCGGGCACCAGTTGTTCCGCACGAACATGAAGGTGACGGCCGCCTTGTCGAGCCTGCCGCCGCTCATGGAAGTGCTGGGCGGATTTGCCATGGCCGGGGCGCTCTGGTACGGCAGCCGCGAGATTGCGAGCGGACACCTGACCATCGGCGGCCTGACGTCGTTCCTCGCCACGCTGTTTCTCATGTACGGGCCCGCCAAGAAACTGAGCCGTGTCAACGCCAACCTCCAGCAGGCAATTGCGGCGTCCGAACGCATCTTCGAGATGATGGACACGCACACCGAGGTAGAAGAGAGGCCTAACGCGCCGGCACTGGCGCCGTTTGCGCGCTCCATCGAGTTCCGCAACGTCACCTTTGGCTACGACGAGAACCGCCGCATCCTTCGCGGCGTCGACTTCACGGTCCAGGCCGGCCAGATGATTGCCATCGTCGGCCGCAGCGGAGCGGGCAAGACCACGCTCGTGAACCTGCTGCCGCGCTTCTACGACGTCACGGGCGGCTCGATCCTGATTGATGGCGTCGACGTGCGCGACGTCACGCTGCCGTCGCTCCGCAGCCAGATTGGCATCGTGACCCAGGAGACCGTGCTGTTCGACGACACCGTCGCCAGCAACATCGCCTACGGGCGGCCGTCGGCGTCGCAGGTGGACATCGAGTCCGCCGCCAGGGCGGCCAACGCCCACGACTTCATCCTCGGGCTCGCCCAGGGTTACAAGACCATCATCGGCGAGCGTGGACAGCGGCTGTCCGGCGGGCAGCGCCAGCGGCTGGCGATCGCGCGCGCCCTGCTGCGCAACGCACCGGTCCTCGTGCTGGACGAGGCGACGTCGGCCCTCGACACCGAGTCCGAACTGCTGGTGCAGGAGGCGCTCACGAACCTGATGATGAATCGCACCTCGTTCGTCATCGCGCACCGGCTTTCCACCATCCGCCGCGCCGACGCCATCATCGTGCTCGAGCGCGGCCGCATCGTCGAAGTCGGCAGGCACGACGATCTGCTGGCTCGTCCGGCCGGCGCTTATGCCTCGCTCTATCAGATGCAGTTGCTCGAGGGCCGCAAGCCCGAGCGCCGCATGGTCCCCTCATGATCACATCGATGACCGGCTTCGCGGCAGTGACGCGGGAAGAGGCGAAGGCGACCGTCGCCGTCACTATTCGCGCGCTCAATCACCGCCATCTCGACCTGCAACTGCGCATGCCGCAAAGCCTCGGCGCCCTGGAAGCCGACATCCGCGCCCTGGTGTCGAAGAGCATCGTGCGCGGGCGTGTCGAAGTCAGCGTCTCGGTGCAATCGCGGCTGGCGCCCGATCTCGAGGTGGAGTTCAACGAGCCGTTCGCGCGGGCCCTCGAGGTGGCGCTCGAGAAGGCGCGCGAGCGGAACTTGATCGCCGGCACCCTCACGCCGGGCGATCTTCTCCGGTTGCCGCAGGCCATCAGCATCCGCGAACGTTCGGCCGACGATGAGACGGTGCTGGCGTTGATTGCGGAGCAGGCGAAAGACGCGATCGAAGCCGCCGTGCTCGATCTGCAGACGATGCGAGCGACGGAAGGGGAACACCTCCGTGCCGACCTCGATCAGCGCCGGACGCTCGTGGCCGACATGGTGGAGCGGGTGGCGGTAGCGGCCGATGAAGGACGAGCGGCGCTCGAGCAGCGTCTGACCGATCGCGTCACACAGCTCCGGATCGACCTGCAGGCGGATGAGGGCAGCGTCGCCCAGGAGATCGTCAAGTGGGCGGCACGGTCGGACATCAGCGAAGAAGTGGTGCGGTTCCGTGGCCACGTCTCGCACTGGCAGACGCTGTCGGACAGCCCCGAGCCGTGCGGCCGCAAGCTCGACTTCCTGCTGCAGGAGATGAACCGCGAAGTAAACACCATGGGCTCGAAGGCTGATGGCTTACGGGTGTCGGTGATCATCATCGCAGCCAAGGCAGAGCTCGAGAAGATGCGCGAGCAGGTCCAGAATGTCGAGTGAGCGGCTGGGGGGTCACGGCCAGCTCTTCATCGTGTCCGCGCCGTCCGGCGCCGGCAAGACGACGCTCATCGAGCGGCTCGTCGAGCAGATGCCGCACCTGCGCATGTCCCGCTCGTACACCTCTCGGACCGCGCGACCGGGCGAGACGGACGGGGTGGACTATAATTTCGTGTCGCGCGAGCGCTTCGAAGCGATGATCGCCGCCGGCGATTTCCTGGAGTGGGCCGAGGTCTTCGGCAACCTTTATGGCACCTGCTCATCAGAAACAGAGAAGCTCCTGGCCGACGGCAGCGACGTGGTGCTGGTCATCGACGTCCAGGGGGCGCGGCAGGTTCGGCACGTACGGCCGGGCGCGACCACCGTGTTCGTCATGCCGCCGTCGTATGAGGTGCTGGAGCAGCGCCTGCGCGGGCGAAGCAAGGACAGCGAAGCCGCCGTCGTCAAGCGTCTGCAGGTGGCGCGCGATGAAGTCGCGTCGTTCACCGAGTACGATTTCATCGTCATCAACGACGAGTTGACCGCCGCCGTCGATCGGCTCCGCGGCATTGTGCAGGCGGACCGCTGCCGGCTCGATTGCATGCGGGACGATGCCGAACGGATCGTCCGCACCTTCTGACGAGTGCACCACCCAGCGTTCCGCGATTCGCCTTGTTCGAGGTTTCTGATGATTGACCGCTCCAAGCTCCCCAACACCTTCGCGTTTGTTGTCACTGCCGGCGCGCGTGCACGTCAGTTGCTGGCCGGCTCGACCCCGCGCGTCGACGTCGGCGACCACAAGAAGACGACAGTGGCCGCCCGGGAAGTGCTCGTGGGCGCGGTCGAGGCGCTACCCTACGTGGCGCCGCCGCCGGACGTGCTCATCGTCCCCACTACCGAGGAATAGGTCCCGCCTGACGGGGGGACGGAGAACCTGCGATGCTCGTTGCGCTTGGCGTATGCGGTGGAATCGGTGCCTACAAGGCGGTCGAGGTGGCGCGCGGCCTGCAGAAGCGCGGGCACGAGGTCGTGGCGATCATGACGCACTCCGCCACGAACTTCGTCGGACCGGTAACGTTCGAGGCGATCACGCGCCGCGCGGTGATCACCGACCAGTGGCAGCAGGGAGCGAACGCCGACATCGAGCACATTGCGCTCGCGTCGTCGATCGATCTCCTGCTGATCGCACCCGCCACGGCCAACGTCATCGGCAAGCTCGCCAACGGCATCGCGGACGACTTCCTCACCACCTTGTACACGGCGACGCGCGCGCCGGTGCTGGTGGCGCCGGCCATGAATAGCCAGATGTTCTCGCACGAGGCGGTCCGCCGGAATCTCGACAGGCTTGCGGCCGACGGAGTGCGCTTCGTCGAGCCCGGTGAAGGTTACCTGGCCTGCGGCTGGATCGGGAAGGGGAGGCTGGCAGAACCCGACGAGATCTGCGCCGCGGCCGACGCCGTGATGCGGCCATCGTCCGCGCTGGCCGGCACGAACATCCTCGTCACGGCCGGCCCGACGCTCGAGGATCTGGACCCCGTCCGATTCATCGGCAACCGCTCGAGCGGTCGCATGGGCTTCGCCGTGGCCGCAGAGGCGACGCGGCGTGGCGCCCTGGTGACGCTGGTCGCCGGCCCGACCAGCGTGGCAGTCCCTGCGGTGCACGAGTTGGTGCGGGTGCGCGGCGCCGAGGCGATGCATACGGCCGTTCTTCAGCACGCAGCCAGCGCCGACATCGTGGTGATGGCAGCGGCCGTCGCCGACTACACGCCAGCTGTCGTCGCCGAGCAGAAGGTGGCGAAGTCGGACGGCGACTTCACGCTGGTGCTGAAGCGCACGCCCGACATCCTGAAGTCGCTCGGCGAGCGCCGCGCCGCATCAGGCGGCCCAGCGGTGCTCGTGGGGTTCGCCGCCGAGACACAGGACGTCGTGGCCAGCGCACGCCGTAAGCTTGAACAGAAGCACGTCGACCTCATCGTTGCCAACGACGTGTCGCGCTCGGACGCCGGCTTCGACGTCGACATGAACGAAGTGACGCTCGTCAGCCAGGGCGAAGCCGAGTCCGTCCCGCTGCAATCGAAGGCGCGCATCGCGGCGGCCATTCTCGACCGTGTCGAGCAGTTGCTCATCGAGCGGCGCGCCGCGACACTCCACGCGTGAACCCTGAAAGCCTGTACTGCAATGGACCGCGATCAGCTCGTCGAACATCTCACCTTTGCGCGCGAGCTCGGCGTGACTGGCAGCAGCAGCGATCCGCGCTGGCGTGAACGGCGGGCCAAGGCCCCGCCGCCATCGGCTGCATCCGACGCGACGACGGAATCTGCGGTGATGGCAGTGACCCCCGCCGCGGCTACCGCTGAAGGGCTGGTGTTGTTGCGCAGCGCTGCCGAGGTGCTCGAGTCGCTGCGCGTCGAAATTGGCCCCGCGTGTACGCGCTGCAAGCTCCACACGCTCGGCCGGAGCCAGGTGGTATTCGGTGTTGGCAACCCGAACGCGCGGTTGATGTTCGTGGG
>JBKJMH010000065.1:0-6009 GCA_046596625.1 Vicinamibacterales bacterium | reverse complement strand
ACGATGAACAGGGTCTTGTCGGGGGCGATGTACTTGCGCGCCGCCGCATTCACCTGCTCGGAGGTCAATGCCGCATACCGCGCCTGCGCCTTCGCGTAGTAGTCGAGCGGCAGCCCGAAGAGGAACAGGTTCGACGCGGTGGTGGTGACGTTGCTGCTGGTCTCGAACTCCGACGGCAACGAGCGCATCTCGGCATCGCGCGCCAGCGTCAGCTCCTCGTCCATCACCCCGTCGCGAATGCGTCCCAGCTCCTTCACTATTTCCGACAGCGCCGGAGCAGTGACGTCGGTGCGCACGCCAGTGGCGACGACGAAGAAGCCGGGCGAGCGCCGGAAGACGAACTGCGAGTTCGCCCCGTAGGTATAACCGTGCGCCTCACGCAAGTTGAGGTTGATACGGCTGGTGAACAGGCCGCCGAGGATGTCGTTGGCCACCACCATCGCTTCGAAGTCGGGCGTCACCCGCGGCGCGGCAATCGACACCGCGCGCAGTTGCGTCTGCGGCGCCCCAGGCTTGTCCACCAGCACAATCGACGCCCGCGTCGTCGCCGGGGCAACCGCTGCAGCCACATCAGGTGTGCCGCGCTGCCAGTCGCCGAATGCCTTCTCCACGAGCGGGCGCAGTTCGGCCGCGGAGATGCGGCCGGAGACGACGAGTGCGGCGTTGTTGGGCACGTAGTTCCTGGTCCAGAACGCGCGCAGGTCGTCGACGGTGACCGCCTTCACCGACGCTTCGGTGCCGAGTTCGGTCCACCCGTACGGATGCGACGCGCCGTAGAGCGCGGCCGCCGTGACCGCGCTCGCAATGGCGTTGACGTTGTCGCGCTGCTGCGCGAGCTGCCCAAGGCGGCTGGCGCGCTGGCGCTCCATTTCATCGGCCGGAAAACTCGGATGGCGCACCACGTCGGCCAGCAGCGCCAGCATCTGCGGGAACGTGCGCGACAGCGACGTCACCGACGCCTGCGTCGAGTCGACACCCGAGCCGGTGGTGAGTGTGCCGCCGAATTGCGCCGCCTCGTTCGCAATCTGCAGCGCCGACCGCGTGGCTGTCCCTTCGTCGATCATCGCCGCCGTGAAGTTCGCCAGGCCCGGCTTGCCCGCCGGATTGGTGCCACTCCCCGACTTCAGCACCAGCGCCGCCGATACCACCGGCAGCCCCGCACGGTCGTTCAGCAGCACCGTGAGCCCGTTGGCGAGCGTGAACGATGTCGGCACCGGCAGCGACAGCGCCCGCGAGCCCGCTGGCTTCGGCGGCGTGTCGCGCCACGGTGCGTCGGCGTTGATCCCCTGGCCACCCTTTGCGGCACTGGTCGGCGCGTCGCCCTTCGGCACCTCGGGCGCCAGCTTCTTCTCGCCGGGTATTCCCTGCACCACGACGCGGCTGTTCTTCGTCAGCGTTTGCGCGAAGGCCTTCGCCGTGGCCGGGGTGACGGCGCTGTAGCGCGCCATGTCCTTCTGCAGAAATCCGGGATCACCGACGTGATGGTTGTAGTCGTTCAGCAGGTCGGCCACGCCGCCGAACCCGCCCAGCCGCTCGAGGCCGCGGATGCGCTGCGTTTCAGCAGCATTGCGCGCACGCTCCACCTCCGCCATCGTCGGCCCTTCGGCCTGGAACCGCGCCAGTTCCTCGTCGATTGCTTTCTCGAGTTCCTCGACGGTGTGCCCGGGACGTGCCGTGGCCTGGATGGTAAATGTCGATGTCAGCATCATCGACTGCTGATAGGCAAATACGTCCTGGGCAATCTGCCGGTCGTAGACCAGCGTCTTGTACAGACGGCCGGTCTTGCCGCCGCCGAGCGCGCTCGCCGCCACGTCGGCATTCGCATCGTCCTGCGTATAGATGGGTGCGGTGAGCCACGCCATGTACACGCGCGGCAGCTCGATGCGGTCGGTCACCACGGCCCGACGCTCCGCCGTGATCGGCGGCGTCTGCACCGTGGGCTTCGGCACCTTCGGGCCAGCCTTCAGCGGACCGAAGTACTTCTCGACCAGCTTCTTCGTGGCTGCCTTGTCGATGTCACCAACGAGAGTGATGGTGGCATTGCCCGGGGCGTAGTACTTGGTGAAGAACGTCCGGACATCGTCGAGTTGCGCAGCCTGGATGTCGGCGTGCGAGCCGATGATGCTCGCGTAGTACGGATGCCCCTTCGGAAACAGCAGGTGGTTCAGCTCTTCATCCACGATGCCGTAGGGACGGTTCTCGACGCTCTGGCGCCGCTCGTTGCGGACTACGTCCTGCTGGTTGGAGAGCTCCTCCTGGCCGAGCGAATCGAGCAGGTAGCCCATGCGGTCCGACTCGAGCCACAGGCCCAGTTCGAGCTGGTTCGCCGGCAGCGTCTGGAAGTAGTTGGTGCGGTCGGTGCCGGTCGTGCCGTTGACGTCACTTCCGCCTGCGCCTTCCACCAGCTTGAAGTGGGAGTCGCCCGGCACATGCTTCGAGCCGTTGAACATCATGTGTTCGAACAGGTGAGCGAAGCCGGTGCGGCCGGGCTCTTCGTTGGCCGGACCGACGTGGTACCAGACGTTCACCGCCACCAGCGGCAGCCGGTGGTCTTCCGAGAGGATGACTTCGAGCCCGTTGGGCAGCGTGTACTTCTCGAACGCGATGTTCGGCACGTCGCTGCGCCTCGTTGCCGGGGCGGAGGGCGCCTGGGTGGACGGCGCCTGCGCCGCCACGCGTGGGGCGTCGAAGCCGGCGGCACCGGCAAGCAACAGGACGGCAGCAGTGGCAACGCGAGTCCGAAGTGATGTCATGAATGCAGGCCTCAAACCCTCAACTTAGCGCTTCTGGGTTCAGACGTGGCAGGCGACCGCGGGGTTTCCGGTGATGAGCGCCGGGAGGTGCAAGCCACTGCGCCCTTGACACGCCTACCCCAGCCGGTGTTTCATGTGAAAGTTTGATGATTCAAAATTACAATTTCAAAATATCGATATCGATTTGTCTAACCCTCGGGCTCCTGCTGGGTTCGCCGTCCGGCGCCTCTGCCCAGAACACGCCTGGGCCGACCTCAGCCACAGGCCTGTCCGGGTACATGGACTTCCACTACACCAATGACGACCAGACAGATGGAGAACTCGACTTCCATCGCTTCGTCCTCCTCATCACGCACCAGTTCTCGGACCGGATCCGCTTCGTCAGTGAACTGGAGTTGGAGCATGCGTTCGTCGAGGGCCTCGAGCGTGCCGGCGAACTGGAGTTGGAGCAGGCCTACGTGGACTTTCTCCTATCCCGTCGCTTCAACGTCCGGGCCGGTGTGCTGCTGATGCCGGTGGGGATCATCAACGAACGGCACGAGCCGCCGGTGTATTACGGCGTCGAGCGTCCGCTGCTCGAGACGGTCATCATCCCGACGACCTGGTTCGAGGTCGGCGCCGGCATTCATGGCGAGGTCGGCCGCGGCTGGCGATATCGAGCGTATCTGACGGCGCCGCTCAATGCGAAGGAGTTCAGCGCAGACGAAGGCGTCCGCAACGGTCGTCAGAAGGGCAACCGGACCAACATCAGCAGGGCGGCGGCCACGGGGCGGCTGGAATACGTGGGCATTCGCGGTCTGACGACCGGCGCCAGCTTCTGGACCGGTTCGACCGGATTCGAATTCCGGCCACGGTTCGATGTACCCGTGCACCTGTTTGAGGCTGACGCCCGCTACGCACGCGACCGCTTCGAAGGGCGGGCGCAGGTCGCCCAGGTGACCATCGCCGGCGCCGGCGACCTGAACGATGCCCTCGCGCGCACGACCGGCGTCAATCCAAATATCGCGCGGACCCTGCGGGGCAGCTACGTCGAGGCCAGCTACCGAGTTGTCTCCGGCGCTCGATTCGGCGATGTCGGCACCTTCATTCGCTATGAAAACGTCGACACGCAGTTCCGCATGCCCAACGGATATGTTCCACTGCCAGAGTTCGATCGGGACGCGTGGGTGGTCGGCGCCACCTACTGGCCGGAACCGGATCTCGCGTTGAAAGTGGACTACGTGCACCAGCGGAACCGCAGCAGCGTTCTGCGGGCTCCGCATTCCTTCAACATCGGTCTCGGATGGTGGTTCTGATGCGCACGCTCCTCCTGGTCACAAGTGGGGTCCTCCTGGTCTCCCTGTCCACCCGTCCCTGGGCCATCGGCCGCACGCAAGACGCCACGCCGACCCAGTCCGTGGACGTGGCCGCTGAGCGCTTCAGCTTCACACCCTCCGAAATCAAGACAACGGCAGGCACCGTCCTCACGATCCGGTTGACGAGCGACGACACCGCGCACGGCTTCCGGATCGTCGGCTCCGATGTGAACATCGAGATTCCGAAGCGGAGTCGCGGCACCGCGACCGTCACGTTCACGCCCGACAAGGCCGGGCGATACACGTTCGAATGCTCGAAGCTGTGCGGGGCCGGCCACTCGTTCATGCGGGGCGTCATCATCGCCACGGACGCGCCAGAGGGCGGCCGATGAGTCACGTGTCCGTTGTTCGTGCGGCGTTCGCTCCGGCGGTGATGCTGTGCCTGGCCTCGACGCTGGCCATCGGCCAGGTGCGGCACGCGCAACCCGGGGATCCGCTGCCGGGCCTCACGCCTGCGGAGTTCGAAGAGTTTCGCGTCGGCCGGGACGACTTTCTCGAAGTCGAGACGGCCGAGGAAGGGTTGGGTCCAGCCTTCAACGGCACGAGTTGCGCGTCGTGCCACAACGTGCCGGCGGTGGGGGGCATCAGCCCCGTCGCGGAAGTGCGGGCGGCTCGACGGACGGCGGACGGCTCCTTCGCCGGGCTCGCCGCCGACGGCGAATCGCTGTTCCATCTTTTCTCTATCCCCGGCCACGCCTGCCAGCCAGTCATCCCCGCCGACGCCAACGTCATCGCCCGGCGTGTGCCTATCCCGCTCTTCGGCGCCGGCCTCGTCGAAGCCATCGACGATGCGACGCTGCTGGCCCTGGCCGACGAGCAGGCCCGAGGCCGCGACGGGGTGTCTGGACGCGCCGCGGTGGTGACCGATCGCGACTCCGGCGAACAACGGGTCGGGCGCTTCGGCTGGAAAGCGCAGCACGCCACGCTGCTCACCTTCGGCGCCGACGCCTACCGCAACGAGATGGGCATCACCAACGACCTCTTCCCGACCGAGCTCGCGGTGGGCGTGGATGCCACACGGATGCGGCTGTGTGATCCGATCCCGGAACCGGAGGACCGCGCCGATCCGCGCACACGGCGGCGCGGCATCGATAACTTCGCCAGCTTCATGCGTTTCCTGGCGCCCGCGCCGGTCGAGCCGACGGACAACGTGGCCGCCGCCGGCGAAGCGGTGTTCAGCGCCGTCGGCTGCAGTTCGTGCCACGTGCCGGCCTTGACCACCGGTGCCAATGCCAACCCACAGCTCCATCGCCGCGCGGTGCCACTCTTCTCGGATCTGCTGCTCCACGACATCGGCACCGGCGACGGCATCGCTCAGGCCGCAGCCGGTCCTGGAGAGATTCGAACCCCTGCGCTCTGGGGCGTGCGCTTTCGGCGACCCTTGCTCCACGACGGATCGGCGCCCACCGTGGATGACGCGATTCGACGACATCGCGGCGAGGCCGACGTGGCACGAACGCAGTACGAGGGGCTGAACGACGGTCAACGTGACGCGCTGGTGCGCTTTCTGATGACGCGGTAGCCGAACGGCGTCGCCGCGACGGCCGTGATGCAAGGGATTGGTGCAGCGCCAAGGCGCGCAGACTCCTATAGAATCGCGTATGGCTCGATACACTCTCGTCTACGGCGTCCGGCTCATCCCTGAAGGCTCCATGAAGGGGCTGGACGCGGCGACAATCACCCTGGCGGACGGCACCACGACCGGCGTTACGCTGCACACCTTCGACGGCACCATTCCCCAGCTGCGACGCTCGCTCGACCGCAGCCTCGATGCGTTCTTCGATCTCCTGCCCGGTGCAGACGACGAAGACCTCGAGCGATTCGCGGACTAGCCGTGCACCACGTTCGCGCGGCACTGAAGGCGATTGCGGCCAATCGCCTCAACCTCCTCCTCGTGTTTG
>JBKJMH010000223.1:0-10953 GCA_046596625.1 Vicinamibacterales bacterium | reverse complement strand
GACGGTGACGGCGAACTGCACTTCGCCGATGTCCGTCGGCGCGTCAGCGCGATCTTCGTCGGCTCGATCGGCAACCTCGTGGAGTGGTACGACTTCTACGCCTACTCCGCGTTCGCGCTCTACTTCGCCAGCTCGTTCTTTCCGGGCAGCGACCCGGTCGTGCAGCAGCTGAACGCCGCCATTCTCTTCGCCATCGGCTTCATCGTGCGCCCGATCGGCGGCTGGCTCTTCGGACACATCGCCGACTCGCAGGGACGCCGCCGGGCGCTCATGCTCTCGGTGCTGCTCATGTGCTTCGGCTCGCTCATGATCGCCATCACGCCGACCTACGCGTCGATCGGCGTCGCGGCGCCAGTAATGCTCGGCTTCGCGCGACTGCTGCAGGGACTGAGCCTCGGCGGAGAGTACGGCACCAGCGCTACCTATCTGAGTGAAGTCGCCGACGAGAAGCATCGCGGCTTCTACTCGAGCTTCCAGTACGTCACCCTCATCGGCGGTCAGCTCACGGCGCTTCTCGTTCTGCTCCTGCTGCAGCAGGTCTTCCTTACGAACGAGCAACTGCGCGCGTGGGGCTGGCGCATTCCCTTCCTGATTGGGGCCCTGCTCGCCATTGTGGCGCTCGCCATGCGGCGCAACCTTCACGAGACCGACGAATTCGTGGCGGCCAGGAAACGAGGGCCACGCCGCGAGAGTTCGCTGAGGGCGCTGATGCGCTATCCACGCGAGGTGCTCGTGGTGGTCGGCCTCACCATGGGCGGCACGACGGCTTTCTATACGTACACGACGTACATGCAGAAGTTCCTGAAGCTGTCAGTCGGCCTCAGCGACAACCAGACGACGCTGGTGACCGCCGGGTCGCTTGTCTTCGCCCTGATCCTGCAGCCGATCTACGGCGCCCTGTCCGACCGCATCGGGCGCAAGCCGCTCCTGATCTGGTTCGGCGTCACCGGCACCTTGTTCACCATCCCTATCCTGTTCACGCTGCAGTCGACGAAGAGTGGCTTCGTGGCCTTCCTGCTGATCGCCGCGGCGTGGTTGATTGTTGCCGGCTACACGTCGATCAACGCCGTGGTGAAGGCGGAGCTGTTTCCCACGCACGTGCGCGCGACGGGCGTCGGCCTGCCGTATGCCGTCACCGTCTCCATCTTCGGCGGCACCGCCGAGTCGATTGCGCTGTGGTTCAAGTCGATCGGTCACGAAAGCTGGTTCTATTTCTACTTGACGACGGTCATCGCCGCGTCGCTGCTGGTGTATGCCTCGATGCGCGACACGAAGCACGAGTCGGCGATGGGCCGGCACGAGTAGCCCCTCACACAGGATCCTGCCAATGTCTGCACCGTCTTCCATTGCCACGCTTCGCACTGCGCTCAACGCCGATCGCCGGACGCTTCGCGCCGCCGTCGACCGCGTGCCCGCATCGCTCTGGACGGTGAAGCCCGCACCGGATCGCTGGTCGGTCGCTGAGGTGCTGGAACATCTGTCGATTGTGGAGCGCGGGGCGCTGATGCGGGTGCGTGCGCTCATCCAGGAGGCGCCGGCCGTGGACGTGACGACAACTGTGACAGCGATCGACCGGGGATTCCTTGAGAACCGGACGCGCCGCCTTATGGCGCCGGACCGCATCCAGCCAACCGGCACGGTGAGCGTCGAGGCCGCGCTGGCTGCACTCGACAGTTCACGCGAGGAGCTGATGGTCGCGCTCGACGGGGCTGAGGCGTGCGACCTGTCGAAGGTGACGCAGCCGCACCCGGTGCTCGGCCCGCTCGACGGCTACCAGTGGATTGCCATCATCGGCGGCCATGAGATGCGGCACGCGCTGCAAATCGACGAGATCGGCGCCGCCCTCCTGGGCCACGCCTGACGTTCGAGTGACCGCTGCGCCATCTTCATCGCCGGGGAGATGGACTAGGATCGACGGCATGGCTCGTCTCGCCCGTTATACCTGGGTGGTGCTCGTCTACAATCTCGCGGTCATCGCCTGGGGCGCATACGTGCGCGCCACTGGATCGGGCGCCGGCTGCGGCGCACACTGGCCACTCTGCAACGGCGAAGTGCTGGTGCGTCCGCAGACGCTCGAGATGTTGATCGAGTTCTCGCACCGCGCCACGAGCGGGCTCGCGCTGATTGCCGTGGTGGTGCTGTTCTTCTGGGCCCGTCGTCTGACGCCGCCCGGCCATCCGTTGAGGCTCGGCGCGAACCTCTCGCTTGGTTTCATGCTGACCGAAGCGGCGTTGGGCGCCGGGCTCGTGCTGTTCCAGCTCGTGGCCAACGATGCCAGCGCCGCCCGCGCGTTCGCCGTCGCGGCGCACCTGCTGAACACCTTCCTGCTGCTGGCCGCGCTGACGCTGAGTGTCTACTGGGCGTCGGGCGGGCCTGCCCTTGCGCTGGGCGCACGCCAGGATCGCACCCGTCTCGCGGTTGGCGCCGCGGCGCTGCTGCTCGTCAGCGTGGCCGGTGCCGTCACCGCGCTGGGCGACACGCTGTTTCCGTCGGGCACACTGGCAGAAGGGCTGAGTGCCGACCTCTCGACCACCTCGCACTTCCTGATCAGGCTTCGCACCATTCATCCGATTCTGGCGGTGATGGTGGCGCTCTACCTCGTGACCAGCGTGTGGCAGATCGCCGGCGGCGCGCCGCGCGCCAGGTCGCTAGCCCGCATGGTGACGTGGCTGCTCGTGGCGCAACTGGTGGCTGGCGTGCTGAACGTCATGCTGCTGGCGCCGGTGTGGCTGCAGCTCGTGCACCTGCTGCTGGCTGACGCCGTCTGGGTGGCCTACGTGTTCCTCGGCGCGGAGGTCCTTGCCGTGCCCCATCCAGGACGCCTGACCCTCGACGCCCTTCCGCAGCGCGCATAGCGTGCTGGTCCGGCCGGCGTCTCTCGATGTGTGTAGCTGCCGACCTTCAGGTCGGCCAGCCCCAGCGAACCTGAAGGTTCGCGGCTACACCACGACAAGGTCAACCCGGCCCGTGGCCGGACCGTCCCGTTACTCCGAATACGGACAGGCGACGTAGCGGCCGTCGCGCAGCTCGAGCGGCGGCATCGCCTCTGCGCAGCTCTCGCGGGCGATAGGGCAGCGTGTTCGGAACGGGCAGCCCGAGGGCTTGTTGATGGGAGAGGGGATGTCGCCCAGCAGCTTGGCCTGACGGGTCCGGCGTGCACTCGGGTCTGGCCGGGGCGCCGAGGCCAGCAGCGCCCGTGAGTACGGGTGCAGCGGCGACTGGTAGATTGTCTCGGCGTCGCCAGTCTCGACGATGTGCCCGAGGTACATGACCGCGATGCGGTTCGAGATGTGCCGCACCACCGAGAGGTCGTGCGCGATGAACAGGTAGGAGAGGCCGAACTCTTCCTGCAGGTCCTGCATCAGGTTGATCACCTGCGCCTGCACCGACACGTCGAGCGCACTGACCGGTTCGTCGGCGATCACCAGTTTCGGGCTGGTGGAGAGGGCCCTCGCAATGCCGATGCGCTGGCGCTGGCCACCCGAGAACTCGTGCGGATAGCGGTTCCCCTGTTCGGCAGACAGTCCCACCTTCTGCAGCAGCCACGCCACTCGCTCGGCCTGTTCGCTCTTCGACGCTTTCGAGTGAATGGCGAGCGGTTCACCCACGATCTGGTTCACCGTCTTGCGCGGGTTGAGCGACGCATACGGATCCTGGAAGACCATCTGGATCTCGGAGCGGTACGGACGCATGGCCGATCGGCTCAGTGCGGCCAGGTCGATGGTGCCGCTGGCCGCGTGATACAGGACTTTCCCTGACACCTCGACGCCGAAGGCCATGGCGCCCAGGATGTTCACCACCGCGCGCCCCACCGTTGTCTTGCCGCAGCCCGACTCACCAACCAGGCCGAGGGTTTCGCCGCGACCGATCGTGAAGGAGACGTTGTCCACCGCGCGCACCTCGCCGGTGCGACGCAGCAGCACGCCGCCGGTGACCGGGAAGCGCACGGTCAGGTTCTGGACTTCGAGGATGACGTCCTGCGGTGTGCGCATGTCAGCGTGGATACAGGTGGCAGCGGACGAAGTGATCCAGCTCCATCTCGATGAGAGGCGGTTCCTGATCGGGACACGGCTCGAAGCGGTGCTGGCAGCGCGTGACGAACTTGCAGCCGACCGGCATGTCGAGGATGCTCGGCACGGTGCCGGGAATGACCTCGAGGCGCCTGGCGCGCGCACCGTCCACACGCGGGATCGAACCGAGCAACCCCTGCGTGTAGGGGTGCAGCGGGCTCTCGAACAGCCGGGTCACCGGCGCCACCTCCTGGATCTTGCCGCCGTACATCACCGCCACACGGTCGCACGTCTCGGCGACCACCGACAGGTTGTGCGTGATCAGCAGGATGGCCGCGCCCGGACGCCGTCCCTTCAGCTCCAGCATCAGCTCGAGGATCTGCGCCTGGATGGTGACGTCGAGCGCGGTGGTCGGTTCGTCGGCGATCAGCAGATCCGGATTCAGCACCAGCGCCATGGCGATCATCACGCGCTGCCGCATGCCGCCGGAGAGGTGGTGCGGATACTGCGTCATGCGCCGCGCGGCATCGGGAATGCCGACCTCGGTGAGCATGGCGACCGCCCGGCGGTCCGCGTCCTCACGCGACACCGCCTCGTGCTGCAGGATCACTTCGGTAACCTGCATCCCGATCGTGAACACCGGGTTCAGCGAGGTCATCGGCTCCTGGAAGATCATGCTGATCTCGCTGCCGCGAACCTTGCGAATGTCTTCCCACGACAGCGCCAGCAGGTTGCGTCCCTTGAACTGGATCTCGCCGCCGACGATGCGGCCGGGAGGCGTGGGGATGAGGCGCAGCACGCTGAGCGCCGTGACGCTCTTGCCGGAGCCCGACTCGCCGACCAGGCCGAGTACCTCCCCGGAGCGGATGTCGAGGTCCACACCGTCGACCGCCTTCGCCACACCGGCTTCGGTGTCGAAGTACGTGCGCAGTCCCCGGATCGAGAGCAGCGTTGACGGAGCAGTCGGCTGGGTCATCGGAGGCGTGAGTACTCCCGCGGGTCGAAGGCTTCGCGCACCGCCTCGCCGATGAACACCACGAGCAGCAGCGTGAGGAACAGGATGCCGTTCGGGTAGAACACCAGCCACCACTTCGACAGGTTCTCCATCCCCTGTCCGATCAGCTCGCCCCAACTCGGCGTCGGCGCCGGCAGCCCGAAGCCGAGAAAGTCGAGCGCGACGAGCGAGCCGATGTTCGCCACGATGACGAACGGGGCGAACGACACGACCGGGGTCAGCGCGTTGGGCAGGATGTGGTTGAAGATGATGCCCGCGTCGGACACGCCGGCCGTCATGGCGGCCCCGACGTAGTCCTTCACCTTCTCGCGGTAGAACTCGCCGCGCACGTAATAGGTGATGCCCATCCAGTTGAAGGCCGAAAGGATGACGACGAGCAGCCAGAACGACGGCTGCATCAGCTGGGAATGACCAGGCAGATACACCGGCACGACGACCGAGCTGATGATGATGATCGTGTACAGGAACGGCAGCGACGACCAGATCTCGATGCCCCGCTGCCCCAGGATGTCGAGCTTTCCGCCGAAGTAGCCGAGCATGGCGCCGATGGCGATGCCGAGCCCCTCGCCGACCAGCGTGACGACGATCGCGAACGTCATCGAGATGTTGAAGCCGTAGGCCAGGCGCACCAGGACGTCGCGGCCGCGGTCGTCGGTCCCCATCAGGTGCGACCACGACGGCGGGTTCGGCGGACTGCCGGAGTCGTCGAGCAGCGCTTCGTTCGGACCGAACGGATAGAGCGGCATCAACACCCAGTTGCCCGAGTCCTCGGTGGCGAACAGCGTCTTCAACTCGCGGTAGTCGGCTTCGCCGATCGTCGTCAGGCCGAACTCGGACGCCGCGTGATACGACGCGAGGGGGAAGATGTAGCTGCCGTTGTAGTGCACCAGCAGCGCCTGGTTGTTGGCGATCAGCGGCAACGCGAACGACAGCAGGTAGAGGCCGGCCACGAGCAGGAACGAGTAGTAGCCCCGCTTCAGGCGCCGGAATTTCTTCAGGCGCTTCGTGAGAATCGACTCGGACTGGCTCATTGGAAGCGGATACGCGGATCGACCAGGGCGTAGATGATGTCCGACAGGATGTTGCCGATGAGCATCAACAGGCTGCCGATGACGAGGATGCCGAGCGCCACCGGGTAGTCGCGCTGCAGGATCGCGGTGTAACCAAGGTAGCCCATGCCGTCGATGTTGAACACGCGTTCGATCAGGAACGAGCCGGCGAGGATCAGGCTGATGGCGTTGCCGAGCCCGGTGACGAGCGGGATCAGCGAGTTGCGGAGCGCGTGCACGAAAATGACGCGCCGCTCACTCAGCCCTTTCGCAAACGCCGTGCGCACGTAGTCCTGCCCGAGGTTCTCCATCAGCGAGTTCTTCGTGAGGATGGTTTCGGTGGCGAAGGCGCCGACCATGTAGCAGAACACCGGCAGCGCCATGTGATACAGCTGGCCCGTAATCTTGCCCCAGGTGCTCAGGTACTCCCAGTTGTCGGGCCGGAAGCCGCCGAGCGGGAACAAGGCCCAGAAGCTGCCGCCACCGAATAGCACCAGCAGCGCCGTGCCTAGTGCCCACCCGGGTACGGCGTAGCCGAGGAACACGATGACGCTGGTGACGAAGTCGAAGCGGGAGCCGTGGCGCACCGCCTTGATCACGCCGAGTGGAATGCACACCAGGTAGCTCAGGACGAAGCCGGTGAGCCCGAGGAAAATCGAGATCGGGAAGCGCGACTTGATCACGTCCCATACCGGATCCTGGTAGATGTAGGACGTGCCGAGGTCGAGGTGCAGCACGTTCCACAGCCACTTGCCGTAGCGCACGTACACCGGCTTGTCGAAGCCGTAGTAGCGGCGGATCTCCTCGATCTGCTCCTCGGGCAGCGCGTTGCTGCCCCGGCCGCTGACCGAGATGCCGCCACCGCCGCCTTCGGTCATCGCCGCCATCTGGTAGCGCATGATCTGCCGTTCGACCGGACCGCCGGGTACGAATTGCATCACAACGAAGACCGCCATGGTGATCCCGATGAAGGTCGGGATGATCAGCAGGAGCCGGCGGATGAAGTACGCGGTCATTTCGCCGTGGCCGCCGCCTTCTCGCGCTCGCCGTACTGCGGCCAGTAGCGCACGTCGGTGTCGCCGATGGGGAGCTTCGCCGAGTTGTCGCCCATGGCCTTTCGCAGTTCGGCCTCCTTCTGCGGGTCGACCCACCACAGCGACGGGATGTCGCGGTAGTCGCCGACACGCGTCAGGTAGCCGGCCGGCATGCCGAACTTGTTCCAGTAGGCGATGCGCTGGAACGGCGCGTCCCAGCTCAGGAGGTAGTGATACTGGCTGGCGACGAGGCCGTCCACCTCCTGGATGAGCGCGACGCGCTTCTTCTGGTCGTACTCGACGTCGTATTGCTTCAACAGTGCGTCGACGCGCGCGTTCTTGAAGCCGGTGATGTTGTTGTTGGAGTTCTGGTCGGCGAGTTCCGACCCGAACGACGTTTCCGGATTCGGGAAGAGCAGCGCGCCCCAGGCCATGCTGACCATGCCGTAGTTGCGGTCCATCACCAGCTTGAACAGCGTTTCCGGCGTGACCAGCCGCAGGTTCAACGCGATGCCAACCTTGCGCAGATCCTCCTGGTACACTGTCATCCAGGTCTCGTTGCCCTTGTTGCCGTAGAGCAGCTCGAGGGTGAGCGGCTGGCCGTTTTTCACGAGCCGGCCCTGCGCGTCGCGATCCTTCCAGCCGGCCTCGGCGAGCAGCGCGAGCGCCTCCTGCTGGTTGTACAGGTTCTTCGGGTTGTTGGGATTCTCGTAGATGCCGCCGGCGTAGTACGAGTGCAGCGGCACATACTCGTTGAAGAACAGCCGCTTGATCAGCTCCTCGCGGTTCATCAGCAGGGTCAGCCCCTTGCGCACGCGGAGGTCATCGAACGGCGCCTTGCGGGTGTTGAAGGCGAGGCCGCCAAAGCCGCTCGGCGCATCGTTGTAGATCTTGCGCTTCTGGATGAGGCCGCGCTGCACGCGGTCGAAGTTCATCTCCTCGACCCACTCACGCGAGACGTTCACGTAGTAGTCGTCGATGTCGCCCTTCTTGAACATCTCGAAGGCGAGCTTCTGGTCGCGGACGACCACTTCGCTGATCTCGTCGAAGTTGTTCACGCCGATGTTGCGGCGGTATTTCTCGCCCCAGTAGTCGGTGCGGCGGCGGATCGAGACGCTCTTGCCCTTCTGGATGTCGGCCTCTTCGACCTTATAGGCGCCGGAGCCGGGCAGGAGCTTGAAGTTGTAGTCCTTGAGGTAGCCAGCGCCGTCAACAGTCTTCAGCACGTGCGCCGGGAAGATCGACATGCCCGAGAAGTAGAGGAAGTTGCGCCAGTTGAGCGCCTTGCTCTTCACCGAGACGATGTACTTGCTTTCGGCCACCGGCTTTTCGAACTTCCCGAACGTCATCTGGTTGCTCGGGTCCTGGAGCCCCTTGTCCATCCTGAACCCCCAGCTCGCCACCACATCGTCGGCAGTGACCGGCTGGCCATCGGCCCAGCGCGCGTTCGGATTGATGCGGAAGCGGTAGGTGGCCTTGTCGGTCGAGACCTGCCAGTGGGTGGCGAGGACGGGGATGTAGTCGAGGGTGGTCGGGTGAATCGTGAGCAGCGACTCGTAGACCATTGGCGCGATCATGTAATTCAGGGCCGAGTTCGACTCGGGGCCTTCCATACGGAGCGTGCCAGGGAAGTCGAGGACGTATTCCTTGAGGACGCCGCCCTTCACCGCGCGCGGGTCGCCGATGAGGTCGAAGCTCGTATTCGTCTCCCAGCCTTCGCCGGTGAAACCCTTGCCGCCCTGTTCGGCGGGGACCGAGGCGTCGGCACCGGCGTCGGCATCGACGAAAACCGGATAGGCGTTCCTGTCGGTGTTGACCGGAGTGCTCGGCTGGGCTGCGGTGGTGGCCGGCGCCTGCTGCGCCGGTTGGCTGCTGCCGCCGCAGGCGCTGGCGCCAAACGCCGCCACCACGGCCGTCAAAGTAAAAAGTGCACGTCGCACGGAAGTATTCCTTTCGGAAGAACGAGTTCGGGCACACCCGACGCGTCAATCTTACGGGAAACCAGGGACGGCCAGAACGCGGAAACGCGAGTGCACGGCCCGCGAGAGGGGCTTCAGGCTCCAGGCTTCAGGCTCCTGGCGCACGAGCCCGCAGCCAGGGGGCAAAGCCCAGAGCCCAAAGCCCAAAGCCTGGAGTCCGCGTCAGTTCGTCGACGCCGGCTCCGCCACCACCGTATGCGTCTGCCTGCCGATGCCGTCCACGGAGCAGACCGCCTTGTCGCCAGCCCGCATCCAGCGCGGCTCGGCCCTCTCGATGTTGGTGCCCGCCGGGCTGCCGCCCGAGATGATGTCGCCAGGGCTGAGTGTCAGGATGTTCGAGGCATAGTGCAGCAGCTCGTAGAAGTTGTGCGCCATCCGGTTGGTATTGGAGTCCTGCATCACCTCACCGTTCAGGGTGAACGTGTGGCGCGTGTTGAGCGGGTCCGTCAGGTATTCCTTCGGGACCACCACCGGCCCGAACGGGCCGAACGTGTCGTGGCTCTTCTGGAGGAGCCAGTCCGACCCGCCCATCTTGCGGTCGCCACGACCCCCACGGTCCGAGACGTCAATCTGGATGGTGTAACCGAAGACGTGATCTGGTGCGGCCGCAATCGGCACGTACTTCGATTTCTTGCCGATGACGATCGCGAACTCGCATTCGAAGTCGATGTTGGTGCGTCCGCGCGGAATCACGATCGGATCGTTCGCCCCGGACATCACCGTTGGTGACTTCAGGAAGATGTAGGGGTTCTCGGGGCGTGGGTCGTCCGGCGTGCGCTCCCAGATGCCGGGGGCCGACACCGCCGTCACAGCGGCCTCGGGCCGCGCGCCAGTCCGGGCGGCCTGCGCCGCGATGCCGGCGGTGTGCTCCGTGTAGTTGCCGCCGGCGTTGAGAATGAGGCCTGGATGCACGGGCGGGAGCGGACGCACCCCGTCCAGGGCGTAGACGAATGACGGCGCACCCTCGACCGGGATCGCGCGCGCCAGCGCCACCAGCCGCGGTTTCCATGAGTCGTAGGCGGTGATGAGGGCGTTCACGTCGGCCGGCGGCGTCATCTTCGTCTCCGACCCGTTTCCGTTCTCGAAGGCGCCATTGGCCGCTCCGAGGTCGACCACCTGTGCATCCCGCAGGACAAGGCCGACGAACGTCGTGCCGTCCTTCTCGAACATGCCGAGCTTGTAGGGCACTTCAGGACCGTCCTTCGCAGCCAGGAAGGCGCCTCTCGCTGGCGCATTGGACGCCTGAGTGCAGGCGGCGCTCACGCTCAGCGCCAGGACCAGCGCCACAACTCCGCCACGCACGAATCTTCGATGCATCATGGTTCTCCCGTCACAGTGGACCCTTCAGGCCCGGCACGTCTGTGCCGCGCGCATTTTACGGAAATCTGATGCGGCGCGACACCGGAACCTCGAGTCGGCCGAGCAGCGGAGCGCCGGGCGCCTGCCCCTGGCGTCGAAGGCGAAGTCGGCGAGCTTTGCCAGGGCGGCCTGCGCTGGCGCTATCATCGGCGTATGACCGCTCCGCAATCGACCGCGTCGATAGCGCTCATCGTCGCGTCCAGTGCGGCGCACTTTGCCGAGGCGCGCACCCTCTTCGAAGAGTACGCCGCACAACTCGGCGTCGATCTCCGCTTCCAGGGGTTCAGCGCGGAATTGGCCGTGCTGCCGGAGATGTACGGCGCGCCCACCGGCCGCCTGTTGCTGGCGATGCGCGATCGGCAGACGCTCGGGTGCATCGGTGTCCGGCGCCTGAAGTCCGACCCGGACGCGTGCGAAATGAAACGGCTCTACGTGCGCGACGCCGCCCGCGGCGCCGGACTCGGCCGGCGCCTGGCCGAGGCGTCCATGGCTGCGGCGAGAGCACTC
>JBKJMH010000188.1:0-10381 GCA_046596625.1 Vicinamibacterales bacterium | reverse complement strand
GCCGCGCTCGACTGGACGCGACATGGCCGGCGTGTTGAACGCCGAGTGGACGGCCGACCGCTACAACGCGAACGCCGGCTACTCGGATATCCAGGAGCGCTTCAACGCCGAGATGGGTTTCATTCCCAGGACGGACATCCGCAAGAGCAGCGGCGGCCTCGGGTGGACACCCCGTCCGCGCTGGCGCGGCGTCCGGCAGCTCTCGATGAGTGCGAACACCGAGTACTATGAGAACCACGCCGGCACGCCGCTGTCGCGCACGCACGACGCCACGTTCACCCTGACCCGCAACGACCGCTCGAACCTGAGGCTGGCGGCTGCAACGGACTTCGACAATCCGACCGTTCCGTTCCGTATCGGACCGACGACCGTTGCCGCGGGTGGCTACGACTGGACGACGCTGTCGGCCAGCGTGAGCTCGGACGACAGCCGGCGCATCTACGGCGGTGGCGGACTTGACGCCGGGGGCTACTACGGCGGCGATCGGCGGACCATCAGGGCGTCGCTGAACGTGCTGCCGCGCGAATCGCTGCTCGTGGAGAACAGCTACACGCGCAACGTCATCACCCTGCCTGGCGCGCCAACCTACACGACGAACGTCCTCAGCACCCGCGTGAGCTACTCGCTGTCGCCCACGCTGTTCGTGAAGGGGTTCGTGCAGTACAACGACGATCGGCGCCTCGCCAATGTGAACCTGTTGCTCTGGTCGATCTATCGTCCGGGCAGCGACCTCTACGTCGTCTTCAACCAGGGATTCGAGACGGACGTCCCCGGTCAGTCCGCGCTGCGGACGCGCAATCGCGTGCTCAGCGTGAAGCTGTCGTACTGGTTGTCCAGGTAGCGTTGTTCACATCGGTGTAGCTGCCGACCTTCAGGTCGGCCTTGCCGTTGCGGACCTGAAGGACGTTGTCGCCGCTCTCGAGGTACCGCCCGGTCGCCAGTTCACGGATCACTTTCGGATCGATCGAGGGCTGGAATGTGAAATCGACGGTCTCGATCGTTTTCTGAAACGGGAAGCGCGCCATCGAGACGGGCATCGTCAGATGCTTCTCGGCCTTCGAGCGGATCTTCAGCGAGACGAGCTCGTCGAGAGAGTCGGAGTACGACACCTCGCGCTTGGCCGCCTGCTCGAGCAGCGTGGGGAGTGCAGGTCTCGCCGAGCGCCATGCGGTTGTCGGTCTGCACCGCGGCGCCGGCCGCGAACCTTGCTGCACCTCGGCCTGAGTCCACGGTTGGCGCCCGCGAGTCGATCTTCGGCTCCATCGGTGCTGACGAGCCCACCAGATCGCCCTCTCCAGCGGGCCACAGCGTGGCCTGCGGCGGTGAACCATGGAAGGCAGGCGGGCGGGCGGGCGGGCGAATCACCCGACCAGCCCCTCCCGACCCTCCCGACCTCTTAGAACGAGTACGTGAACGAGAGTTCGATGAGGCGGGGATCCATGATGCTGGTGGGCCTGTTGAAGTTCGGGCCCGACAGGCGCGTCACGTCCAGCACCGTGTTGTCGTTCAGGATGTTGAAGATGTTCAGGCGGGCCGCCCCCTTCTGCCCGTGTGGCATCTTGACGTTCTTCTCGAAGCGCACATCGAGCTGGTTGCTGATCGGCAACCGGCGGGCCCCAATCTCCTCGACGTTCAGCGTGATAGACGGGATCGTCCGGCCGCCCGTGAAGCGGACCTGACGCGCCCAGGGATACCCGCTGCGCGCTTCGTAGTTGGCCGAGGTCACGATGCCGAGCGGCGCCTGGTACACCCCTGAGAGCTTCCAGGTATATTCCCAGTTCCGGTCGGACGTGTTGATCTCGTTGTTCGGGTTGAGCGGCGCGCTCTCGACGTTGCCGTTGAACTCGCCCGCCGCGGTGGACGCCGGGGCCGTGAGGTCCGTGTACAGCAGCGGCACGTTACGCTTGGTCGCCGAGTAGGACCCCGTGAGCTGCCACCGGTTGGACAGTCGCTTGGACATCGCGACGTCGAAGCTGTTGTAGTGCTGATCCGCCGCGGGGTCGTTGACGCGGGTAAACCGCTCGAACGCGCGGCCGTTCAGGGCCGGCGCCCACTCGTAGTAGGTGAAGCCGGTGCCCGGGTCGTCTGCGTTGCCGCGCACGCCGTCCTGACCGGGATCGGTCTGGGTCACCGGCAC
The DNA here is from genome assembly GCA_046596625.1 of Vicinamibacterales bacterium. Classification (GTDB taxonomy): domain Bacteria; phylum Acidobacteriota; class Vicinamibacteria; order Vicinamibacterales; family CAVVIG01; genus CAVVIG01. The sequence goes on along the minus strand of JBKJMH010000188.1, from coordinate 8,244 downwards.
GTTGTACGCCTCGTAGGGCCGCAGCGTGTTCAGGACGCGGTAGGTGTCACGGTAGCGGGAGTAGACGTAGCTGGTCCGGATGCCGAAGCCCTGCGCCAGCTCGCGCTCGAGGGACAGCGACAGCTCATCGCTCTTGGGCTGGCGCTCGGTGGGGCTCGGGAAGAAGTTGTTGCCGCCGGACTGCGAGATGAAGTCCGGACCGTTGGTGTTCAAATTGACTTCGCCCGCATCGTAGCGTCTGTTGCCGTTCAGATCGCGCCACCGGTAGGCGGTCGTCGTGCGGAGCTGGGCGTCGGACGAGTCCATCTCTGGCACCTGCTGCCGCTGGTGATCGAAGCGGCCCCAGCCGCCCTTCAGCACCGTCTTGCCGTTGCCCATGATGTCCCATGACAGATGCGTGCGCGGGGCGAAGCTGTTCCAGATGTTGAACTGCTGCTTCTCGAAGCAGGCCGCGGGATACGTGATGTCTGCCGGGAATCTCGCCGCCTCGCGGCACGATTCGGGGATAAACCCGTTGTCATGCGCGAACCGGATGCCGAGGTTCAGGGTGACGGTTTTCGCGACAGACCAGCTGTCGGTCAGGTACGTGCCCAGGTAGTGGCTCACGACCTTCGCAGCCGACGGGGTGTTCCACATCTCGATCTGGCACGGCGTCGTCGCCGTGAGCGCGACGTTGCAGTTCGCGAACCCTCTCGACGGGCGCAACCGGTAGGGGAACACCGCGGCGGAAAACGCGTCCCCATCAGGGCCCTTGGTCGTGGTGTCGAAAGGCAGGTCGGGGTATTGGCGGCCGAACCAGTTGTCGGTGTAATCCACGCCGGCTTTGAACTCGTGATTGCCGTAGAACAGATCCGGCTTGAACAGCGTGGCGTTCGCCTTGTAGTGATACCGCGGGTTGTGCGGCCGCTGCCCGACCGTGACGCTCGGCCCGAGGGTCTGCTGCGTCGACAGATCGCTCGAGGCCGGCACGTCCAGCGGCGAGAAGGTCCAGTACTGGCTCGAGTAGTTCCAGTAACCGACCTGGACCGAGGTAAAGAACTGGTTGCTCCAGACGCGCTGCATCTCGACCTTGCTGGTCGTGCTCGGCGTCATCAGCCCGCTCCGGTACTCGTAGGGGTTGAACTGGCTGAGCGTCGACGTGTCGTACTTGTGGTTGTACTGGTAGAAGCCGACCAGCCGGTTGGCCGGCGACATCTGGTACGACGACTTTCCGGTGAAGAACCAGGCCAGTTGCTTGGAGATAGCCGGCGACCCGTCCGCCTTGAAGGTGTCCAGCGGCTGCTGATCGTCGATCTGGCGACGACCCGCCGTGTAGAACCAGAGCTTGTCCCTGATAATCCGGCCGCCAAGGTCGCTGCTCAAGCTGTAGCGACTAGCCAGCTCCGACCCGCCGGTGATGCCCTGCGAGCGCAAGTTGTCGTCGATGTTGAAGCTCTGGAAGTCGGGACCCGTCCTGTTGTACGACGTATCGCCGTGGAATGAGTTGCTGCCCGACTTCACGATCGCCAGGAGGTTGACGCCGCGGCTCGGTACCTCCGCGCTGTTGCCGAGGGTCTTCACCGAGGCCTCTTCCAGCGTGGTGTAGTCCCAGTAGTTGGCTTGGCCGCTCGACGCCTGCAGGCTGCTCGTCTGCACGCCTTCGAGCGTGGAATAGGCCTCACCTGCCTGGCCGAACACACGGAACGTCGGCACCTGGTTGAGCGAGCTGCCGCCGACGTCCCGCAGCGTGCGGACGCCCGGCGCCTGCGCGAGGAGCGAGACGATGCCGTTGCGGCTGGTCGGCAGGAGTTCGATCGTCTCACGCGTGAACTGCGTCGTCGCGGCCGTGGACGTCGTGTCGACGACTGGGGCCGCGCCGGACACGGTGATCGTCTCTTCGAGCGAACCGACTTTCAAGGGCACATCAATCTCGGCGCGGAATCCAACGGTCAGGCGCACGCCGTCGCGGCGGACCGTCTGGAATCCGGAAAGGGCGAACTCGATCGCGTAGCTGCCGATCGGCAGCGGCGTCAACCGGTACTCGCCCTTTTCGTCTGTGACGGACGTGATCGAGGGTACCTGCAGGGACGGACTCGTCGCCGTCACCGTTACTCCAGGCATCACAGCGCCGCTCTCGTCGGTGACCCTTCCCGTGATACTCGCGTCCTGCGCAGCCGCGACCGCTGCGAACGACAGGCACAGCACCGCCGCGCCGATTGTCCGTAGTGCCTTCAAGCGTGGCCTAACCATTCAAACCTCCTGAGTGACGAAGCTGCCGACCGGACCGTCAAAACAATTGCGGTCGCACGGGACGCGCGCCAGGAAGGAAACGGTGTGAGGCTAAAACCCATCCGCAGGTGCGTCAATAGCCAATTGCGTGATATATGCCGCGAGGTGGCTGAATACTTCAATTTCCTGAAGTCTCGACACAATTCAGGAGCGTCTATACCTGACATCTGGTAGCCACCGCGCTGGAATCTACGGGGCGACTTCTCCCCGCAGCATGATGAACCGTGGAAGGTAAGCGGGAACCCGACAGCGAAGTAGCATCTGCGCGCGTCCTGGCGCGCCGCCGCGATTGGCGCACCCGGGACAGCGCCGTCTCAGAGGCCGCCGCGCGATCGCGCCAGGCCCTGGCGCGCGGGCTCCGATCCAGGATCGAGCGACAGGGCTTCGCCGAACAGCCGAGATGCGGCGGAACGGTTGCCGGTATTCAATTCCAGCATGCCGAGGTTCTGGTAGGTCGCGGGGTCCTGCGGATCGAGTGCAAGGGACGCCTCGAAAGCCTGACGCGCCGCGCCGGTGTCGCCGCGTGTGGCAAAGATGGCCCCGAGAAGATTCTGCGCGCGGGCAAATCGAGGGTTCAGGGCGAGCGCCTGCTGCGCCGCCTGCTGCGCAGGCTCGAGCTGTCCGCGCAGGAAGTGCTCGGCCGCAGCGTAGTAGCGGCTGCCGGCTCTGTCCGTGAAGCGCGCGAGCGATGCCACGACCGGAGCCAGCCGCTCCACGTCGCCGGCGTCGGCATAAACGGAGGCCAGTTGCTCCTGCGGCGCGCCATCGGCAGGGTTGCGCCCGATCGCCTCCATGGCCGCGGCGATCGCCGCGGCGAAGTCTCCCGACGCCGCATGCAGCTTCGACAGCGCGATGCGCGGCGGCACGAGGTCCGGACTCCGCTGCACCGTCGCTGTGAGCACCGTCAGGGCATCGGCCTGTCGGCCGGTCGCGGCGGATGTTTCGACCAGCGCCTGAAGGGCATCGGCGCGCTCGGGCGCCGCGTGCACCGCTTCCCTGGCGGCGTCGTAGGCCGACTCGTACGCACCCGCCCGCCTCAGCATCACGGCGCGATCGGCAAGCTGCTCGCCGGTCGCCCCGTTCCACGCTCGAGCCACGGGCGCGGGACGCCGCCCTGGGTCGTCCAGCATGCGGAGTTGTGCGACGTTGTCCCGGCGGGCCGCTGTGTGCAGCGCGCGTGGCGCGGAGAACTCGAGCGCCATGCGATTGTCGGTCTGCACGGCGGCGCCGGCCGCGAACCTCGCTGCAGCCGCATCTGCGCCGAGGAACATGGACAGCACGCCGAACGGGCTTGTGACCGCCACGGTCTGGAGGTCCGCAGCCACCTCGGCCTGGGTCCACGGTTGCGCCAGCCGGTCGATCTTCGGCTCCATCGGTTCTGACGAGCCCACCAGCATCAGATCGCCGTCTCCAGCGAGCCACAGCGTGGCGTGCGGGAAGACCGACGTGAAGGTGGCGACGACCGACCGCAGATCCGATCCGCTGATGTCGTACGTGTTCACCCACTGGCAGATGACGCCGCGCTCGGACAGCCGGAGCCGGGCCGCCTCGAAGAATTCCCCGGTAAAGAGCGCAGCCACGCCGGCCATCCACGGGTTCGAAGGCTCCGAGATGATCACGTCGTAGGTCCGCGACGACAGGGCCAGGTGCGTGCGGCCGTCGGCCACGATCAGGTTCGTACGCGGGTCGTCGAGCGGAGGACGACTACCCGGCTGCACGAACAGGCGTGAGGCTTCCACCACTTCGGGAGAGATCTCGAGCACATCGACACGGTCGACCTGATGCGTCAGGGCCGACGCGAGGGTCACGCCGCTCCCGAGTCCGATGATGCAGATCTCCTTCGAGTGACCGTGCAGCAGCATCGGCAGGTGGGCGAGCAGTTTCTGCGTGAGCATGTCGCCGGCCGTCGAGGCGTCCACCTTCCCGTCGATCGACAGGGACAGCGACCCGGTCAACCGCTTCACAGACACCGTGGATGTCGCCCCGTCGCGGTAATACAGCAGCGTCCCGGACTTCAACGCGGTCTCCACATCGAGCCCTGGCGCGATAGCGGATGCGTACTTGTACGAGCCGCTCGCGAGCAGCTCGCGGTCCCACGGTCCGCCGCTCACCATCAACAGGAGGGCCGCGGCAACCGGAAGCGCCGCCAGCGCGCGGATGCCGAGCCGCTCGCCACTGAACCACGCAGCGAGCACCGCGCCGCCGGCGAGCAGGAGGGTCGCGACGGCCAGGGTCCGCTCGAGTCCGACGGCTGGGATCAGCAGGAACCCTGTGATCAGCGACCCGACCACGGCCGCGAGTGTGTTCACCGCGTACACCGTGCCGATGATGCGCGGCGGGGCGGCTGCGCCACCGGCCAGACCGAGACCGAGCGGAAATACGGCGCCGAGTCCGATCGCCATCGGCAGCACAGTCAGCGCCAGCGCCAGCGCGTGCCAGACGATCGAGATGCCGCGAGACGCCGCGAAGTCCGCGACCACCGACTGCGGCAGCGTCGTCCCCGCGGCGTTCGCGGACCACGCAGCCGCCAGCGTCGCGCACCCGAGCAGCAGCGACACCGCCAGCGCGGGGCGGCGCGTGCGCGCGCCGACGATGGAGCCCAGCGTGGCGCCGAAGGCGAGACCGGCGATGAAGGCGGTCACGGTGGAGGCGAACGCGTAGGTGGACGGACCGACCAGGAGCGAGAACACCCGCGTCCACGCCACCTCGGCGACAAACGTCGCGGCGCCCGTGATTGCGAGTAGCACGGCGGCGAGCACGGGCCGCGGCAGATCGGAGACGTTTCGGGAGCTTGGCTCGGCATGCACGGTCCTGTGCTTGTGAGGCGAGCGTGTCTTCGAGGGAGAGGGTGTGGAGGTTCGAGTATCGGTCGGGAGAGCGGCGGATTCGCCGGTGCGCGCCGCCAGCAGCAGCGCGGTGCCCATTGCACACAGGCTCGCCGCAACGCCGACCCTCAGCGTTCCGGAGACGCCCACGGCCGGCACGAGCACGAAGCCCGCGAGCAGCGCGCCGACTGCGGCGCCCGCGGTGTTCGCCGCGTACAGCCGTCCGGCCAGCGTCGCCGGCCGCAGGCCCTGCGATGCGAACCAGCGCACCGCCACCGGGAAAGTCGCCCCGAGCGCGATCGCCGGCACGAAGACGAGCGCCAGGGACACGCCGACGCGTGTCAGCGCGAACGACACTCCGCCACTGCCGTCCTGGTACGCGGACGCGAAGAGCGGCGAGACGGCACGCAACTCGAACGGCAGCGCGACGGCGAGCAGCGCCACCGCGAGTTCGAGCCACGCGTACGCGCGGAGCGCCTGTCGGGGAGTCAGCGTGGAGGCGCGCCGACCCGCCACGGCGGCCCCCAGAGCCAGCCCGCCCATGAAGGCCGCGAGCACCGTGCTCGACGCTGCGAGGCCGCGCCCCATCTCCAGTGTGAGCAGCCTCGTCCAGCTCACCTCGTAGACGAGTCCGGCGAGCCCGGAGCAGGCGTAGGCCGCGAGGAACAGCCACTGATACATTCTTCGGGAGTCTACACGGTCCATCGGCTGACCTATGCTCGCGGCGGTGGAGCCGAAAGAGATGTGCAAGAATCCGGGCTGAGCGCATGGTGAGAGAGCAGCGACAGCGTCACGGTTCCCGAGTGGCGCTTTCAGGATGTCTTATCGCCCTCCTCGTGCTGCACGTGGCAACCGCCGCGTCGGCACAGGACGCGCCAACGTTCTCGCGCGATGTGGCTCCCGTCCTCTTCTCCCACTGTGCGACTTGTCACCGCCCGGGCGAGGTCGGCGGCTTCAGCCTGCTGACTTTTGCCGATGCGCGGCCGCGCGCGGCCGCAATTGCGCGCGCGACCCGCACCCGCGCGATGCCGCCGTGGAAGCCGGACCCGATCGCCGGCGCCGAACTGCTCGGTGCCCGACGGCTGTCCGATCCCGACATCGATCTGCTCGACAGATGGGTCGCGGGCGGCGCGCCGGAGGGAGACCCGGCGAGCCTCCCGCCGCCACCGGCATTTCCCGATGGCTGGCGTCTCGGCACGCCCGATCTCATCGTCTCGATGCCACAGCCGTATGACGTCGCCCCCGGGGGCGCGGACATCCTGCGGAACTTCGTGCTTCCGCTCGGGCTGCCGTCGCAGCGGTACGTGCGCGGGCTGGAATTCCGGCCGGAGAATCCGCGCGTCGTGCACCACGCGAACATCCGCGTGGATCGCGGCGGATCGGGACGCGCCTTCGATGTGGCCGATCCGTCACCAGGATTCGACGGACGCCTGAGTGGAGGCGCGGAGTTTCCCGACGGCCAGTTTCTGGGGTGGACCCCAGGCCAGCTCCCGCCCCTGCTCGATGGCGACACGGCCTGGCGCCTCGACGCCGGAAGCGACCTGATCGTGCAGTTGCACATGCGGCCGACCAGCGAACGCGAGCAGGTGCAGGTCCGCATTGGCCTCTTCTTCACCGACCAGGTGCCACGCCGCACGCCGGTGATGGTGCGCCTTGGCAGGCAGGACATCGATATCGGACCCGGAGATGCCAGCTACCGGGTCGAGGACAGCTATCGGCTCCCCGTGAGCGCGAGCCTGGTCGCAATTCAGCCGCACGCGCATTACCGCGCGCGCGAGGTGACGGCGTCGGCTCTCCTCCCGGACGGCACGGTCCGCAACCTGCTGCACATTGGGAACTGGGACTTCGACTGGCAGGATCAGTACCGTTACGCGACGCCGATCACGCTGCCGGCCGGCACCGTCCTGCGCATGGCCTATCGCTACGACAACAGCCCGGCGAACCGGCGCAACCCCGACTACCCGCCGCGGCGGGTCCGCTGGGGTCAGAACAGCATCGACGAGATGGGGGACGTCTGGTTCCAGTTGCTCACCGACGATGAAGGCGCGCGTCGGCGGCTGCTGGCTGACGGCGGTCGAAAGGTGCTCGGCGAAGATGCGGTCGGTTTCGAAACGCTGCTCGAGGGGGAGCCGGCAAACCCCAGGCTTCACGAAGCGGCGGCGGCGATCTTCCTGACACTCGGCCAGGTTGCACGCGGCGTCGAACATCTGCAGGCCGCGCTCCGATTGGACCCGCGTTCAGCAGAAGCGCACTACAACCTTGCCACGGCGCTGGCGTGGCAGGGCCGGGTAGACGAGGCGGCCACTCACTTCGACACGACGCTGCGAATCGCTCCCAATCACGTCGGCGCTCACGTGAATCTCGGGGCACTGCTCCGAGGCCGCGGCGATCGTGCCGGCGCCGTGGCGCACCTGCGGCAGGCACTGGCGGTGGACCCTGGCAATGCGGCGGCGCATGCGAACCTTGGCGGGGTGCTGATGCAGAGCGGCGAGGTCGCCGCCGCCCTCCGCGAGTATCGCGCCGCACTGGAGGCAAGCGCGACCCTGCTCGAGCCGCTGACGGAACTTGCGTGGACACTCGCCACCTCTCCCTCGGACCCGCTCCGCAACGCGTCCGACGCCGTGGCGTTCGGTGAGCGCGCGCGGGCCCTCACGGGCGGCACGGACCCACGTGCCCTCGACGCCCTGGCAGCCGCGTACGCGTCTGCCGGGCGGTATGCCGAGGCCGTGCGTACGCTCGATGCTGCGCTGCAACTCGTTCCCGCCGATGCGCCGGGTGGCGCCGACACACTGCGCCTGCTGCGCGCACGACGGGCGCTCTACGCTGGAGGCCGTCCGTACCGGGACGGGACGAGGGAGGTCCGGTGAACGATGGGAAGGCAGGAGGGCGAGCTGGCGGGCGAATCAACCGACCAGCCCCTCCCGACCCTCCCGACCTCTTAGGGCGAGTACGTGAACGAGAGTTCCACCAGGCGGGGGTCCGAGCGCGCGGGCGTCGCGCGGCACCACGCCACGGCAGCGGGAGAAGCTAGCGACGCTGCAGAACCGGCGCCTCGTAGGCGTCGTCGAGGTTCCCCTCAGTGAGGAATCGCCGGGTGTCGGCCGCGATGACATTCGACAGCAGCAGCAATGACACCAGGTTCGGAATCGCC
>JBKJMH010000235.1:0-11630 GCA_046596625.1 Vicinamibacterales bacterium | reverse complement strand
GGCGGGGCGTCGTCTGGAAACAGCGAGCTCATGTCAGGGCGTGCGTTGCCGGCGGGCTTCATAGAGCAGCACCGCGGCGGCGACGGCTGCGTTCAGCGACTCGACCGGTGCGGTCATCGGAATGGTGACGCGCACGTCGGCGCGCTCGATGATGTCGGGCGAGAGCCCAGTCCCCTCGCCGCCGATGAGCAGTGCCGTCGCACCGGTGAGCTGCGCGTCGAAGAGCAACACGCCGCCGTGCGGGACGGTGGCGACGACCTGGGCGCCGTGGCGTCGCGCCGAGGCGACTACGTCGCGAACCTCTGCCACCCGGTGAATTGGAAGCCTGAGCGCGCTGCCCATCGAGCCTCGCAGCGCTTTCCACCCGAACGGGTCGGCGCTCTGGCCAGCCACGATCACCCCCGAGGCGCCCGCCCCTTCGGCAACGCGGACAATGGCACCGACATTACCGGGATTCTGCACGTCGCACAGCACCACGACCAGGGCGTTCGGCCGTTCGAACGGGTCGACGACATCGACAGGCCTCGCGCCGAGCGCCACGATGACGCTGCTCGAGCGCACGGGGCTGACAGCGTCCATCACCGGGGCAGGTGCTGACGCCACCTCGGTCGTGTGCGGCAGCAGATCGAGGAGGCGCGCGATCTCGTGGCGTTCGAGTGCGTCGCTGGACACCATGACGTGCGACAGGCGGAGGCCGGCATCGACCGCCTCACCGACAAGATGCAGGCCATCGAGCAGGAGTGTCTGCTCGGCTTCGCCGCGGGCTGCGGCCCGATATTGCGCCACCACGGGGTTCTGGCGGCTCGTGATCCGCTGCACGGTCGAAGCATAGCACTGTGATATGTTCTCTCCAGACCATGAGCGTTTCGATGAAAGAGCGGCTGATCAAGAAATTTGACGACGAGATCCAGGCACTCGATCGTGAGCTGAAGCTCGAACTCCCGAGGGAGATCAAGCGGGCTCGCGAACTGGGCGACCTGCGCGAAAACGCCGAGTACCAGGCGGCGAAAGAGCGGCAGCGCCTCGTCGAGTCGCGCATCAGCATGCTGCAGAAGCGGGTCTCGGAAATCCACCTGCTCAACACCGACCGCATCCCGACCGATCGCGTCGGTTTCGGCTCGACCATTCATGTCACAGAGAACACCGGCGACAAGCTCGTGCTGCAGCTTGTCATGCCCGAGGACGCCGACGCGGCGAAGGGCATGATCTCGACGACGTCGCCGATCGGCCGCGCGCTGCTCAACAAGGAAACGGGCGATTCGGTGACGGTCATCACGCCCGGCGGCGTTCGCGAGTTCGAGATCAATCGGCTCTACACCATGCACGACGAAGCGCCTGAATGAGTGGCAGCGGCGCTGCCCCGTCGGCCGACTCGTACTCCCCGCAGCGACGCACCGCGCTCCTTCTCACCGGCACCGGCACCGCGGGTGCCTACCATGCCGGCGTGTTGCGCGCGCTGCATGAGGCGGGCGTCAAGCTCGACGTCGCTTCGGGCCGCGGCATCGGCGTCGTCGGCGCCTTGTTCACGGCGGTCGATGGCGCACCCCACCTGTGGAGCGACAAGGGCTTCTGGAAAGACCCGAAGGTGGCAACGCTGTACGGCTGGCGCCCCACGCTGCGCGTGCTCTGCGGCGCGCTGCTGCTGGCCGTCGCCGTGGTGGCCCTCCCGATCGCCGCCATGGCCATCGGTCTCATCGTCTATCCCGTGGATTTCGTGCTGAAGATGGTCGGGCTGTCTGGCGGCGGCCTGGTCGGCTGGTATGTCGGCGTGGCCAACACGGCGTTCGCACCGACGGCGTTCCCGACGTGGCTGCCGCGGCTCGTCGTGCTCATTCTCGGTGCCTCCGGTCTCACGGCGGCGATGAGCGCCCTGCGCCGGACGAACACGCGGCAGGCGCGCGGCCCGTGGTGGTGGCGCGTCGTGCCGGCTCCGCTGACCGCCGATGCGGCGATCGCGCACGCCTGGACTGCCTTGTGGAATCTCGTGCGCGGGGCGGCGCAGTTGCGCGTGCCCAGCCGCACGGACCTGGCCCGGCGCTATACCGAACTGCTGGCGGAGAACATCGGGCAACCCGGCTTTCGCGAACTGCTAGTCGTGGCGCACGACGTCGATGCGGGACGCGACCTGGTGTTTGCGTTGGTGGCCGACGAGCGGCGGCGCGACCTCGTGCGCCGGCCGCTGACGCATGCGGCCGAGGAGCGCCGCGCCGAACTGTTCGATCTCGCCGGTGTGGCGCGCGACCACCTGGCGGACGCGGTCGCCGCCGCACTGACCGTGCCGCTCGCCACCGATTTGCACGACGTGCACTTCTCGCCGGATGCCTACTGGCGCGGTGAAACCCATCGGCTGTGCGACCGCGCGGGCAGCCTCGAGCGGCTGCTGCACGAACTGGCGGAGCTCGCCGTCGATCAGATCATCCTGGTGTCGGCAGCGCCGGAATCGCCGGGCCCGCATGCGCTGGCGTCGCCGCGGCTCGACGGCCGTGGCCGTCTCGGCGAGTACGTGCACTCGGCCGAGGCCGCAGCGGTACGCGACGCGCTGGCGCGCCGCCGCGCCGACGATCCCGCGGTGTTCGTCATCCGACCCTCGCACAATCCGGTCGGGCCGTTCGATTTCGATGGCGGCTACGACGATCGATCGGACCGCCGATTGAGCCTCACTGAACTCATGAACCGCGGCTACGAAGATGCCTATCACCAGTTCATCGAGCCGGTGGTGGGTGCCGGCGGCGAACAGGTCGGGAACGGACTCTAGAAGTCGCGGTCGTGGAGCCTGCCTATGTCCAGCATCACCGACCTGATTCACTCCGGCGACCACGTGCCTGGCAAACCGGCACCGCTCACGACGCCGATCTTCGAAACCACCACCTACCTGTTCGACAGTGCGGCCGACGTCATCGCTTACAACGAAGGGCGCTCGGACCGGTATCTCTACTCGCGCTACGGCAATCCGACCGTCGTGGCCGTGGAAGAGGCGTTGGCCGGTCTTGACCGGGCCGAGCGCGCGCTGCTGTTCTCGTCGGGGATGGCCGCCACCGCCACTACACTCATCGGGCACCTGCGGGCTGGCGACGAGGTGCTGTGCGCCGCCGCCATCTACGGCGGCACGCTGCACCTGCTGCACGACCTGCTGTCGCGGTTCGGCATCACCACGCGCTTCGTATCGCTCGAGGAACTGGCCTCGCTCGGACCGGTGTTCAGCGAGCGGACGCGTGTCGTGTGGTTCGAGTCGCCGACCAACCCGACACTGCGGTGTGTCGACATCCGGACGGTGGCCTCGGCGTGCCGGGCACGCGGGGTACTGTCGGTGCTCGACAACACGTTCGCCTCAGCGCTGAACCAGGACCCGCTGGCGCTCGGCGTCGACCTCGCCATGCAGAGCGCGACGAAGTACCTCAATGGCCACAGCGACGTGACCGCGGGTGTTGTCTCCGGTCCGCGGCCGCTGCTCGAGCCGATCGAGCGTGCGCGCCGCCTGCTCGGCACCGTGCTCGACCCGATGCCGGCCTTCCTGCTCGGCCGCGGGTTGAAGACGATGGCCGTGCGGGTAGCGCGGCACAACGAGAATGCGCTGGCCGTGGCACAGGCGCTCGAGGGCGACGCGCGCATCAGCCGCGTCTTCCATCCCGGCCTCGCATCGCATCCCGACCACGCCATCGCGGCTGGGCAGATGTCGGGCTTTGGCGGCATGGTCTGCATCGACCTGAACGGCGACTACGACCGGGCGGTGCGCGCCTACGATCGGCTGCGGGTCATCAAGCGGGCGGCCAGTCTCGGCGGTGTCGAGAGCATCGTCAGCCTGCCGGTGCTCACCTCGCAGTGGGGGCACAGCGACGAGCAACTGGCCGCAGCGGGCGTGACGAAAGGGATGCTGCGATTGTCGATCGGCCTCGAGGATGTGGCCGACCTGGTGGGAGACATTCAGCAGGCTCTGGGCTCCGGGCTCTAGGCTCTAGGCTCTGGGCTGGAGCCTGAAGCCTGAAGCCTGAAGCCTGAAGCCTTTCTACCCCTTGACGGTCTCGCGTTTCTTGTCGCTCGGCGAGGCGTCGTGCAGGAACTGCCAGACCATTTCCTGCAGCTTGCCGCTGATCAGGCTGGTGTCGTCGAGCGCGAACTTGTCGCGGAAGGCCTGCATCGGGACCACCGCTTTCGCCATGGCGCGGTGGCCGCCGGCGCTGCCGATGTCGCCGAAGAAGCGACGGGCGAACTCGCCGGCGTTCCGCGTGTAGCCCAGGTTCCGGATCGACACGACCAGCGTGTCGTTCACGATCCCTGCGATGACCGTCCACTTCACGTTTTCGAGTTGCAGGAAGAAGTCGGCGACGTAGGGGATGAAGTCCTCGCGCGGCAGCGTGCCGAGGAACGCGCAGAAGACCTGGTCGGTGAGCCGTCCATCCTGGTGCGCCCGGACCACGTACTCGAGCCGTTCGCTGGTGATTTCCGCGCCTTCCATCTTGCGGATCAGGGCCGGGTCAGCGAGCGGGTAGAGATACGAGAAGGCTTCGATGTCGACACGGTTGGTCTGGCGGTTGAAAAAGAGCGTGTCGGACTTGATCGCGTAGAGCATCGCTGTCGCTGTGCGTTCGGAGATGTTGACGTCGACCGCCCGCAGGTGTTCGGTGAGGATGGTGCAGGTCGAGCCGTAGTCGGCGCGCACGTCCTTGAACACCGCCGTGTAGCCAGCCTGTTCCGGATGGTGGTCGATCACCAGATCGACGCGGTCGATCAGCCCGCCGAAGTAGTGCGGCTGCACGTCCACCATGCAGATGCGCTCGTATTCGCGGATGGTTTCTGGGGTCATCGGCTCGACGTAGATGTCGAGCAGGTTCACCATGCGCAGATTCTCGGGCCGCGTCACGCCCTGCATCGCACCGATGATGGCGGTGGTCTTGGTCCGGCGCAGCACGTTGCGCAGCGCGAGGCCGCTGGCCATGGCGTCGGGATCCGGATCGTTGTGCAGCATGATCAGCACGCGGTCCGCGTCGCTGAGATAGCGCTGGTACTGCTGCACCCTGGCGCGGGTGAGCGACCGACTCACCTCGGTGACGAGCGGATTGCCGAACAGTTCCGACATCGCCAGGTAGGCGACGTCCGGGAACTCGGTGTGGAATTCCTCGGTCCGCTTCGAGGTGGCGGCGGCGCCGATCCCAAGCAGGTAGACGAGGGTGCCGCCGGCATCCCGCGCCGCCTCGAGGATCTTGCGTGGGCTGCGGCGGCCGTTGTCTTCGATGATGACGCAGGTGCTGGGGGTGAGGTCGGCCTTGAGAAAGGTATCCGTGCGGCGCGGATCGCCGACCACCACCGAGATACCGGCATCGTGCAGACGGCGGGCAAGAGGCTTGTTCTCGATGATGAACTCGACCTCGAACCCGGGCAGCAGGATCTCGTCGAGCATCCTGATGACCAGCTCGTCCTGGCAGACCGCTATGCAGCGCATGTCATAACCAAATCTCATTATACGCAGTCGAGGTGGTCACAACGTGCCCCGTAGCCGCCCGTCTGTCGTAGTACGATGAACGTTTCCTATGCCCTCGGTTCACGACCGCTTCCATCTGGTCTCCGATTTCACGCTGGCGGGCGACCAACCCCGAGCCATCGGCGAACTCGTGGACGGCCTCGAACGCGGTGACAGCCACCAGGTCCTGCTCGGCGTGACCGGCTCTGGCAAGACGTTCACCATGGCGCACGCCATTGCGCGCGTGAACCGCCCCGCCCTGGTGATGGTGCACAACAAGACCCTGGCGGCACAGCTCTACCAGGAGTTCAAGCGCTTCTTTCCCGACAATGCGGTCGAGTACTTCGTCAGCTACTACGATTACTACCAGCCGGAAGCGTACGTGCCGGCCACCGACTCGTACATCGAGAAGGAAGCCACCATCAACGACGAGATCGACCGGATGCGGCTCTCGGCCACCCGGTCACTCTTCGAACGGCGGGACGTTATCATCGTCAGCAGCGTCTCATGCATATACGGCCTCGGTTCGCCCGAGGCCTACTACGGGATGCTGCTGCCGCTCGAGCGTGGCCAGCGCATCGGCCGGGAGCAGGTCCTGCGGCGTCTGGTGGAGATTCAGTACGAGCGCAACGACCACGACTTCAGCCGTGGCACCTTCCGCGTCCGCGGCGACATCATCGAGGTCTACCCGTCGTACGAAGAACTGGGCCTGCGCATCGAGCTGTTCGGTGACGAGATCGACGGGTTGTCGACCTTCGACCCGCTGACCGGGAAGACGCTGCGCCGGCACGACAAGATTGCCGTCTACCCGAAGTCGCACTTCGTGGCGCCGCGCGACCGGACGCGCAAGGCGGTCGACACCATCAAGGCGGAACTGCAGGAGCGGCGCGGTCAGCTCGAGCAGGAGGGCCGGCTGGTCGAAGCGCAGCGGCTGCACCAGCGAACGATGTTCGACCTCGAGATGATCAAGGAAATCGGCTACTGCCACGGCATCGAGAACTACGCCAGGCACATCACCGGTCGCGCGCCGGGCGAGCCACCGCCGACGCTGTTCGATTACCTGCCGTCTGACGCGCTGCTCATCGTCGACGAGAGCCACCAGACCGTGCCGCAGATTCGCGGCATGTACTTCGGCGACCGCTCCCGCAAGGAGGTGCTGGTCTCGTACGGGTTCCGCCTGCCCTCGGCGCTCGATAACCGGCCGCTCAACTTCGACGAGTGGGAGCGGCGTGCCCCGCAGACCGTGTTCGTGTCCGCAACACCGGGACCGTACGAACTGCAGAAGGCACAGGGCGTGGTGGTGGAGCAGATTATCAGGCCGACCGGCCTCATCGACCCGCCGATCGAAGTGCGCCCGGTGAAGGGGCAGGTGGACGACCTGCTCGCCGAAATCCGGGACCGCGTCTCACGGCGCGAGCGCGTGCTGGTCACCACGCTGACCAAGCGCATGTCCGAGGACCTGACCAGCTACTACCAGGGGCTCGGCGTCCGCGTGCGTTACCTGCACTCGGACATCGACACGCTGGAGCGGGTGCAAATCCTGCGCGATCTGCGCAAGGGCGAGTTCGACGTGCTGGTCGGCATCAACCTGCTGCGTGAAGGGCTCGACCTGCCGGAAGTGTCGCTCGTGGCGATCCTCGACGCTGACAAGGAAGGATTCCTCCGCTCGGCCGGGTCGCTCATCCAGACGTCTGGGCGCGCGGCGCGCAACGTGAATGGCCGCGTCCTCATGTACGCTGACAAGGTGACCGACTCGATGCGCGCGTGCATGGGCGAAACCGAACGGCGTCGCGCCATCCAGGAAGCCTACAATGTCGAGCACGGGATTACGCCGCAGTCGGTCGTCCGTCAGCTCGACGAGGTCATGTCGAGCGTCTACGAGCGCGACTACATGACGGCGCCCATGCTGGTGCGAGACGGCGCGGAGATCTTCCGTTCGCAGGCGGAACTCGACGCGCACCTGGCCGGCCTCCAGGAGAAGATGAAGGCCGCCGCCGCGAACCTCGACTTCGAGAAGGCCGCGGCCCTTCGCGACGACGTCAAACGCCTGCGCAACGCCGACCTCGGTGTACCGTGGCCGGCGCGGAGAACCTGACCGCGTGCCCTCGTTCGTAGAAAACTGGCTCAAGAGCGCCGCACTGGAGGTCCAGGAATACGTCCGCCTCGTCATGGCCGCCATGCGCGGCGTGGTGACGCGTCCCATCTACCGTCACGACATCATCGAGCAGCTCGATGTGATCGGCATCGGCTCGCTGACGGTCGTGCTGCTCACCGGGCTCTTCACCGGGATGGCCATCACCGCCCAGAGCGGCCTGACGCTCGATCAGTTCGGCGCGCGGGCCGTGGTGGGGCGCCTCGTCGGCGCCTCGATGATCAAGGAACTCGGGCCGGTGCTCACCGCGCTGATGCTGACCGGCCGCATCGGTTCGGGCATCGCGGCCGAACTCGGCTCGATGATGGTCACCGACCAGATCAACGCGCTGCGCGCGCTCGGTACCGACCCCATCCGCAAGCTGGTGGTGCCGCGCATGATTGCCGGATTCCTGATGACACCGGTTCTGACGGTGATTTCTGATTTCGTCGGCATCACCGGCGGCTGGATTGTGTCGCGCTTCCAGCTGCAGGTGAACTCGGGGCTCTACTGGTCGTCGGTGCGCGACGGCCTCTACCTGCAGGACGTCTACGGCATGGGGCTGGTGAAGCCGTTCGTCTTCGGCTTCATCATCGTGACCGTGGCGTGCCACGTCGGCATGCGCACGACCGGCGGCACGGCCGGTGTCGGCAAGGCGACCACCGTGGCGGTGGTGGCCGCGTCGGTGCTCGTCATCGCTGCCGACTTCTTCCTCAACCAGATCCTGCTGACGTTGCTCTACTGATGGCCGAAGCAACCACCGCGGAGATGAACGCCGTCTCGGACATGACCGCGTCGGAAGTGCTCGCGGAGCCGGGCGCGCCGGTGCTGGTGTTCGATCACGTCGAGCTCGCGTTCGACGAGAAGGTGGTGCTCCGCGACGTCAGCTTCACGCTGCTCAAGGGGCACACCAAGATCATCCTCGGCGCGAGCGGTTCGGGAAAGTCGACCTCGTTGAAGATCATCAGCGGCCTGCTCAAGGCGGACAAGGGGGTGGTCTGGGTGAACGGCCAGCGTGTCGACCAGCTCCGCGAGCGCGAGATGATGGCGGTGCGCGCCGACCTCGGCCTCATCTTCCAGGAGGGGGCGCTGTTCGACTCGCTGACCGTGCGCGAGAACGTCGGCTACAAGCTGTACGAAGAGTCGGACATGCCGATCGCCGACGTCGACCACCGGGTGGCGGAGGTGCTGGGCTTCGTCGGCATGCTGGAGCACCTCGACAAGATGCCGTCGGCGTTGTCGGGCGGGCAGCGCCGCCGCGTCGCGATCGCGCGGGCGATGGCGTTCAAGCCGCGCATCCTGCTCTACGACGAGGCCACCACGGGTCTCGACCCGATTACGGCGCTCACCGTGGACGACGAGATCATCAAGCTGCGCGATCTCGAGGGCGTCAGCTCGATCATCGTGACGCACCAGCTGCGCGACGCCTTCTATGTGGCGACGCACTCGGCGACGCGTGAACCGGATGGCGCCGTGCGGATCGTGCGCGCGACGCCGGAGAAGGAGCGGGAGGCCGAGTTCATCATGCTGAAGGAAGGCCTCATCGTGTTCGAGGGGGACGCGGATGCGCTGCGGCGCACGACCGACCCCTACATTCAGTCGTTTCTTTCGTAGGACCTGATACATGCCTCGCACTCGCTCACTTGCGTGGTCGGAACTGAAGATCGGCGTGTTGACGATCATCGCGATCATCATCGCTGCGTTCCTGATCTTCAGCCTGACCGGCACCAAGGGCTTCTCCTGGCAGCGGTACTCGCTGAAGACCAGGTTCACCAACGTCGCCGGACTTGCCTCGGGCTCGCCGGTGCGCATTGCCGGTGTCGAAGTCGGGACGGTCACCACCGTCGTGCTCAGCGGCACCGATGTCGACGTCACCTTCCAGGTGAACGAACGCAACCGGCCGCTGATCACCGACAACTCGGTGGCGCGTCTCGGCTCGGTGTCGCTGCTCGGCCAGAGCGCGGTCGACATCTCGCCGGCGTCCACGGGCACGCCGATTCCCGACTGGGGCTATGTGCCGCAGGGGCGTCCGGTCGCCGTCATGTCCGACATGACCGATTCGGCCAGCCAGGGCATCCAGGAATTGACCGCCATGCTCCACGACCTGC
The DNA here is from genome assembly GCA_046596625.1 of Vicinamibacterales bacterium. Taxonomy (GTDB): domain Bacteria; phylum Acidobacteriota; class Vicinamibacteria; order Vicinamibacterales; family CAVVIG01; genus CAVVIG01. The sequence goes on along the minus strand of JBKJMH010000235.1, from coordinate 1,936 downwards.
GAGGGGGCAAGGGCACAGCTGGCAAGCTGCTCACTGACGAGCAACTCTACGCCGAGCTGAACCGCCTCGTGGCCTCGGTTGGCGCGCTCACCGACGGTATCAAGCAGGGCAAGGGCTCGCTCGGCAAGTTGCTGAACGACCCGGCGTCGGCCAACGCGCTCGAAGCCTCGCTGAAGAACCTCGAAACGGTCACGAAGCAGATCGCAGCGGGCGACGGCAGCATCGGCGTGCTGCTGAAGGACGACACGCTGGCCCGCTCGCTGACTTCCACCACCACCAATCTCGACGCGCTGGTGGCGAAGCTGAATAGCGGCGAGGGCACGGCCGGCAAGCTGATGACCGACCCGGCGCTGTTCAACCGCCTCAACTCAGTGACCGAGCGCCTGAACTCGCTGGTGACGAAGCTCGACGCCGGCGAAGGAACCGCGGGCCAGTTGCTGAAAGATAAGCAGTTGTATGAGAACATGAATGGCGCGGTGGGTGACCTGCGCGCGCTGGTCGCCGACATCCGGAAAGACCCGCGCAAGTTCCTGAATATCAAGGTCAGCGTGTTCTAGGGAGAACGACATGGCAAGAGACGAAGGGGCTGGATCCGGAACGGTTCTGCTCGCGTTCATCCTGGGTGCGGTCGGCGGGGCGGCAGTGGCGCTGCTCTATGCACCGCAGTCCGGCACTGAGACGCGTGATCTGCTGGCTGACAAGGCACGGGAAGGGCGCGAGCGCGCCGCCGCCGCCGCAGAAAAGGGTCGCGAGATCCTGAACCAGGGGCGTGAAACGGTATCGTCGGCGGTCGAACGCGGACGCGAAGCCTATCAGCAGGCACGGCGGGAGAACGCGTGAACGACTGGAGCACCATCTTTCTCGGCATCATTGCCGTCGCGACCCTCGCGACGGCAGTCATCCAGATTGCCGTGCTCATCGCTGCCGGGATGCTCACCAGGCGTCTCGGCCGGCTGGCCGACCAGGTGGAGCGCGAGCTCACGCCGCTGCTCGCCAGCCTGAATGCCATCGGGCAGGACGCCGCAAAGGCGGCATCGCTCGCCACGGCACAGGTGGAGCGCGTCGACCGCCTGTTCGGTGACGCGGTCGTCCGTCTCGAGGAGACGATAGGCTCCATCCAGCACGCCATCGCCACGCCGGCCCGCGAAGGCGCCGCCCTCATGGTCGGCTTCCGTGCGGTGCTCGATGCGCTGCGCACCGGCCTCCTCCATCGACCGCCGCGCGCCCGCGCCTCCGACGACGAAGACGCACTCTTCATCTGAGCACAGTTCATCCTCTTGTCACGCCCTTGTCGCGGTCTGACCGCGATAATCGGAGCGTGATGTCCAGAACCCTCCTGCTCGTTGCCGCCCTTCTCGGAAATACGCCGCTGCACGCGCAGTCCGCGCCGCCGCAGTCGATCGTCGGCGCATGGACGCTCAACACCGAACTGAGCGACCATCCCCCGGCTCCGCCCGACGGCGCCGGCCCCGAGGGGCGCGACCGCGGCGGGCGCGGCAATGGCGGGCCTGGTGGCCCAGGCGGGCCAGGGGGCGGTGGCGGCTTCGGTCGTGGTGGCGGGGGCCGTGGCGGCTTCGGCGGCGCCGGCCGCGGTGGCCGGGGCAATCCCGAGGAGATGCGGCGCCGGATGGATGCGATGCGTGATCTCCTCGAGGCTCCCGCGCGCATGACCATCATTCGCACCGAGTCCATGGTGATTATCACCACCGGCGACGGCCGCACCACCCGCGTGGCCACCGACAACTCCAAAGTGAAGGACGAGGCGACCGGCATCGAGCGCCGGACTCACTGGGAAGGCGAGAAGCTGGTCAGCGCGATTGCTGGCGCGATGGGCGGCAAGATGACCGAGACCTACGCCGTCGATCCAGAGTCGCACCGCCTGGTGGTGACGCTGCAGATGGACGGGGGCGGCCGGCGCGGCGGCGACGATCGCGAG
>JBKJMH010000049.1:0-26802 GCA_046596625.1 Vicinamibacterales bacterium | reverse complement strand
AGCAGTTCCCCCGACCTCATTGCCCGCGTCGAAGAGTACGTGCGTTCGCTGCGGGCGGCGTGCGTCCACCAACAGGCCTGAGAACGACATGACGCTCGACGACTTGCGGAACGACATCGACCGTGTGGACGAAGTGCTGGTGCGCCTGCTGAATGAGCGGGCACGCTGCGTCTGCGAAATCGGCCGGATCAAGAAAGAGACCGGCATGGAGATCTACCAACCCGATCGCGAGAAGCAGGTGCTGGCGCACGTGCGCGCGGTTGCCTCCGAAGGACCGCTCGGGCCGGATGCCATTGCGCGGTTGTTCGAACGGATCATCGACGAGGCACGGCGGCTGGAACGGCGGCTCATGCACGGTGAGACGAACGAGCCGGCGCCAGGACCGAAGCCAGAATAGGGAGAGCAGGACATCATGGTTGTGGTGATGCAAGAGGGAGCCTCCGACGCACAGGTCGAGCAGGTGGTGAAGCGCCTGGTCGAGATGGGCATGGACGTCCACAAGTCCACCGGAGTTACCAGGACGGTGCTGGGTGCCGTCGGCCAGGGGCGCCCCGACGCTGCGCTCATCGAGTTGCTGGACGGTGTGCACGAGGTGGTGCGCATCTCGTCGCCTTACAAGCTGGCGAGTCGCACCTTCAAGTCGGAGCCAACGGTGGTCACCGTCGGTGACGTCAGGATCGGCGGCGACGAGGTGGTGGTCATGGCCGGCCCCTGCTCGGCGGAGAGCGAGCAGCAGGTGCACGCAGCGGCTGTGGCAGTCCGGCGTGCCGGCGCGAAGATCTTCCGCGGCGGCGCGTTCAAGCCGCGCAGTTCGCCGTACTCGTTCCAGGGACTGGGCGAAGAGGGGCTGCGCATGCTGCGCGATGCCTCCACCGCCGAGAACATGGCGCTGGTGTCCGAGGTGATGGACATCAGCCAGATCGATCTCATCGAGCGCTACTGCGACATCTTCCAGGTCGGCGCCCGCAACATGCAGAACTTCACGCTGCTTCGGGAACTGGGGCATCGTCGCAAGCCGGTGCTGCTCAAGCGCGGCATCTCGGCGACGATCGAGGAGTGGCTGCTCTCGGCGGAGTACATCCTCAGCGGCGGCAACACCGACGTCATCCTCTGCGAGCGTGGCATTCGCACCTTCGAAACAGCCACGCGCAACACGTTCGACGTGTCGGCGATTGCGATGGTGAAGAAGCTGAGCCACCTGCCGGTCATTGCCGACCCGAGCCACGGCGCCGGACGCCGCGACATGGTGGCGCCACTCGCCCGTGCCGCCGTCGCCGCCGGCGCCGACGGCCTCATCGTCGAGGTGCACTGCGATCCGGACCATGCGCTCAGCGACGGGGCGCAGTCGATGTTCCCGGCGCAGTTCGATCGGCTGATGGCGGAACTTCGCATCATCGCGCCGGCCATCGGTCGCTCCATCTGCATCGAAGCGTCGCCACGTCGAGGCTGGGGAAGCTAGCGGAGATGGACCTTCCCGTTATCCAGCCGCGCCGCGCCGCCCTGCCGCCACCCGTGTTTCCGACGATCGGCATCGTCGGCCTCGGCCTGATTGGCGGCTCCATCGCCCTGGCGGCGCGCGAACTGTGGCCATCGACGCTGGTGATTGGCGTGGACCGCGCCGACGTGCTCGAGACCGCCATGCGGCTGCACGCCATCGATGTGGGCGCCAGCGACCTCGGCGTGCTCGCGGGTGCCGACGTGGTCATCCTCGCCGCGCCGGTGAGGCAGAACCTGGCGCTGCTGGCGCAACTGGCCGAGCACCTCGAGCGGCCGGCGGTCATCACCGACACCGGCAGCACCAAACGCGAGATGCTCGCGGCGGCGGCCGCGTTGCCAGGTCGACTCACCTTTGTCGGCGGACACCCGCTCGGTGGCGCAGCGGTCGGCGGCCTCGAGCATGCGCGGCCCGACCTGTTCCGGACTCGCCCGTGGATCCTCACGCCCGATCCCGATACGCCCGACGCGGTTGTCGACCGGCTGTCGGCGTTCGTCACGGCGCTGGGGTCGACGCCGAGCGTGATGGCCGCCGACGAGCACGATCGTGTGCTGGCCTTTCTCAGCCACCTGCCGCAACTCACGGCCAGCGCGCTGATGGCTGTGGTGGGACAGGCGGCAGGCTCCGACGGCCTGGCCCTGGCAGGCCGCGGTCTCATCGATACGACACGCCTGGCCTCGAGTCCGTCGGGCATCTGGCGCGACATCACCGCCAGCAACGCCGACCAGATCGGGCCGGCGCTCGACGCGCTGATTGCCGTGCTCCAGGGCCTCCGCGACGATCTGCCGTCGGGGGACCGCCTCACGGAGGTGTTTGCGGACGCCGCCGCCTGGCGTGAGCACCTGGCCACACGCTCGACGCTATAATCGCGCCATGAACAAGGTGCTTGCCGGCGCCGACGCCGCCGTCGCGCTGGTCCCGGATGGAGCCTCCATTCTCATGGGCGGCTTCGGCCTGTGCGGCATCCCCGAGCACCTGATCCAGGCGCTCCATACGCGCGGCACGCGCGACCTGACCGTCATCAGCAACAACGCCGGCATCGACGACTTCGGCATCGGCGTCCTGCTGCGCGCGCGGCAGGTGCGGAAGATGGTTGCCACCTACGTTGGTGAAAACAAGGAGTTCGAGCGGCAGTTCCTCACCGGAGAACTGGCGGTCGACCTGGTCCCGCAGGGGACGTTTGCCGAACGCATCCGTGCCGGCGGCGCCGGCATCGGCGGCTTCTTCACCCCAACCGGCTACGGCACCCTGGCGGCCGAGGGGAAGGAGACCCGCCTCATCGACGGCCGCCCCTATGTGCTCGAGGCGCCGCTCACCGCCGACTTCGCCTTCGTGAAGGCCTGGAAAGGCGACCGCCACGGCAACCTCGTCTATCGCCGCACGGCGCGGAACTTCAACCCGGTGATGGCCACCGCCGGACGGGTCACCATTGCCGAGGTCGAGGAAATGGTCGAGCCGGGCGTCCTCGATCCGGACCAGGTCGTCACCCCCGGCATCTTCGTGAAACATGTCATCGTCGGTGCGCACTACGAGAAGCGCATCGAGAAGCGGACGGTGCGCCAGTCATGAGTGGAGCAGCAGACGTTCGGACGCGCATCGTGCGTCGCATCGCTCGCGAGTTGAAGGACGGCGACTACGTCAACCTCGGCATCGGGATGCCGACGCTGGTGGCCAACTTCATCCCGCCCGGCGTCGACATCACCCTCCACTCCGAGAACGGCATGCTCGGCGTCGGCCCGTATCCGCTCGAGAGCGAGGTCGATCCCGACCTGATCAACGCGGGCAAGGAAACCGTCACCGAACTGCCTGGTACCTCGTACTTCAGCAGTGCCGACTCGTTCGCGATGGTGCGCGGCGGTCACATCGACCTCACCGTGCTCGGTGCGCTGCAGGTGGACCGCGACGGCAACCTCGCGAACTGGATGATCCCCGGCAAGATGGTGAAGGGCATGGGCGGCGCAATGGATCTCGTCGCCGGTGCGAAGCGCGTCATCATCGCGATGGAACACACGACGAAGGACGGCGGGCACAAGATCCTCGAGCGATGCACGCTGCCGTTCACCGGCCTCGGGGTTGTGCACAGGATCGTGACGGAGATGGCCGTCATCGATGTCACCCCCGACGGCCTGGTGTTGCGCGAAGTGGCGGCCGACAGGACCATCGACGAGGTGAAGGCGGCAACCGGCGCTCCGCTGCTGACTCCGGAACAGGTGGGCAGCTTTGAATAAGGACTTCGAGGTCGTCATTCTCAGCGCGTGCCGAACGGCGATCGGGTCGTTCGGCGGGGCGCTGAAGGATCTGTCTGCTGTGGAGCTTGGCGCCGTGGTCGTCAGGGAAGCCATCAGCCGGGCGGGCGTGGCGAACGAAGACGTTGGCGATGTCATCCTCGGCTGCGTACTCCAGGCGGGGGCCGGCATGAACGTGGCGCGTCAGGCGGCGCTCAAGGCGGAGTTGCCGAACGAGATTACTGGCGAAACCATCAACCGCGTCTGCGGCTCCGGCCTCCAGAGCGTCGTGCATGCGGTCGAGGCGATCCGTGTCGGCTACGTGGATACCGTCGTCGCCGGTGGCACCGAGTCGATGAGCAACGCGCCCTACCTGCTGAAGCAGGGGCGCTGGGGTTACCGCATGGGGAACGCCGAAGCGCTCGACTCGATCCTCAGCGACGGCCTGACCTGCGCCATCGCCGCCGTGCACATGGGGATTACTGCGGAGGAAGTGGCCGCGCGGTTCGGCGTGTCGCGCGCCGACCAGGACGGCTTCGCTGCCGAGAGCCAGCGGCGCGCAGCGGAAGCGATCGCGGCTGGCGCCTTCGTCGACGAGATTGTTCCGATCAGCCTCAGGCAGAAGAAGGGCGAGCCCATCCGCTTCGCCGTCGACGAGTATCCCCGGGCGGGTTCGACCCTGGACAAGCTCGCCGGGTTGAAACCGGCCTTCCGCAAGGACGGCACGGTGACGGCCGGCAACGCGTCGGGCATCAACGACGGCGCCGCCGGACTCGTCATTACTTCAGCGGCGAAGGCGCGTGCGGTCGGCACACCCCCGCTCGCGCGCATCCTCGCCTACGTCACCACCGGCGTCGACCCGATGCTCATGGGCATCGGCCCCGTGCCCGCCGTGCGCAAGGTGCTCGACCGCGCCGGTCTCCGCCTCGAGGAGATTGACCTGTTCGAGTTGAACGAGGCGTTCGCGGCGCAGTCGGTGGCGGTTGTGCGCGAACTTGGCCTCGACCCGACGAAGGTGAATGTGAACGGCGGCGCCATCGCCCTGGGGCATCCGATTGGCGCCAGCGGCGCCCGCGTCCTCACAACGCTCGTCTACGCCCTGCGTGCACGGAAGCTGCGCTACGGCGTGGCGTCTCTCTGCATCGGCGGCGGCATGGGCATCGCCGTGGCCGTCGAAGCGCTGTGATCGCCGTCGCCCAGCGTGTGCTGGACGACGTGCGGGCGCACGCACGAGACGAGGCGCCGCGCGAATGCTGCGGCATGCTGGTGGGCTCGACCGGCCGCGTTGTGGACAGCGCCCGGTCAGTCAACCTCGACGCAGGCACCACGCGCTTTCGCATCGACCCCCGCGATCACATCCGGGCGATACGCGATGCCCGCACCCGGCAACTCGACGTCATCGGCTTCTACCACTCGCACCCGCGCTCGCGCGCCTGGCCGTCGGCGACCGACGTGGCTGAAGCCGGCTATGCCGGGGTGGTGCACCTGATTGTCGGCGTGGACGAACAGGGCGCACCGGAGCTGCGGCTGTTCACCATCGATGGGACGAACGTGACGGAACTGGTGTACGACGTCAGTACGTAGCTGCGGACCTTCAGGTCCGCGACATCGTCCGCCTCTAGAACGGACCGGAACTCGCGCCCGGCTGCACCTGCACCGTCGACGTTCCCGAGCCGAGGATACGGTCCTTGTTCTTCAGGTGGAAGTACACCTTGTAGGTGCCGGGGCGGCGAAACTGGTGCTGCACCGTGTACCGGCGCTTGAGCGCGCTCTTGCCGGCTTCGTACGGCTCGCAGTCAGCGGTTGATTCGGAACTCGTGTCGTCGCCCCACTCCCACTCGACGCCGGCGCAGTAGTACTCCTCGAAGTCGTCGGCGCCGCCCTGCAGTTCAGCGGTGAGCGTGATGCGGGCCGGAGCCATCGACACCTGCGGCTGCGCCCGCAGCCGAATCTTCGGCCGCCTGGCGTCGTCATCCTTCGCCTTGTCGTTCTGCAGCGCGGCAACCGAAAGCCCGGCGAGACCGAGGACGAGCCCGGTCGCCGCGGTCATCGTGAACAGGGGTCGCAGGGTGAACATGCCGCTCCTCGAAGGGGTGACCAGGACTCTGCCGGGCATTGTATCGGCCCCGGATGGGCGCGGCAACCGCGATCCGGGGATAATGTTCTCGATGCCCGCTTCACAGACGCCGCCCATCGCTTGCCATTTCGGAACCCTGCCGTCCGTGCCTGTCGACCTGCTCGTGCTGCCGTGGTTCGAAGGGCAGACCGCCGCATCGTTCGACGGCCTCGATGCGGCCACCGCTGGAGAAATCAACCGGGCGCTGGCCTCCGGCGAGTTCGCCGGCCGCGCCTACGAGCTGTTCGTCACGCCGCTTGTCGAGCCGGGCTGGAGCGCTCGCCGCCTGGCGCTCATCGGTGCGGGAAAGGAACTGGCGTTCACCGCCGGGTTGGCGCGTCGGCTGGCCACGGCTGCCGGCCTTGCCGGACGCGCACACCGCGTCGGCACGCTGGGCTTCGTGATGCGGCCGGGGCAGGCTGCGCCGTCGGGTGACCTGGACGTTGCGGGTTTCGCGCAGTCGATTGCCGAAGGGCTCATGCTCTCCGAGTTCAGCGGCACCACCTACCAGACCTCCGAGCCGAAGCTCGGGCCCGCGCCCGCCTTCACCATCGTCATTCCCGACCTGCGCGACTCCTCGCCCGAAAGCCCATCCCGCATCGAGGGTGCGATCGCGCGCGGGCAGGTGCTCGGCGACGCGTCGAACCTGGCGCGCACCCTTGCCAACGAACCCGGCAACACCCTCACGCCGCGCGAGTTCGCGGCGCGTGCCACGCACATCGTCAGTGAAGGTGGCGCGACGGTGGAAGTGCTTGACGAGACGCAGATCGCAGCGCTGGGCATGGGCATGCTGCTCGGTGTGGCCAGGGGCAGCAGCGAGCCGCCGCGTCTCATGGTGTTCCGCCACGATCCGCCAGGCGCGAAGGCGGGTCCGGTGCTGGCGCTGGTGGGTAAGGGGATCACGTTCGACACCGGCGGCATCTCGATCAAGGCCGCCGACGGCATGGAGAAGATGAAGGACGACATGGCCGGCGGCGCCGCCGTCGTCTGCGCCATGCGCGCCATTGCGAAGCTGAACGCGCCCATCCGCGTCATCGGCATCGTGCCCGCCACCGAGAACATGCCCGGCGGCCGTGCGATGAAGCCGGGCGACGTCCTCACCAGCGCCGAAGGCAAGACGGTCGAAGTGATCAATACCGACGCCGAGGGACGTCTCGTGCTGGGCGATGCGCTCTGGTACGCGCGGCAGCTTGGCGCCACGCACCTCGTGGATGTGGCCACGCTCACCGGCGGCATGGTCGTCGCCCTCGGCCGGTCGACGAGCGGCATCTTCGGCACACCGGACTGGTGGGTAGAGCAGGTGCGCCGCACTGGCGACCGGGCCGGCGACCGCATGTGGCAACTGCCGCTGTTCGACGACTACCGCGAGCAGCTGGAGAGCGAGATCGCCGACATGATCAACAGCGCGGGACGCCCGGCGACCTCAATCACGGCGGCGATGTTCCTGAAGGAGTTCACGGGCGGTCTGCCGTGGGTGCACATCGACATCGCGGCGACAGCCTGGGCCGACGATGCCAAGCCGTTCATGCCAAAGGGCGCGACGGGTGTGGCCGTGCGTACGCTGGTGGAACTGGCCTTTTCCTCGGATACCTGGAAATGATGATGCTCGCACTGCAACAGCCGCACTCGGAGGGCTTCATGGTGAAAATCATGCCGCCGCCGAGCGACGTCGAGGGGCTGGCCGACGTCCTGCTCGGTTCGCTCGGCCTGGTGGGATTGCTGGTGGTCAGCGCGCTGGTTCTGGCCGCGCTGTTCGCGGGCGGTCTCTTCCTGTACCGCTTGAAGTTCGCCGACCCGTTTCCGTCGGCCTCCGACCAGCGCCCAGGCGACAGCGGCCCGGCCGGCAGCATCACGCGCTGATCAGTTCTGCTGTTGCGCGACGGTCGGTACCCGCTTCAGCGAGTTCTGGTATTCGCGCACACCTTCGAACAGCGCCTGCGCAATCTTCTGCCGGTAGCTCGAGCCCTTCAGCAGCTTGGCTTCCTGCGGGTTCGTGAGGAACGAAATCTCCGCCAGGACGCTTGGCATCGAAGCGCCGATCAGCACCACGAACGGCGCCTGCTTCACGCCGAGATCTTTCACCGTCTTGTTCGCGTCCCGCAGTGAGTCGAGCAGTTCGCGCTGCACGTAGGTGGCGAAGTCACGCGACTCGTCCCGCTTGCTGTTGAGCGCAATCGCTTTGACCACGTCCTGCAGCGCGCCCATCGTCTGCTCCGAGGTTGCGTTCTCGCGCGCCGCCACGGCGGCCGCATTCTGGTTCGACGCAAAGTTCAGGAAGTAGGTCTCCACACCGCGAGCCGCCGGCACCGGACTGGCGTTGGCGTGAATGGACAGGAACAGGTCCGCATGCTCGCGGTTGGCGATGGCCGTCCGCTCCGGCAGCGGGATGAAGGTGTTCTCGCGGCGCGTCAGCACCACGTCGACGCCGGGCAGCTTGGTCAGCAGCTTCTCGAGGCGCAGCGCTACGTCGAGCACGAGTTCGGCCTCGTTGATGCCGCCGCCCTTCGCGCCAGGGTCGTGGCCGCCATGTCCAGGGTCGATGACGATCCGCGAGACGCCGAGACCGAGCTGGCGAGCGAGCGACAGGCCACCGGCCAGGTTGCGCGCTGGCGGAGCCGTGAGGGCGGCCGCGGCCGGCTTCGGGGCGGCCACCGGCAGAGCCGGCACGGCGGCCGCTGGTGCAGCGGGCGTCGGGTTGACGCGTGCCGACCCACCGGTGACCGGCAGTGGCGAGAGCGATGCAATACGGCGCGGTGCCAGCGGTGGCGGCTCGACCAGCAGATCAAGGTTCAGTGCCACGACCGGCGTGAGCGGTGCAATCGCCTGCTGGCGCAGCGGTGACGCGGCCGGACGCACAACGGGCGCGGCGGGCAACGGCCTCGGGGCCGGCAGCACGGGCGCTGTCGGGGGAGACGCGAGCGCGGCGACAGACGCCACCGGCTGCTCGCGCAGGCAATCGATCACCAGCCGGTACGGGCTGTAGAGCGGATAGACGCTGTAGCTGGAGACGCCGGCCGCTTCGATCACCACGCGCGTCACGCTGTTCGGATGGCGACCAATGCGAATCTGCCGCACGACGTCCGTGTCGGCATCGAAGCGGAGCGTCTGGTCAATCAGCGCGGCGTTGGCGCGCGTCGAGGGCAGATCGATGAAGACCCGGTTCGGGTTGTCGAGCCGCTCATCGTGGAACGCGATTTCCGCGTCGAGTTCGATGACCACGCGCACGACGTCCTTCAGCACAGCCCGGCGAATCGCCTTCACGTTCACGAGCGGCGTGATCGGCGCCGTCGATGTCGACGCGACGGCCGGCGTGGGTGTGGCGGCCGACGGAGCCGGGAGCGGTCGCACGGCGCTGGCCGTCGAAGTCAGCGGCACGGATGACGGCAGGGCGGTGGCGGCGGCCGGCACCGGCGACGTGCGCGTCGCGGGATGGGCGGTGAGCCAGGCGATGGGCTCCGGCGTCTGAGTGGCGAACTTGCTGGTTGGATATTCAGACGTGAGCAACTGGAAGAGTCGCAGCGCCGCCGTGCGTTCGCGCGACTCACCGAAGCGGTCGAACGCCTCGCGCGCGAGGGTAGCCGCCCGCCATAGCGCATCGTCGCAGAAGCCGCTGGTCGGATGCTGCCGGACCACCTGTTCGTAGTCCGCCACCACCGTGCGCACGGCCTTCAGCATCGTCGGCTGGGATGACGGTTCGGCGAGTGCCTTGCGCACCGCAACTTCCTTGGCGCCCGCATCAGCGAAGAGGGCGTCGGCGGCGCGCGTTGCGACCGGCGCGCTCTGCGCGCGGACGGAGACACCGGCCGCACTGGCAAGCAGCGCAACCACGGCCGTCAGCGTGCGAAGGCGTGCAGTCCCGGTCATCGCAGTTGCGCGTCGACCTCGTCGAAGTACGACTTGTCCACGAGGACCTCGCGCGGCTTGCCGCCCGCCGAGGGCGAGACAAGCCCTTCCGCTTCCATCATGTCCACGAGCCGGGCGGCGCGGCTGAAACCGATGCGCAGCCGCCGTTGCAGGTAGGAGATGGAGGCCTGGCCGCTCGACACGATGATGCGGGCGGCCTCGTCGTAGAGGTCGTCCTTCTCCATGTCGATACCGCTCACGGACTCGGACTTCTCCTCGGCGGTGATCGTCTCGTCGTAGTTCGGCTTGCCCTGCTTGCGCAGGAAGCTCGCGAGCCGTGCGCTTTCCTGCTCCGAGATGTACGGGCCATGCAGGCGGATGGAACGCGACGAGGCTGGCGGCAGGAACAGCATGTCGCCGCGGCCGAGCAGTTGTTCGGCGCCGTTGGCGTCGAGGATCGTGCGCGAGTCGATCTTCGATGCGACGCGGAACGAGATGCGCGACGGCATGTTGGCCTTGATCAGGCCGGTGATGACGTCGACCGACGGCCGTTGCGTGGCGAGGATCAGGTGGATGCCGACCGCCCGTGCCATCTGCGCGAGGCGGCAGATCGACTGTTCCACTTCGTTGCCGGCCACCATCATCAGGTCGGCGAGTTCGTCGATGAGCACGATGATCATCGGCAGCGGCTTCGGATATTCGCCGCCTTCCTTCGGCGTGCGCTTCTCGGCGATCGCCTGGCGGATGTTGCGGTTGTACTGCTCGAGGTTACGAACGCCTTCGGCGGCGAGCGTCTTGTAGCGCTCTTCCATCTCACGCACCGCCCAGCGCAGCGCGTTCGCGGCCTGCTTCGGGTCGACGACGACCGGCGTCAGCAGGTGTGGGATGTCTTCGTACATCCCAAGTTCGAGCCGCTTCGGGTCCACCATGATCAGCCGCACATCGTCTGGTGTGGCGCGGTAGAGGATGCTGGTGAGCATCGAGTTGATGCCGACCGACTTGCCCGTGCCGGTGGAGCCGGCGATGAGCAGGTGCGGCATGGCGGCGAGGTCGGCGATGTAGGGGTCGCCGTGGATGGTTTTGCCGAGCGCGATCGGCAGCTTCGCCGTCGTGCTTTCGTAGGCGTCCGACTCGAGCAGGTCGCGCAGCGAGATTTGCGCCCGCTGGCTGTTCGGTATCTGGATGCCGACGGTCGACTTGCCGGGGATGCGATCGATCAGTACCGACTCGGCCTTCATGGCGAGGCAGAGGTCGTCGGCCAGGCCGGTGATCTTCGAGTACTTCACGCCAGCTTCTGGCTTGAACTCGTAGGTGGTCACCACCGGGCCAGGATGAATCTGGGTCACCGACCCTTCGACCGAGAACTCGCGGCACTTCTCCTCGAGCAGGCGAGCGCTCGACATCAGCTCGCGCTCGTCGATCTTGCGCTCCGTCTTCGGTGCATCGAGGAGCGCCATCGGCGGAAGCATGTAGTCGCCGATGCGGCGCTCGGCGGGCGCCTTGGTCGTCGGCTCGGAGTCGGTGAGCGGCAGCGGCGGAGCCGGGATGACGGGGCGTGGCCGCGGTTGTGGCACAACGGCCTTCAGCGCGGTGGCTGGCCCAGCTGCGGTTGTTGCGGCCGGCTCCGCCACGTCCGCGGTTCGGCGCCGGTTGGCCTTGGCGCCGGCCTCGGACATTTCCTTGACGGCCGCGGCATCGGCGCCGGCCTTCTTCGTGTGCTTGGCGATGACGTCGCGGCGCTGCTTCTCGCGCTGACGTTCGCTGTTCCATTCGCGCAGACCAGTGAACAGCTTCGTGCCGCCGTCTCCGGCCGCGCTGAAGATGGCGGCGAAGGCCCGCCCGAACGAGAACTGCGTCGAGACGATCACCGAGATGAAGATGAGGGCGAGCAGGATGATTCTCGACCCGGTTGTGCCGAGGTCCGACGTCATCTGCTCGGATAGCCAGCGGCCCATATAACCGCCACCGGTGTTCGACGCCATGCCGGGTTCACTCGTGCCGGCGAAGATCATGCTGAGCGACGTGCCGACGCACATGAAGAGCAGGGTCGAGCCGAAGACCTTTGTCCCGACCGCGTCTACCGCCCGGCACCAGAAGTAGTTCCAACCGACCACGATCAGGGCCACCGGCACGACGAAGGCAGTGTAGCCAACGAGCTGGAACGACAGCTCGGCCAGGAAGGCGCCGACGCGGCCAGCGAAGTTCGCGGGATCGCCGACCACGCCGACCGTCATGTGCCACACCGGGTCCGACGAGTCGTAGCTCGCCAGGGCGACAATCCAGAAGAGCGCAGCGGCGAACAGCGCAACGCCGACGAACTCGCTGACCCGGCGAGAGATGGCGGATCCCTTCACAGTCTCAAATCTCCATGATGACCGGCAGCACGAACGGCCTGCGCCCCGAGCGCTTGCGGAAGAACCTGCGGAGTTCGACGCGCAGTTTCTCCTTGATGATCCCGGGGTCGGTTCGCTCTTCCAGGCTGGCGTTGGCGATGACCTCGGCGAGCACCCTGGCGCCGTCGGCGAGCAGCGCTTCGCTGTTCTCCATCACGAAGCCGCGCGTGATGATGTCCGGCACGCCTTCGAGCATCCCGGTCTGCTTGTTGATGGCCACCACCGGCACCACCAGGCCGTCCTCGGCCAGGTGCCGGCGATCGCGCAGCACCTCGTCGCCGATCTCGCCCGTCAGCGTGCCGTCGATCAGAATGCGGCCCACCGGCGCCTTGCCCGCGATGCGCGCCCCGTCTTCGTCGACCACGACGATGTCGCCATTTTCGATGAGCAGGATGTCCGGCTTGGGATCGCGTCCGGCAAACACCCGCTTCGCCACCCGCGCGTGGTGGGACAGCTGCCGGAACTCACCATGCACCGGAATGAAGTACCGCGGCTTCACGAGCGACAGGACGAGTTTGAGCTCCTCCTCACTGCCGTGCCCCGACACGTGAACGTGCTTCGTGCCCTCGTGAATGACCGTGGTTCCACGCCGTGCGAGATGGTTCATCACGCGGCCGATGGATTTCTCATTGCCCGGGATGGCGCGCGCGGAGATGACGACGGTGTCATCCTCCGTCAGCTTGACGTAGCGGTGGTCGTCCACCGCGATGCGCGACAGCGCCGACATCGGCTCGCCCTGCGACCCGGTGGTCAGACAGAGGACGTCCTGCTGCGGGAAGTTGCCGATCTCCGAATCGCGGATCTGCATGCCGGCCGGAATCCGCAGGTAGCCGAGGCGCTGCGCGATCTCGGAGTTCTGGTTCATGCCGCGGCCGACGAACGCCACCTTGCGCTCGAACTGTGCGGCAAGGTCGACCACGATCTGCATGCGGTAGATGCTCGACGAGAAAGCCGAGACAATCAGCCGTCCGCTGGCGCTGGTGAAGATCTCCTCGAACGCCTCGATGACGTCCGTTTCCGAGCCGGTGAAGCCGCGGCGGTCGACGTTCGTGCTGTCGGCCATGAGCAGCAGCACACCCTGCGTGCCGAGTTCGCCGAAGCGATGCAGGTCGAAGTGCTCGCCGTCGATCGGTGTCTGGTCGATCTTGAAGTCGCCGGTGTGCAGGATGACGCCGAGCGGGGTGTGGATCGCCAGCGCGACGCAGTCCGGCATGCTGTGCGTCACACGGATGAACTCGATCTCGAACGGTCCGACCGTCACGCGCTGGCGCGGCCGCACCGCTACGGTCGGCGTGTCCTCCAGCCCGTGTTCCTTCAACTTCTGCTCGACCATCGCCAGCGTGAGCGGCGTCGCGATGATCGGGCCGGCAATGTAGGGCACCACGTGCGGCACACCGCCGATATGGTCCTCATGGCCGTGCGTCAGCACGAGCGCCGCGGCGCGCCCCTTCTGCTGCAGGTAGGTGAGGTCCGGAATGATCCGGTCGACACCCAGAAGTTCGGGGTCCGGGAACATGACGCCGGCATCGATCACGATGGTGGTCTCACCCCAGGTGAGAGCCAGCATGTTCATGCCGAATTCGCCGAGACCGCCGAGCGGAACGATTTGGAGCATGCGTGATGACTTATGAACACACACCGCCGGTCGCATCGCCCCTGGCGGGACGTTGTCGATCGTCGGGAGCCGCCGGTGGGGCAGCTCGATCAGGCGGCTGGGTGCGCCTGAAACAAGGAGGCGGGTTGTGCCGACAAAATGCGTCGGGAGAACGAGATAGCTCGAAAACTATAGCATAGGAACAGCGGGTGGCTCGGCCGGATTTCGCTGCGCGATCGTGGCGATCGCATCGACCAGCCGGCACACCTCGATCCGGCTCAACGTTTCGGGCCGGCGGACCGGATCGATGCCGGTTTTGGCCAGCACGAGGGCGGCGGTGGGCGCTGTCAGCGCGCCGTACGCCAGCAGGGCGTTGTTCAGTGTTTTCCGCCGTCGCGAGAAGATGGCATTGGTGACGGACGCCAGCACCTGTTCGTCCAGCACGGGCGGCTCGGCGTCGTGGAAGCGCAGCCGGACGACCGTGGAGTGCACTTTCGGCGCCGGCCGGAAGGCGCCGGGCGGCAGGTTCAACAGGCGGCTGACGGAGGCGCGATGCCCGATGAGCACGGCCAGCACGCCGTAGTCGCCGCTGCCGGGAGTGGCGAGCAGCCTGTCGGCCACCTCGCGCTGCAGCATGATCGTGGCATCGGCGAACGGCAGGCCGAGGCGAGCCAGCTCGATGAGCCGGAACATGATCGGCGACGCCACGTTGTAGGGCAGGTTGCCGGCGACGCGGAACGAGGACGCGTCCGGTGCCGAGACGCGCAGCGCCTCGCGCAACTCGTCGAATGGCAGCCGCAGGAAGTCGCCTTCGAGGATGGTGACGCGCGGCAGCTGCTCGTCGCGCAGCGCCGCCGCGAGGTCGCGATCGATCTCGCATGCCACCAGCGAACCGGCGGTTTCTGCGAGGGGGCGCGTCAACGCGCCGGGGCCGGGGCCGATCTCGAGAAAGGCGTCGGTTGGCTGCGGCGCGATGGCGGCCACCACCTTGCGCGCCCAGACGTCTTCGAGGAAGTTCTGGCCGAAGCGTTTGCGGGCAAGCGGGCGGGGGCGGCCGCCGCGCTCAGTCGGCTCGCGCATCGCCCCGCCAGTACTCGTTCTCGATGTGTTCGATCTCCTCTTCGCTCAGGCCGAAGTAGTGCCCGACTTCGTGGATGAGCGTCTCGCCGATTGAGGCGATGAGGTCGTCTTCGTCTTCAGCTTCGCGCTCGTGCGGCCCCTGGAACAGCAGGATGCGGTCGGGCAGGGCGTTGCCCTGCGCCCACTGGCGCTCGGTAAGCGGTACGCCGGTGTAGAGCCCGAACAGCGTGTCGTCCGGACCGGCCTCCAGTTCATCCAGAATCTCCTCGTCGGGTTCGTCTTCGATGACGATGGCGAGGTTCTGCATGGCGTCGCGGAAGCGCGCCGGGATGGTCTGGAGCGCGGCGGCCACGTGCTGTTCGAATTCGAGACGTGTCACTTCGATGTCTTTCCAGGTTTCACGAGCCGAGCCGCGGCGGCCTTCGGTGCAGCTGTCTTCGTGGTCTTCGTGAGGGTTCTCTTCGTCGCCTTCTTGAGGCCTGGCTTGCGCCCAGCCCCTCGTGCGCCGCGCTCATCGGTGGCGTCGCCGGTGCGCGCGTAGTCGCAGTACTCGAACACCAGACAGGTGGGGCAGAGCGGCTTCGGCTTGCACACGCGTCGGCCGTGGAGGATGAGGCAGTCGGAGGCGCGCGTCCAGCGCGCCTTCGGCAGCAGGCCGCACAGCTGCGCTTCCACTCTTTCTGCGTCTTCACCCTCGGCCAGCCCGATGCGGTTGGCCACGCGCAGCACGTGGCGATCGACGGGCAGGCCAGGCACGCCGAGCGCGTGCCCCAGCACCACGTTGGCCGTCTTGCGCCCGACACCCGGCAGCTGGACGAGTGCGGCCATGTCGGCCGGCACCTCGCCTCCGTGCTGCTGCATCAGCGCCGTCGCCATGCCAATGAGCGCTTTCGACTTGGCACGGAAGAACCCGGTCGAGTGAATCTGCGGCTCGAGTTCATCGGCGGTCGCCTTCGCCAGCGTCGCGAGCGACGGATAGCGGGCAAAGAAGGCCGGCGTCACCATGTTCACGCGTTGGTCGGTCGACTGCGCCGAGAGGATGGTGGCGGTCAGCAGCTCGTAGGCGTTCGTGAAGTGCAACTCGGTGTCGGCACCAGGATGCTGCTCATCGAGCGCATCGAAGATGGCCACGGCTACGGTGGGTGATTTCATGATGGGAGGGGGCTGACCCGGCCTCAGTGAATAGGTCCGCCCTTGTTCCAGCCCACGTTGTTGTACGACTCCGAGTACACCCGCATGTGTTCCTGGAGTGCGTTGATCAGATTCGGGATGAACTGGACCGGCACCACAATCGTGGCGCGCACCGGCGCGCGCACGACATGCTCCGACTCGGCGTCGCGGATTTCCCGTTCGGACAGTGGCATCACTTCGCAGAAGGTGAGCGTGAAATCGAACGGCGTGTGCGCGATCGAACAGAAGTTCGAGTAGGTGCGCGGCTTGTCGTTCGGCTCGTCCGCCGCGACGATGGTGAAGTTGATCTGCTTGGGCGTGTCGGACATGGTGGTCCGATCCTAGCGGAACCCTAGTATTTGCGCATCACGCCGACCACGACGCCCTGCACCTGCACCTGATCCGCCTCGGCGAAGATCGGCTGCATCGTGGCGTTGGCCGGCTGCAGACGGATGCGGCCGTTGTCGCGATAGAACTTCTTGAGCGTGACGTCGGTGCCGCGCAGCAGCGCAATCACCATCTCGCCGTTCTCGGCCGTCTTGCGATCTTCGACAACGACGAAGTCGCCGTCCTTGATCTGCTCGTCGATCATCGAGTCGCCCCGCACGCGCAGCACGTAGGTGTCGCGCTTGCCGACAAAGTCTTCCGGGACCGCAATGGTTTCGTTCGAGGCGATGGCTTCGATCGGGATGCCGGCTGCCACGTAGCCCAGCAGTGGAAGCTCGACGGCCCGGCCACCGGTGCGCGCCTGCACCATTTCCACCGAGCGGCTGCGGTTCCAGGCTCGCTTGATGAAGCCCTTCTCCTGAAGGTTGGTGAGGTGCTTGTGGACCGTGGCGAGCGAAGAAAGGCCGAAGCGGCGTCCGATCTCCTCCAGGCTCGGCGCGTAACCGTGCTGCTGGATGAATTCGTTCAGATAATCGAGGATTTCTCGCTGGCGTTTCGTGAGCGGCAGCATGTCGGGCGCCTCCTGAGCTAACCGGACTATACGCAAAGCAAAAGCGAAGATCAAGCAAAGATGCGCTGTTTGTTCGCCTGTAAATGCTTACCGCCCGGTGAGCAAATAGATGCGCAGGTTGCCGTCGGTCTGCCAGAGGTGCAGCTCGGGCACGGTGGGCCGCGCCTCGAGCTGGGCCGGGCGCATATTCCGGCCATCGACCAGCACGTGTGTCACGCCGACGCCGCGCAGGTAGTCGATCGATGCCTGATCGGGGAACGACGCGAGCTTCGTCACATGCTCGTAGTAGCTGGCGGGCTTGAAGCCCGAGTAGCCGTTCAGCATCGGGTGAAAGGTCTGCGTTTCGGCGCTCGCCAGCATGAACGGCACGTTCAGGTGGAAGCGCGACGAGTCGTAGAACGGGAAGAAGACCAGCACCGCCTTCGACGGCAGCCGCTTCAGTGCGTCGTAGATGGCCGGAGTGCCGGTGTACTCGGAGTAGCCCATTGGCGCGCGCATCGCTTCACCGTTCACCAACAGCACGCACGCCAGGCACACCGGTATGCCCACGCGCGGCTGAAGCCGCCGCTGCACGGCCGCAATGCCGAAGCCGGACAACATGCCGACGGCAATCAACGTGAACTGCCCGAAGCGCACGGCGCCGCGAATGCCGGTGAGCAACGGGTAGACGCGGTACAGCACCCGGTATGGCGGAAACGCCGGACCGAACGACAACGCGAACGACACCACGGCAATCGCCACCAGCATGCGCGTCCGCGTGTCGCGCACACCGAACGAGGCGAGGCCGATGCCGGCCAGCACCAGCGCCACGAAGCCGGGGAACAGCGCGTCGCCCTGGAAGTACGGCTTGCTCCACTGCAGGATGTCGAAGTGAATCCGTCCGGCGGCCGCGAAGTAATCGGTGAGCTCGGCGGAGAAACGCTGCGTTTCTTCGAGGGAACGTCCGAGCCCCACTGCCGCACTCGCGTGGTAGTAGGGCAGCAGGAACGGCGTCAGCAGCAGCACCGCCAGTCCGGCAGCAAGCAGCAGGTAGCCCGCCACGGCTGTGAAGCGCGCGCCGATCCAGTCGGCCGGACGCACCGCGGCGGCCGCGGCCAGCGACAGGCTGGCGAACACCATCACGTAGGTGCCGGTAAGCGAGTGCAGCACGAACCAGCCCGCCAGCGACAGCGCATGGCGCAGACGCGGCTCCGACAGCAGCCGGTCGAGGGCCAGCAGCGCCAGCGGGAAGAACTCGACGTGCAGATCCTGGATCTGCGGCAGCCGCGTCAGCGAGAACGCGTTGAAGGCCACCAGCGAGCCGCTGCCAATGCCGGCCATCCACGACCCGGTCCAGCGGCGGACCACGAGACACGCGGTCCAGCCAGTCAGCGCGAAGCCGGCCATCAGCACGAGGTTGTGCACAAGCACGGGACTGGCGCCCGCCAACAGGAGCGGTGCGCCGAGCATCCCTTGCACGAAGAGATGATCGGAGTAGGACAGCGCGCCCGGTTCCGGATAGAAGATGTTGGCGTCGAAGAGATGCAGTGGGTTGGTGACGACGGCGTGCGCCACCCACGCCATGATCCACTCGTGCAGCACGAAGTCGCCGTTGTCGTTGCGCGACAGCGTGCCCGGCGCCGACGCCAGCGGCCAGAGGTGCACCACCGCCAGGCCGATGAACAGCAGCAGCGCGCCTGCGACGGCTCGCGCCGGCAGCCTGTCGTGTGCGGTGTCAGGGCGTGGACGTTGGAAGCTGTGCATGGACGGCCACGTCGCGTCGTGCGTAGAGCGTGAAGTTCGGGCCGGGCCGCGTCACGTACTGCAGCCCGGAGAACGGCACGTAGAACATATCCTGCCGGTCGTAGATCAGCGGTGCCGCCAGCGACAGGGCCTTGAAGGTACTCACCAGCACGTAGTCGCCAGTCAGCAGCTGCGTCACCTGGTCCTGCGTGGCGCTTGGCAGTGGAGAATCCTGCAGCACGATCCAGTCGGGCTGGCCCTCGGCTGGACGCCCGTTCACGTTGAAGCGGTTCCTGCCGCCGTCCCAGACCCACTCGACATATCCGAGCCGCCGGTGGAACTGCGCCAAGCCGTACCGCGAGCCGCTCTGCAGCACCGAACTGCCGGCGGGCACGTGCTGTTCAAACCATTCCGCGACCACCACGCGGTTGTCCGTCCGGCTGATGATGCGGTCGAAGCGCCAGAGGTTCAGCGCCGACGGCGCGATGACGATGGTGCCCAGGATCGCCAGTGCGCTCGCCGTGACCAGGCGCTGCCGCCGCGCCACGCTGGCACGCGCGCCGAGCCACAGCGCCGCCTGCCAGACGGCATAGGCGGCGGTCAGGCACAGGAACGGCGTGATCGGAATGGTGTAGCGGAAGAACAGGTTCCGCAGCCCGCCCGCCACGGAGTAGTACGCCACGGGGAACGCCAGCAGCAACACGGCCGCTCCGGGCGTCCGCACCGCCAGCAGCAGCCCTCCGCCCAACCCCGCCACCAGCAGCGGCAGGCCGAGTCCGTAGCGCATCGAGTTGACGAGATGGTGAATCCAGCCGTTGTCCAGGTTCAGACGCGGATCGCCGCCGGTCATCGAGCTTTGCAGCTCGTTCATGGCGATCGCGAAGTTCTGATAGTCGAGGACGACGAAGGGAATACCGACGCCGAACGCCAGAAGGTAGGGGATGCCGTAGGTGAACAGCCGCGGATCGCGTGCGGCCTTCAGACGCTCGTCGGCCAGCATCACGTGCAGCCCGTAGCTGCCGACGATCGGGGCGAGCAGCAGCACGGCGTTGTACTTGGTGGCTGCGCCGAGGCCGCCCAGCAACCCCGCCACCACGAACTGCGCCTGGCGCCCATTGCGATGCGCGTCGATCAGGACGCCGACTGATGCCACGATGAAGAAGGTGAGCGCCGTGTCGGTGGTGCCGAAGTGCGAGTCGCGCGCGTGGATGAACGCCAGCGCCATGAAGAGCGCGGCAAGCAACGCGGCGGTGTCGCCCCACAGCCGGCGGCCGATGCGAAACACCACCAGCACGGTGGCGGTGCCGAAGGTGGCGGCGAGGGCGCGCGAGATAAGGAAGAACGGCGCCCAGTCCGTCGGCCAACTCGCCACCATGTCGGCCAGCGAGTGGAAGACACCAGTGGCGGCGCCCCAGACGAAGTAACCCAGGTAGAGCACGGAGAGCGTGCTGATGTAGAGCCACGGGTAGTCGTAGAACCGCGGCATCTTCCCCGACAGCATCGTCCGCGCCGCCTCGATGATGTGGGTTTCATCCGGACGCGCCTGCGTATGCGGCAGGCCGAAGCCCAGTCCCCAGAAACGGAGGACGGCAGCGACGAGCACGATGGCGCCGAGTGCGAGGAGAACCCCGCGGTGACGAACGCGGTCGTTCATGCCGTCTGGAGCATGCGGCAGGGGGAAAAGTGCATGAAAGCCAGCGAATCTTAGCACTCGCCAGACGGCCGATTCCAGCTACGATTCCTCGTCGTGCGCCTGCCGATTACCATTGTCCCCGCCGCCGCCAGACCGTTCGACGTCGTCACGGTCGGCCTGAACAGCATCGACCTCGTCGCGCTCGTCGAGCATTATCCGGCCAGCAACTCGAAGCAGCGGCTCGAGTCGTATTCGAAGCGGCCAGGCGGGCAGATGGCTACCGCCGCGGCGGTCTGTGCGCGGCTTGGGCTGCGGGCCCGCTACATCGGCGCGTTCGGCAGCGACGACCTGGCGGTGATGGGGCGCGAGTCGCTCACGGCAGAAGGGGTGGACGTCTCGGCGGCGTGGGACGTGCCCGAAGCCACCAGCCAGTTCGCCATCATCATCGTCGACGCCAGCACCGGCGAGCGAACCGTGATCTGGAACCGGCACCCCGGGCTGACCATGCGTGCGGAGCAGATCGACTCGGCGGCGGTGACGTCGGGCCGCATGCTGCTGGTCGATTGCCACGAGACACCGGCGGCCACGCAGGCCGCGCGCGTCGCCAGAGCCGCCGGCATTCCTACCGTGGTCGACGTGGAACAGGTGCGAGTGGGGATTCACGAGCTGCTGCTGCACATCGACTGCATCATCGCGGCGGAGGCGTTCCCGGCAGCGCTCACCGGGTTCGGAGACCCGGGGCGGGCGCTGGCGGCCATGGCCGCCGAGTATCAGGCGCCAATTGTGGCCGTCACGCTCGGCGAGGAGGGCAGCCTTGCCCTGTGCGCCGGCCGCGAGATCCGGACGCCGGCGTTTCGCGTGGCGTGTGTCGACACGACCGGAGCGGGCGATGCCTTCCACGGCGGCTTCGTCGCCGCCTTCTTGCGTAACCCCGAGGCTGAGGTCGACGACCTGCTCGCGTACGCGAACGCCGTTGCCGCGTTGAACTGCCGCGCGCTCGGCGCCAGGGGCGGTCTGCCGACGCCGGCGGAGGTGGACGTGATGCTGCTGTCTCGCCCCCGGACGTAATGCTAGATTCATAAGCACGTGACCGACCAGCCGCCACCCATCGAAGACCTGCTCGCTCGCCTCGACCGCGAGCGTCTCGCCGCCGATCGCCTCTATAACGACGCGCTCACCGCCCTCGATCAGGCGCTGCTGGCCGTGCCGTCGCTGCCGTCGCCGCCGCCGCCCTACGACGCGTCGCGGCTGCCCGACGTGAACGCTACCTGGCGGACGCTGCCGCAGGGCGCGCCTGCTTTCGACTCGTCGTGGAAGGGGCGGCTCGGACGGTTCATCTGGCGGCTCGTCGGGCCGGCGCTCGAATCGCAGCAGCAGTTCAACAGTGCGGTGGCCGATCACCTGAACCTCAACGTTGCCGTGCACGCACAGACGACGGCCGCAACGGCCGCGCTCGTCGGCACCGCCGGCGAGCAGTTGCAGGCGCTGGTGCGCTTCGAATCGCTGCTGATTCAATACTTGCAGACCATCACCGTCTACGTGGACAGCAAGGACCGCAGCCTCGGTGGCGCCGAGATTCGCCAGAGGCTGGCGCTCACCGAGCAGCGGTTGCTGGCCCTGAAGCGCGACCTCGACAAGGTTACGGCGGCGACTGCCGTGGCGCCCGCGGTCGCGACCAACCACCAAAGACCAACGACCAACGACCCGGTTCCGGTGAACGCCCCCGCGTTCACCGGAACCGTCGACTCCCTCACCTACGTGGCGTTCGAGGACGAGTTCCGCGGCACGAAGGACGACATCCGGACGCGGGTCGAGGACTACGTGCCGATCTTTGCCGGCGCCTCGAACGTGCTCGACGTCGGCTGCGGACGTGGCGAACTGCTGGATGCCCTGCGCGAGAGCGGCGTCACGGAGCTGCGCGGCGTTGATGTCAGCCCGGCCATGGTCGACATCTGTCGCGCCCGCGGGTTCGAGGTCGAACTCGGCGATGCGCTGGGTTATGTCTCTGAGCAGCCGGACGGCAGCCTCGGCGGACTGATTGCGATTCAGGTGGTGGAGCACTTCACGCCCGCCTACCTGACGCGTTTCCTCGAGGCCGCCTATCACGCCATGGCGCCGGGCGCGCCGATCGTGCTCGAGACGATCAACCCGAACTGCTGGATGGCGTTTTTCGAAACCTACATCCGCGACCCGACGCACCAGCAGCCGCTTCACCCCGATACGCTGCGGCACCTGGTGCGGGCCAGCGGCTTCTCCCACGTCGACGTGCAGTTCCGGGCACCGGTGTCCAAGGACGACCGCCTGGCTCGTGTCGAACTGCCGCCCGAGTTCTTCGCGCCAGGCGTGGCGCCGGTCGTCGAAGCGCTCAATGACCACGCCAGCAAGCTGAATCGGCGATTGTTCTCGTCGATGGACTACGTTGTCATCGGCCGACGTTAAACCTTCGCGCGCACGCCCGGTCTAACCGAACTGAAGGGTATGGCCACTCCACTGACGGTGACGCTCAACGGTCGAGCAGATGCGGGCTGGAACGTGACGGTTATCAGGCATGACACCGCCGCAGCGCCAGATGCGGCGCTGCAGGCGCTGGCTGAATCGGACCTGATCGCCGCCGTGCTTGCCGGACGCCCTGGCGCCTTCGACCTCATCGTCGAACGTCATCGTCGGCCGGTCTACCAGATTTGTTACCGCTTCATGGGCAACCACGAAGACGCCAGCGACCTGAGCCAGGACGTATTCCTGCGCGCGTATCGCGGCCTGACGAACTTCAAGGGGAACGCGGCGCTCGGCACCTGGCTGCACCGCATTGCGGTGAACACCTGCCTGAACCGCGTGGCAGTGAAGACGCCGAAGAGCGAGCCGCTGGAACAGACGCAGCACATCGATACCACCAGCGAGACGCCGACCGAGCGGATGCTGCGCGACGAGCGCGCCGTGCGCGTGCGGGCGGCGGTGGCCAGGTTGCCCGCGAAGCAGCGGGCGGCGCTCATCCTGCGGACCTACCAGGAGAAGTCGCACCAGGAGATCGCCGACACCCTCGGCACGTCGGTCGGTGCCGCGAAGGCGAACGTCTTCCACGCGCTGCAGAACTTGAAGAAGCTGCTGGGGGAGTTGTAGCCATGACGCATTTGTCCCCGGACACCCTGGTGGATCTGCTCGACGGCACGCGGGCCGAGACGGCTGTGCCGCACCTGGCGTCGTGCGCAGCGTGCCGCCAGCAACTGGCCGACCTGCGTGTCAGCTGGCAAGCCGCTGCCGACGTCGAGGTGCCCGAGCCATCGCCGCTGTTCTGGGACCATCTGTCGGCTCGGGTGCGCGCCGCGGTGGCGGCCGAGGTGCCGCCGCGCGCGCCGTGGTGGCGCATCGACTGGTCGTGGACGTCGATCGGCCTCGCCGGGGCGGTAGTGGCGGCGCTGGTGCTGGTGGCGTTTCTGCAGGTGTCGAGGCCGTTTACGTCGGCGGTGGGCACTCCGGAGACGGCAGGTGTTGGCACCGTCGCGGCGATCGCGACCGCCGAGTCGCTGACGCCGCTGCCAGATGACGAGTCGATGCTGTTCGTCGCCGACCTGGCGAGCCATCTTGACTGGGATGGGGTGGCCGAACTCGGCCTCACGACCGAGGGCCTGTCCGATCGGGGCGCGTCGGAGATGACGGCCGACGAGCGGATCGAACTGCAGCGCCTGTTGCGAGCAGAACTTGGCCCGGGCCATGCGGCCGACCTGTAGTGTAGCCGCGTAGCCGCGGACCGGACGTGGTTGCTCAACGTAGCCGCGGACCTTCAGGTCTGCCGAATGTAGCCGCGGACCTTCAGGTCCGCTGGACGGATAGCTCTATGACGATGGTGAATCGAATCGCAACCTGCGCGCTGGGACTGGCGCTGCTCACCGCGAGCACGGCGTCGGCACAGGGCCGGCTTCCGCGCCGCAATGGTCCACTGGCCCAGCGAGAGGGAGTGTCCCCAGGGGAGATTCAGCGGCTATTCGACGCCTACGTTGTGATGCAGGCGCAGCAGGAACTGCAACTGTCAGACGATCAGTACCCGAAGTTTCTCGCCCGGGTGAAGGCGCTGCAGGCCGCGCGGCAGAGGGGGCTGGTGGAGCACGGACGGATCATCCAGGATCTTCGCCGCCTCGATGGCGCGCCGTCGCTGGACGAGCGCGCCGTCCGCGACCAGATGAAGGCGCTGGCCGACGTCGATGCACGCGTGGCCAGCGAGGTCCGCGACGCGATGGCCGGCATCGACGACGTGCTCGACATGCGCCAGCGTCTGCGCTTCCGGGTCTTCGAGGAGCAGATGGAACGGCGCAAGTTCGACCTGCTCATGCGCGCCCGCCAGGCCAACCGCGAACGAAAGTGAGAAGTCAGAGTGCAGAAGTCAGAACTGAAGACAGAGCCCGCTGACCGCTGTGCAGCGTTCTGAGTTCTGAGTTCTGAGTTCTGAGTTCCCCGTGGGTGGTACACTGCTGGGTCCGTGTCTCAGCCCGAGAATGACGATGCGCTCGACACGCCCCTGCAATTCCTGAAGGGCGTCGGCGAGAAGCGCGCGGCCGACTTGGCCCGGGTTGGTCTCCACACCGTCGAACATCTCCTCTTCCGCTTCCCGCTGCGCTACGAAGACCGCAGCCGGATGCTGCCCGTCGCGTCGGTGCGTGCGGGCACGCGCGCCTCGCTCACCGGCCGGCTCGTGCACGCCGGGCTTCGCACCACGCGCCGTCGCGGCTTCATGATCTTCGAGGCCATCCTCAGCGACGACAGCGGCAGCATCATGCTGACGTGGATGAACCAGAAGTTCCTGGCCAACGTCCTCAAGGCTGGCCAGCACCTGGTAATCTACGGCCTCGCCGAGATGCGCGGCCACGGCGGCCTGCAGATTACCAACGCCGATTTCGAGATTCTCGACGACGAAGAGGGCGGCGAGACGCTGCACACCGGACGGATCGTGCCGATCTACGAGCGTGCCGGCGCGGTCACGCCCAAGCAGCAGCGGAAGCTCGTGCACGACGGGCTGCACCGGCTCTCGCCCGACATGCGCGACCCGCTGCCCGACGATGTGCGGCAACGTCGCGGGTTTCCGACGCGCTACGCCGCGCTGCACGCCACCCACTTCCCCCCATCAGATGCCGACCTCGAGACGCTCAATACCTTCGACTCGCTGGCGCAGCGCCGGCTGAAGTTCGACGAAGCGTTCGAGTTCCAGTTAGGCATCGTGGCGCGGCGTCGCCTGGCGCTGGAGGAACAGAAAGGCGGCACGATCGTGGTGACGCCGCAGATTCGCGAGACCGCGAAGCGGGTGTTGCCGTTCAAGCTGACGCCGGGACAGTTCTCGGCGCTGAAGGAGATCGTCGACGACCTGCAGAAGCCGCACCCGATGAACCGGTTGCTGCAGGGCGATGTCGGCGCCGGCAAGACGATCGTGGCGCTGCTGGCCGCGGTGGTGGCCATGGAGAACGGGCTGCAGGTGGCCTTCATGGCACCAACCGAGATTCTGGCGGTGCAGCACTTCGCCACCATCTCGAAGTTGCTGGCCACGTCGCGGTTCAGGGTGGCGCTGCTCACCGGGTCGACGACGGCCGCCAGGCGCCGGCAGCACCTGGCCGAGATCCAGAACGGCGCGATCAACCTGGTGGTCGGCACGCATGCGCTGGTGCAGGGCGACGTGGTCTTCCATCGCCTCGGCTTCGTCGTCATCGACGAGCAGCACCGGTTCGGTGTGCTGCAGCGGGCGACGCTGCGCGAGAAAGGGCTGCACCCCGATGCGCTGGTGATGACCGCCACGCCGATTCCGCGTACGCTGGCGCTGGCCATGTTCGGCGATCTCGACTCGTCGTCGATCCGCGACCTGCCGCCGGGCCGTCTGCCGATCAAGACCCGGATCATTCCGGATGCGCGGCGAGACGAGATGCACGAATTCGTGCGAAGCGAACTGCAGGCTGGACGCCAGGCCTACGTCATCTACCCGCTGGTGGAGGAGTCGGAGCAGCTCGACGTGAAGGCCGCCACCGAGATGGCCGACACGCTGCAGCAGCAGGTGTTCCCGGAGTTCAGCGTCGGACTGCTGCACGGCAAGATGAAGAACGACGCCAAGGACCGGGTGATGCAGTCGTTCGCGTCAGGCCAGACCAACCTGCTGGTGTCGACAACCGTGGTCGAGGTCGGCATCGACGTGCCGAACGCCACCGTGATGGTGGTGGAACATGCGGAACGCTTTGGCCTGTCGCAGTTGCACCAGTTGCGCGGACGCGTGGGGCGAGGTCAGCATCAGTCGCAGTGCCTGCTCATCTACCAGACGCCGATGTCGGCCGAGGCGAAGGAGCGGCTGACGGCGATGGTGGAGACGACCGACGGCTTCGTCATTGCCGAGCGCGACCTGCAATTGCGCGGTGCTGGCGACTTCTTCGGCACGCGTCAGGCCGGTATGCCGACGTTCCGGATGATCGATCTCGACCGCGACGGTGGTCTGATGGACGAGGCGCTGCAGGATGCCGAGCAGTCGTTCTCCATTGTTGTGCGCACGTCGACGGAGATCGCCCAGCTCCTGCGTGCGTGGTCGGCACGGTTCAAGCTGATGGAGGT
>JBKJMH010000029.1:0-3537 GCA_046596625.1 Vicinamibacterales bacterium | reverse complement strand
GCGGGCATGGCCTCGTTCGGTGTGCGAGGGGATGCCGTCACACGGCTCGTCACGCCCGAGTTCCTGTTCCGTGCACTGCTGACGACGGCTGTGGCCACCGCCGCTGCTTACCATGCGCTGTCGTGGAGCGTGCCGGGCAGCGAGCCGCACGGACGTGAGCGCGTCGCGCCACAGGTCGTGCTGGCGGCCTGGACACTGGCGGTTGCATGGCCGCTGCTCGGCCCGACGATGGCCGGAACGATGCTGGCGACTGCCTGGCATCCGCAGTGCGCGTGGCAGATGGGCACGGTCGCGGTGGTGCCGACGGCCTGGCTGTTGTGGCGGGTCGAACAGGCTGCTCCGCATGCGTTGGGCTGGACCAGTGTCCAGTCGGCGCTGGCCGCCGTCGCCGTTGGCGCGGTCGCCACGCAGTGGATCTGCGGACTGGACGGTGCAGCACATCAACTGCTCTGGCATGTGTCGCCGCTGCTCATCCTCACCGGTGCCATCAGCCTTGTGGGACGCGGCGTGCTGCGTCGGCACTGACCGTGTAACCGGCGCGACACTCGGGCCGAATTCAGCGATGACTCGCAACCAAATGACGAGATGACCACCATGGACGTGAAACGATTCGTGCGATGCGCCGCGTTGGCAGGGCTGTTCTGCGTGGCTACGGCGGCAGGCGGTGCGACGCAGCCTGCCCCCGCCGTCGACGTCACCAGGCTCGGGCCGCAGGTGGGCGCCGCCGTGCCGGCGTTCTCCGGGACCGACCAATTCGGCAAGGCGCAGTCGCTGGCGTCGCTGGCAGGCCCGAAGGGGCTGATGCTCGTGTTCAGCCGCTCGGCCGACTGGTGCCCATACTGCAAGACGCAGCTTGTGGAGTTGCAGGGCCGGTACCTCGACATCAAGGCGCAGGGTCTGGGACTTGTCGTCATCACCTACGATCCGCCTGAGACGCTCAAGAAGTTCTCCGACTCACGACAGATCACCTTCCCGCTTGTCTCCGATCCGGGGTCGGCCATCATCAAGCGGTACGGCCTGCTCAACGCCACCGTCGATCCGAAGACGCGCGCCTACGGCATTCCGCACCCGGGGACATTCATCCTCAATCCCAAAGGCGTGGTGGTGGCGCGGTTCTTCGAGGACAACTACCAGGAACGATTCACCGCCTCGACTATTTTGGCCACCATGGGCGCAACTCCGCCCGGCACCCCGGTCTCGGCGACCACCAACCATCTCTCGCTGTCGGCAACCCTCAGCGACTCGGTGGCTGCGCCGGGTCATCGGCTTACCATCGTGGCGCAGGTGACTCCCCGCCCGTCGATGCACCTCTACGCGCCAGGGAAGCATGACTATCAAGTGGTCAGGCTCACCATCGACCCCCAGCCGTGGTTGCGCACACACACCACCGTGTATCCGCCCTCGGAGATCTATCACTTCAAGCCGCTTGACGAACGTGTCGAGGTGTATTCGAAGCCATTTCGGCTGCTCCAGGACGTCACTGTGCTGGCCACGCCAGAAGCGCAGGCGCTGCTTGGCACCATGCCGACGGCCACCATCACCGGTGTCCTCGAGTACCAGGCGTGCGACGACAAAACGTGCTTCAACCCGACCCGCGTACCGATCTCTTTCACGGTCGCGGTGAAGGCGCTCGATCGGAAGGGTGCCGGCGGCTAACGTCCTCGCGTGCACTGGCGCGTGAGGGAATATTTTCACCCCCGACGGTGATTAGACGTGCATGACCACTAACCCGCAGGAGCCACAGCAATGACGCCGCGTTCAATCACCGGTCTGCTGGCGTTGTGCATTGCAGTGACAGCTGCCGTGTCCTGCGGCAGCCCCTCCACGCCGTCCGCACCCTCGGTGGAGGCGGGTTCGCCGATGGACACCATCGCCGCGGTGCGGGACGATGCGGGGCTGTTTCGCCTGGTCACCCCGAACGACCCGCAGAATGCGTTCACTCTGTTCCCGAACGCCGAGCCGTTCACCACCGGGCGCCTCAACGGGTCGGAGGCACACCAACCGGTGATTCGCGTCCTCCTCAACAACGTCGCTGCTGGTGCCCTCGTGGACGGGCGTCTCGCGCGTGGCGCGCCTTTCCCGGACGGCGCGATCATCGTGAAGGAGATTCGGTCAACCGCCACCGCGTCTCCAAATCTGTACACCGTGATGATGAAGAACAGCCGCAGCGCATTGGCTGGAAACGGGTGGTTGTGGGCGGAGTATCGCCCGTCGGGCAGCGTCGTCTATTCGGTCGAGAGCCGTGGGGGCGCGTGCACGAGTTGCCACCTTCGTGAGAATGGCTCCGGGAACGACCTCGTGCGCACGTTCGAACGCCAGCGATAGTGTCGCTGCTCCGCCTTCTGGCGGATCTCAGGTGTGGCACACGGCGCTACCCGATCGGCTTCAGGCGACTGGCGAGCAGCGATGTGGCCTGCGAGAGATCGAGGTCGACCACGAGCACACCGGACTGGCCATAGGGTTGCCACGCCAGCACTGTCCCGTCAGGCGAGGCGACCACCGAGGTAGTGGGCGAGCCGTTGCTGGCGTAGTTGGCGGCGGCGACGAAGCAGGTGTTCTCGGCGGCGCGGCAGAGGACTGCTTTTTCGCGGAAGGTGTTGGCTGGGTCCGCGAAGGTCTCGGGGCGGTACGAGCCGGGCTCCGCTTCATGGAAGTGCGGCACGAACACCACCTGTGCGCCGCGGCGAGCGGACCAGCGCACCGTTTCCGGATAGCGCCACGCCTCGTGGCAGATCGAGAGGCCGAAGCGCACGTCGCCTGCGGTGAACAGCACGCGCTCGGTGCCGGCGGCATAGGTCGCTTCCTCAAACGGATCGAGCTGCACCTTGTCCTGCCAGCCGGCGACGGTGCCGTCGCGGTTCACCACCAGGGTCGAAATTCTCAGGCCGTTGTCGGCGACGCGCTCCGTGCCCAGCAGCACACCAACATCGGCAGCTTTCGCAGCGGCGGCCACAGCTGTCCAGGCGCGGTCGAGGAAAACCGCGTCGGGCGCAGCCACGTCGTGTGACGGGGCGCGGTAGCCCGGCACGTAGCACTCGGGGAAGCAGACCAGGTCGGCGCGGGCCTCGCCGGCGGCGCGCACAGCGTCCAGCGCCAGCGTCAGCGACGCCTCTGGGGTGGCAGGGAAGGGGAGGTTGGCGAGGGCGATGCGGCAGGTGGACATCGCACGTCAGTTTATCGCTGCGCGTGGGCTGATAGAGTGGACCCATGGCAAAGACGGGGCGACGGCCGTTGTCGGCAACCGAGGCGCGCACGGCGCACACCAAGCAGAAGGCGAAGCCGCGGTTTGTGTCGAAGGCGCACCGGGAAGAGGGCAAGGACACCGACCCGCTGGCGTTCGACGATGTGCGGAAGGTCCTGGCTCGCGTGGCCACGCCGAAGAAGGGGCCGAAGGGCTAAGAAGCGCTCGCCTCGGGCGCGGCAGTCACGATATACTCACGGTTCTGTTCGACACGCCCCACCTCTGCGGAGAGGTACCGAAGTGGTCGTAACGGGCGCGCCTCGAAAGCGTGTTGTCGGGTAACCGGCACGTGGGTT
>JBKJMH010000197.1:0-23045 GCA_046596625.1 Vicinamibacterales bacterium | reverse complement strand
GGCTCGAAACGGGAACGGCCCTCGCCGAAATCGACCTTGTGGGCAATTCCGGCGGTGACCATCCACTGCAGCGAACGATAGACCGTCGCCCGGCCGATGCCGGGGTCTTCACCGCGGACGAGATCGTACAGCTCGTCCGCAGTGACATGTCCCTTCTGGGCCAGAAACAACTGGACGATGCGGTCGCGCTTCGAAGAGCGCTTGCCGCCAGCCGCGCGGAGGCCCGAGAGATCCAAGGCGGTTTATTCGACCGAGAACGATGAACCGCAGCCGCAGGTCGACTTCGCGTTCGGGTTCTTGATCGTGAAGCCGCCACCGGTGATGGTGTCGACGAAGTCCACTTCGGCTCCGCCCAGGTAACGCACGCTGATCGGATCGACCAGTAGCTTCACCCCGTTGGACTCGTAGACCTGATCGCCGGAGCCAACACCGTTCTCCTCGATCATCAGGCCGTACTGGAAGCCCGAGCATCCACCGCCCTGCACGAAGACGCGAAGGGCACTATTCGGCTTGCTCTCTTCAGCCAGAAGCTCGTTGATCTTGACCGCTGCGGTTTCCGAGACGTTGATCATCTGCAATTTCTCCTAGGGAACGCGGCCATTATACCATTCACGGGTCATGGCCTACGCCTCATTGCCGCCAGTTTCCAGGGCAACCCGACTGGCCCTGGCCGACGCCCGCTGGGGTGCGATGCTAGCGGCCAGGCCGGACCTGGCTCCAGCCGTCGCCTTGCAGCGCACGCTCATCGGCCACGTTATCGAACTGATCGGCTCGTTCGAGGGACGGCGCATTCCCAGACTTTCGCTCCCCCCTCGATATCTGACGACCAAGTTGCGCTCCGGGATCCCGGCCCTGACCGGGGAGCCGATCCAACTGCCGGTCGACACCGTTGCTCCGGCCCTGGTCGGCCTGTCCAGGGCGCTCGCTGACGGCGGCGGCGGCGCGGCCACACAGGACATCCTGCGGACGATGGAGGAAGGGCGTCTCGACGTCAGGGCCCTGCTGGTGCTGACGCTGCGCCGCGAACAGGGAGCGCTGCGTGCCTTTGCCACCAAGGCTGGACTGGGCCACGACCTGCTCTGGCTGGTCCTCGACCTCGCCGTCAGCCCGTTTGCTCACGCCCTTCTCGACACGCTGTTCGGGGCGTTACCAGCCGAGTCGCCGCTGCGGGCCGCCCTCGACGAATGGACGCACGGCTACTGCCCGCTGTGCGGCTCGTGGCCGACGCTGGTGGAAGACCTGAACGGCACGAAACGTCTGCGCTGCTCGTTCTGCGCCGCTGCCTGGACCGTGCAGGGACGCGCCTGCCTGTTCTGCGGCGAGTCTGGAGACAAGCTCGCCACACTCTCGCCGGACCCGTCACGACCGCGGCGCACGGTCGACCTCTGTGGCGCGTGCCGTGGGTATTCGAAGACCGTGGAGTCCGAGGCGTCGCTGCCGTTCCCGCTCGTCGCTCTGGCCGACCTCGAGTCGATGGACCTCGACCTCGCCGCCATGCAGCACGGCTGCGCCCGCCCGGCCGCCAGGCAGTTCCGGAAACGATAGGCCGTTAGCCTCCGACAATCTCGAGCTGTTTGCCGGAACTGGTCTCGATGTCCTTGTGCAGGCTGTTCCCGTGCGCGTCCATGGTGACGATGGCCGGGAAGTCTTCCACCTGCAGGTGCCACATCGCCTCGGGGGTGCCGAACTCCAGCAGCGACACATCGTCGACCTTCGTGATAGCCCGCGCGTAGAACTGCGCCGCACCACCGATGGCATTCAGGTAGACACCACCGAAGTCCTTCAGGGCCGCCAGCGTCCTGGCGCCCATGCCGCCCTTGCCGATGACCGCGCGCACACCGTAACGCTTGATGATGTCTCCCTGGTACGGCTCTTCACGAATGCTCGTCGTCGGACCGGCGGCAGTCACGCGGTAGCCCTCGCCCTCCTTCACGACCACGGGTCCGCAGTGATACAGCACCGAGCCGTTCAGGTCGACCGGCGGCTCGTGGTGCATCAGGTGCGCATGCACGGCATCACGCCCCGTGTACATGCGGCCCGAGATCAACACCACGTCCCCGACCTTCAGCGAGCGGACCGCGTCTTCCGTGAGCGGCGTCTGCAGCTTCACCTCGCGGCCGGTGCGCACGAAGCCCGACTGATCGAGCATCGGGATGATCGGGTGCGATGGGTCGCGATAGAGCCAGCTGTTGATGGCGCCGGTTTCGGCATGCAGCAGTACGCCCAGTCGGCGGAATGCCCAGCAGTCGTACGCGACAGACACGAAGAAGCTAGCCGGCAGACGGTTCAGCGCGCCCACCTTGCAGCCGATCAGCGTCACCTTTCCGCCAAAGCCCATGGGACCGATCTCGAGGGTGTTCACCTGCGCCATGATCGACGCTTCGAGTTCGGCGAGGCGCGCATCGGGATTGATGTCGTCGAGCGTGCGGAACAACTGTTCCTTGGCGTGGAGATAGCCCGAGGTACGGTCGCCGCCAACGCACACGCCCACGGCGGCCGGGCTGCACCCTTTGCCCTGCGCGTTCCACACCGCGTGCAGGATGCACTTGCGCACGCCTTCCAGCGTGCGGTCAGCTCGGCCGAGATGCAGCAGTTCCATCGGTAACGCGTACTGCGCGTTGGTGTTCTCGCAGCCGCCACCCTTCAGGATCAGCTTGATTTCGATCTCGTCGCGCTCCCACTGGTCGAAGTGGATGATCGGCGTGCCGGGCCCGAGGTTGTTGCCCGAGTTCGTGCCTGTGATGGAGTCGACCGAGTTGGGGCGAAGCTTGCCGCGGCGCGTCGCCTCGGCCACCGCCTCGCGAATCTGCTGCCGCATCCAGATCTGGTTGGCGCCCACCGGCACATGCACCTCGAAGGTCGGCATGCCCGTGTCCTGGCAGATGGCCCCCTCCTGGTCGACAGCGAGGTCGATGTTCTGCGCGATGATGTTCAGCGCCTGCGCCGCGCGGGTGCCTTCGGGCTCGGCGAGCAGGGCATGCTTCATGGCCGCTCGCACGTCCGGTGGCAGGTCGGTCGAGGTGCGCACGATCAGGTGGAGGACACTGTCGAAGAATGCAGGCAGCATGGCGTCAGTATAATTGGCCCATGACGTTCCGCACCGAGCGCGACCCGCTGGGCCAACTGGATGTCCCCGCCTCCGCCTATTACGGTGTGCAGACCGCTCGCGCGGTCGAGAACTTCCCCATCAGCGGCCTCCGCGCCTCCTCCGATCTGGTGACCGCCACGGTGCTCGTGAAGAAAGCGGCCGCAGAGACAAACCGCGACCTCGGTCGCCTCGACGCCACCATCGCCAGCGCCATCCTTGCCGCCGCCGACGAGATTCTCGGCGGCGCACTTCGCGACCAGTTCGTCGTCGACGTCTACCAGGCTGGCGCCGGCACGTCGCACAACATGAACGCGAACGAGGTGCTCGCCAACCGGGCCGCCGAACACCTCGGCCTGCCCCGCGGCGTCTACGACCGCGTGCATCCGAACGATCACGTCAACATGGGGCAGTCGACGAACGACGTCTACCCGACCGCCACCCGGTTGGCGCTGCTGCTCGGATACGGCCCGCTCCTGCGCGAGGCGCGGGCGCTGGTCGAGAGCATGGCCGCGAAGGCCGACGAGTTCCGCAACCTGATGAAGACCGGGCGCACCCACCTTCAGGATGCGGTGCCGATCACCTTCGGTCAGGAGTTCGGAGGCTATGCCTCGTGCCTGCGACGGGGGACCGACGATGTGGCGGCGGCGGGCGAGCAACTGAGGGAGTTGAACATCGGCGCCACCGCCGTCGGCACGGGACTCAATGCGGGCGACGAGTACCGCAGCGCCGTGGTGGGTTATCTCGAGCGCTACACCGGCCTGCCCGTGAAGCCGGCAGAAAACCTGTTCCGCGTGACGCAGAGCATGGGCGACGTGCTCGCCTACTCGGGGGCCATGCGCCGGCTCGCGGTTGAACTCGGAAAGATCGCAAGCGACCTGCGCCTGCTCAGCATGGGGCCGCGCGCCGGGCTCTCCGAGATCGTGCTGCCCGCGGTCCAACCCGGCTCCTCGATCATGCCAGGCAAGGTGAACCCCTCCATCCCGGAGATGGTGAACCAGGTCTGCTTCCAGGTCATGGGATGCGACCAGACGATCGCCCTGGCGTGCGAGGCCGGGCAGCTCGAACTGAACGTGATGATGCCGGTCATCGCCTGGAATGCGTTGCACGCCTCGACCATCCTGCGCAACGCCATCCAGGTGTTCCGGACGCGTTGTGTGGACGGGCTGTCGGTGGACACTGGCCGCGCGCGCGAACTGCTGGACCGCAGCACGGCAGCGGCGACGGCGCTCAATCCATATCTCGGATACGCTGCCACGGCAGATGTGGCGAAGACCGCGGTGGCGACCGGACGCAGCATTCGCGAGATCGTGCTCGAACGGGGACTGCTCGATCGCGTCACGCTTGATCGCGTGCTGTCGGTGGAGTCGATGACGCGCGGAGGAATTGTGGGAGGCGACGGCCGGGTGCCGCCGCCCGCGAAGGACGTGACCCCATGACACGCGCGCGGCTCGCCTGTGCCGCAGTGGTCGCGGCCGTACTGGCGATGACCGGCGTGGCGACATCCGGGCAGTCGTCGCCCCAGCCGCCCACGCGGCAGCGGCGGCTGTTCCCGCCGCAGGATCTCGGACTGCTCTCGGCCCCCGACCGGGACGACTGGAACAAGCCCGACCTGATCATGGACGCGCTCGGCGTTGCGGACGGCGCAACCGTGGCCGACCTCGGGGCGGGTGGCGGCTGGTTCACGATCAGGCTCGCCCGTCGGGTCGGTCCCAACGGTCTCGTCTACGCGCAGGACATCCAGCCGCAGATGATCGAGGCGACCAACCGTCGCGTGCAGCAGGAGGCCCTCACCAACGTGCGCACGGTGCTCGGCACGCCGTCCGACGCACGGCTCCCCGCCGGCCTCGACGCCGTGCTGATTGTCGATGCCTACCGCGAGATGGACGAACCCGCCCGGCCCCAGGTGATTCAGGAGCTGCTGCGCAGTGTGAGCCGCGCCCTGAAGGCGCAGGGACGGGTGGGCATCGTCGACTTCCTCCCTGGCGGCGGAGGTCCGGGTCCGGCCGAGGACGATCGCGTGAAGCCCGAAGAGATCATCGCGACCGTCGAGGCCGCCGGCTTCCACCTGCAATCGCGAGAGTCAGTGCCGCCGTTCCAGTATCTCCTGGTGTTCGTCAAGGCGAGTCCGCCTTCGACCCGACGCTAGGACTGACATCGCCATGACCCGGACCATCAAGACGGCGATGACCATCGCCGGAAGCGACTCCGGTGGCGGCGCGGGCATCCAGGCCGACCTGAAGACGTTTGCCGCACACGGCGTCTTCGGCACGTCAGCCATCACCGCCATCACGGCGCAGAACACCATGGGGGTCACCGCAGCGCTGGCCCTGTCAGCCGATCTCGTCACCGCGCAGATCGAAGCGGTGGCGGCGGACATTCAGGTGCACGCGACGAAGACCGGCATGCTCGCCACCGCGGCGATCGTCGAGGCTGTCGCCGCCGCCATCAAGGCGCTCGAACTGCCGCTGGTGGTGGTCGACCCGGTGATGCTGGCCAAGAGCGGCGACTCGCTGCTCGATGAGGATGCGGTCACGGCGCTGCGCGAGGAACTGCTGCCGTGCGCTGTCGTCGTCACCCCGAATATCCCCGAGGCCGAGGTCCTGAGCGGCCTGACGATTCGCTCGCTGTCGGACGTCCGCGAGGCAGCGAAGCGTATCCATCACTTCGGCGCGTCGGCCGTCGTGGTGAAGGGAGGGCACGCCGAGGGTGTGGAGTTGGTGGACCTGCTCTTCGACGGCCGCGACTTCCACGAATTCAAGACCCAGCGCATCGAGACCAGAAACACCCACGGCACAGGTTGCACGTTCGCGTCGGCGGTCGCCGCCCGGCTCGCCCTCGGCGAACCGCTGGTGCAGGCCGTGGCCGGTGCGCAGGCGTACGTGGCCGGCGCCATACAGCACGCGCTGGCCATCGGTCATGGTCATGGCCCGCTCGATCACTTCTGGAACCTGCGGTAGCCTTTCGGGGCTCGTCGCCGACGCCCCCGGGAGCGGGCCTGACGGCTATACTTGGGGAGTGGGTATTCCCCTGCTGGCCATCGGCCCGGAACCGCTTGCACTCGAGCCGCTGATCGCGGCGGTGACCGATCGTGCCGACGCGACCGGTTCCGACGGGGCCGTCACCACGTTCCTCGGCCTGGTGCGCAACCACAACATTGGACGGGTGGTTCACTACCTCGAATACGAGGCGTACGAACCACTCGCGCTTCGATCGTTCGAGCGGATCAGCACTGAGATCGAGGCGCGCTGGCCGGATGTGAAACTGGCGCTGCACCACCGGATCGGCCGGATCGAGATCGGCGGCGCAAGCGTGGCCATCGCTGCGGCCTCGCCGCACCGCGGGCACGCCTTCTCGGCCTGCCGCTATGCCATCGAGCGCATCAAGCAGATCGCGCCGATCTGGAAGCGTGAGTTCTTCGACGGCGGCGACGTCTGGATCGAGGGCGCGACAGCCGACCCGGACGATGCGAAGGCGCTGGCCGAAGCGGAGCGGATCGCGTGCGTGTGACGATCAGGCTGTTCGCACGACTGCGCGACATTGCCGGCGCCGCCGAGCTGACGCGCGACGTGTCCCCTGGGGCTACCGTCCGCATGGTGTGGCAGGACCTGGCGGCCGAGTTCCCGGAGATGACCTCCTACGAACGGTCGATCTCGACAGCGGTCAACGCCGATTACGCCCTGCGCACGCAGGTGCTGTCCGACGGTGACGAGGTGGCGTTCCTGCCCCCGGTGTCCGGCGGGTCAGACGTTCGAGAGCGGGCCGAGCCCGTAGAGCTGTATGTTCGACAAACTTGAAGCGACGGAACACCAATACGAAGAGCTGACGCACCGCCTCGGGTCGGCAGAGCTCCAGAGCGATCCCTCCGAGTACCGAAAGCAGGCGAAAGCCCTCTCCGAGATCGAGGAGACGGTCGAGCGGTTCCGCGAGTACAAGTCACTGCTCCGCGACATCGAAGGAGCGCAGGAACTGGCCGCCGCCGGCGACCCGGACATGAAGGAGCTGGCACAGGAAGAGCTGAAGTCGCTGCTCGCCCACAAAGATGAGCTGATTGCACAGCTGAAGGTCCTGCTCATCCCGAAGGATCCGAACGACGCTAAGAACGTCGTGCTCGAAATCCGCGCTGGCACCGGTGGCGACGAAGCGGCGCTGTTTGCGGGCGAACTGTTCCGGATGTACGCCAAGTACGCCGAACGCCAGGGCTGGAAGCTCGAGATGATGTCGAGCAGCGACTCCGGCGTCGGAGGCCTCAAGGAAGCGATTGCCACCATCGAAGGCCGCGGTGTCTACAGCAAGCTGAAGTACGAAAGCGGGGTGCACCGTGTGCAGCGCGTGCCGGCAACCGAGGCCAGCGGCCGCATCCACACCTCGACCGCCACGGTTGCAGTCCTGCCGGAAGCCGAGGAGGTCGACGTCCAGATCTTCGACAAGGACCTTCGGATCGATACCTTCTGCTCGAGCGGCCCGGGCGGACAGAGCGTCAACACCACCTACTCGGCGGTCCGCATCACCCACCTGCCGACGAACACGGTGGTCTCGCAGCAGGACGAGAAGTCGCAGGTCAAGAACCGCGCAAAGGCGATGAAGGTGCTCCGGGCCCGTCTCTACGAGATGGAGCTGCGCAAGCAGCAGGACGCGATTGCGAAGGATCGCAAGAGCCAGGTGGGCACGGGCGAGCGCTCCGAGAAGATCCGGACCTACAACTTTCCCCAGAGCCGCATCACCGACCACCGGATCAACTTCACGACGCACCAGCTCGTGAACGTGCTGAATGGCGACCTCGTGGAACTACTCGACGAGGTCATCACGCATTACCAGTCAGAGAAGCTCAAGGACGCCACGGGAGTGTCGTAACGCTGCCTGGCGTGGCGGCGCACAGCAGGCCGATGCCCACGGAGATCAACGCACACATCGCCGACGCGCGGCG
Source organism: Vicinamibacterales bacterium (assembly GCA_046596625.1). GTDB lineage: Bacteria > Acidobacteriota > Vicinamibacteria > Vicinamibacterales > CAVVIG01 > CAVVIG01. The sequence goes on along the minus strand of JBKJMH010000197.1, from coordinate 15,033 downwards.
TCGCTTCCGAGCCGCCGGCATCGAGCGGGACGAAGCCGCCCTCGACGCGCGCCTCCTCGCCCAGCGGCTGCTCGGGTGGGATGCCGCACGCCTGATGACCCACGGCGACGAAGCCGCATCTCCAGAGTTCACGCACGAGTACGAGGGGCTGGTCGCGCGGCGCGTGTTTCGCGAGCCGCTGGCCTACATCACGGGCTCACGCGAGTTCTGGAACCTCGATATCGAGGTCACGCCAGCGGTACTGATTCCACGCCAGGAAACCGAGCTGCTCATCGAGATCGCGCTCGAGCACTTCGACCATCCGCAGCCGATTCGTATTCTCGACGTGTGCACGGGCAGTGGCTGCGTCGCCGTCGGTCTCGGTCGTGAGTTCCCGCGGGCAGCACTCGTCGCGAGCGACATCTCACAGGCTGCCCTGGACGTCGCCCGGCGTAATCTGGCGCGTTACGGCGTCTCGGCCCGCACCGAGTGCCTGCAAGCCGATCTGCTCGACGGCATCGCGGGCCGGTTCGATCTGATTGTGTCGAACCCGCCCTACGTGCGCACGGTGGACGCATTGGAACTACAGCCGGAAGTGCGGGAGTACGAACCCACCGCGGCGCTGTTCGCGGGTGAGGACGGACTCCAGATCGTCAGGCGTCTCGTCGTGCAGGCTGCAGCCGCGCTCGCGCGCGACGGCATCTTCATCTTCGAGTTTGGCGCCGGGCAGAGCGAGGCCGTCGCGGCCATCGTCGAGGCCGTACCGGCGTTGACATTGATCGAAGTGAAGCACGACCTGCAGGACATTCCCCGCGCGGCGGTCACCCAGAAGACCGGCCGCACCTGACCAGGGCCACGATGCCCCGGTGCTCGTTCGTCAGCCCGGGGGCCAGGCAAGGCTGCGCCCACCGATCAGGTGCAGGTGGACGTGGAACACGGTCTGTCCGGCATCACGATTCGTGTTGAAGACCGTGCGATAGCCAGCCCCGTCGATACCCCGCTCCTTCGCAATCGCCGACGCCCGCCGCACCAGTTCACCGACCATGGCGTCATGGCTCGCCTCGAGGTCGTTCAGCGTGGCTATATGCTGCCTGGGAATGACGAGGACGTGGGTGGATGCCTGAGGATTGATGTCGTCGAAGGCCAGCACGCGTTCATCTTCGTAGACGATGGACGCCGCGATCTCGCGGTTGATGATCTTGCAGAACAGGCAGGACATGGCGACAGTCTAGAGCAGGCCGGGCAGTTCGTGCAGCGAGCGCATGGTCGGCACACCGCGTGCGGCCAGTTCAGCCTCGCGGGGGTGGAGATGCTGGCTGCGGTGCAGCAACGCCGCCCGCATGCCGAGGCGGAGCGCGCCCTCGATGTCGTGCGGCACGCTGTCGCCCACCATCATCGCCTCCCGGGGCGTCACGTCCATCAGCTCGAGGGCCGCCCTGAAGATGCTGGGGTGCGGCTTCATCATGCCGTGGTCTGAGGACGAGACGGTGGCCGTGATGAGCCCCTGCAGATCGAAGTGCGTCTGGAACGACGCGAGGCAGCGGTGCGAGTTCGACACCAGCCCGATGCGCACACCCGATGCCGCAATCCTGCGCAACACCTCCGGCACGTCATCATACAGCTCGAAGTGCTGGCAGGCCGCCCACTCACGGTAGATCTCTCGTGCGCAGGCGTCGAGCGCCTCGACGTGACCGGTCGCCCCCATCTGCTCGAGGATGTGCCGGGTGTAGCGGACGTGGATCTCGTCCTCGTAGACCGTGTCCTCGGGGAGATCGAGCAGCCCTGAGGCGCTCGCGACAGCGGCGTCGAAACGCGCCGCATCGATGGCCATGCCATGTCGCGCACTGAACGCCTTGTAGCCCTCGCCCTGGAACATCGGCCCTGGATAGATGAGCGTGAAGTCGACGTCGAAGAGGACAACCGTGGTCACGGCTGGTACGGCCTGGCGACGGCTGGTCATCCATTCATTATAAAATCGCAGGATACCCATGCCTGAATGGAAAGACACCGTCAATCTGCCGCGGACCGACTTCCCGATGAAGGCGAACCTGCCGGCGAGCGAACCGGACGCCCTCGCTCGCTGGACCGCCATGGACCTCTACGGGAAGATTCGTGAACGCCGCCGCGGCGCGCCGAAATTCATCCTCCACGACGGTCCGCCGTACACGAGCGGCAACATTCACATCGGGACGGCGCTCAACAAGATCCTGAAGGACTTCGTGGTGAAGTCGCGCTCGATGGAGGGGTTCGATGCCCCGTTCGTCGTCGGCTACGACTGCCACGGACTGCCGATCGAGCTGAAGGTCGATCGCGAACTCGGACCGAAGAAGCGCGAGATGTCGACCGCCGACTTCTGCCGCGCCTGCCGCGCCTTCGCGGAGCGGTTCATCGGCACGATGACGGCGCAGTTCCAGCGCCTTGGCGTGCTCGGCACCTGGGACGACCCCTATGTGACGATGGACTTCCGCTATCAGGCAGCCATCGCGCGCGCGTTCGGCCAATTTGTCGGGCAGGGCCTGGTCTACAAGGGCAAGAAGCCGGTGCACTGGTGCATCCACTGCCGCACCGCGCTGGCCGAAGCCGAAGTCGAGTACGAAGACCACACGTCGCCGTCGATCTACGTCGAGTTCCCGCTGCCGGCGGAGAACGCCGGTGCGCTGGTCGAGCGTGTGCCCGAGCTCGCCGGACGCCAGGTCTCCGTCCTCATCTGGACGACGACCCCGTGGACGATTCCGTCGAACCTGGCGGTAGCTTTCCACCCCGAACTCGACTACGCGGCCTACGACGTGAACGGCCGCGCGGTGATCGTGGCGGAAGGGCTCGCCGCGACGGTCGCGACGGAATCCGGCGTGGCACTCGACGCCCCGGTGGCCCGCATGAAGGGCGAGGTCTTCGACCGCATCCGCTTCCGTCATCCGCTCTACGAGCGCGACTCGCTGGGCGTCCTCGCCGACTACGTCACGCTGGACGCCGGCACCGGCGTCGTCCACACCGCTCCGGGTCATGGCGCCGACGACTTCAGAACCGGGCAGAAGTACGGCCTCGAGATCTACGCCCCCGTCGGTCCGGCCGGCCACTTCCTCGACACAGTGGAACTCTTCGGCGGCATGCGGGTCTTCGACGCCAACCCGAAGGTGGAAGAGGCGCTGAAGGAACGCGGCCGCCTGTGGCATCGCAAGTCGTTCGTGCACTCGTACCCGCACTGCTGGCGCTGCCACAACCCCGTGATCTTCCTGGCAACGGCGCAGTGGTTCATCGGCATGGACGACGCGAAGCTGAAGCGGGGCAACGACATGGCCACGCTCCGGCAGGCTGCGCTCGACACCGTCGACAACCAGGTGAAGTGGATTCCCGGCTGGGGCCACGACCGTATCTACAACATGCTCGCGAACCGGCCCGACTGGTGCGTATCTCGCCAGCGAGCCTGGGGTGTGCCAATCCCCGCGCTGGACTGCACGAAGTGCGGCGAAGCGGTCATCTCGCAGGAGATCGTGGAGAAGGCGGCCGCGGTGTTCGAGCTGTACGGGGCCGACGCCTGGTACGAACGGCCGACCGCGGAGTTCGTGCCCGACGGCCTGCGCTGCCCGACGTGCGGCAATGGCAGCTTCGAACGCGAGATGAACATTCTCGACGTCTGGTTCGACTCGGGGTCGAGCCATGAAGCCGTGCTGTCGGTGAGGCCCGAGCTGACCTGGCCGGCGGACATCTACCTGGAAGGCAGCGACCAGCACCGTGGCTGGTTCCAGAGTTCCCTGCTCGTAGGGTTGGGTACACGCGGGCGTGCGCCGTTCGGCGAGGTGCTGACCCACGGCTTCATCGTGGCGGAGGACGGCCGCAAGATGTCGAAGTCGCTCGGCAACTCGGTCGAGCCACAGGACATCATCAAGCAGAGCGGCGCCGACATCCTTCGCCTCTGGGTGTCGATGAGCGATTACACCCAGGAGATCCGGATCGGCAAGGAAGTGCTGGCCCGTGCTGTCGAGGCGTACCGAAAGATCAGGAACACGCTCCGCTACCTCCTGGCCAACCTGTACGACTTCAATCCGGCCGTCGATCTGGTGGAGATGGCGTCGCTGGAGGAAGTGGACCGTTACATCCTGGCGCGCTATGCGGAAGTCGCGCTGAAGATCCGCAAGGCATACACGACCTACGAGTACGGCGTGATCTTCCAGGCGGTGAATGCTTTCATCACTGTCGACCTGAGCGCGTTCTACGCCGACGTGTCGAAGGACCGCCTCTACACGTTCCATGCGAATTCGCCCGAGCGTCGCTCCGCGCAGACCGCCATGTACCTGATGGCCGACGGCCTGGGCCGCCTGCTGGCGCCTATCCTGTCATTCACGGCTGATGAGTTGTGGCGCTACCTGCCGGATCGGCCTCTGGAATCGGTGCACATCGCCCTGTTCCCCGAGCTCGGGGATCTCGAATCGATGGTCGACACCGACCTGCTGCAGCGGTGGCAGCATCTGGCGACGCTGCGTGAGCGCGTCCTGGCCGACATCGAACCTCTCCGCAAGGACAAGCGGATCGGCAGTTCGCTGCAGGCGCGCGTCGTGCTGACGGCGAGCGAGAAGGAACTGGCGTTCCTCGAGAGCTATGCGGCTCAGTTGCCGATGCTGTTCATCGTGTCGGACGTCGCCCTGCGCGCGGCGCCGGCCGACGCAGAGGCGCATGCCGAGGCCGGACCGGCCATTAGCATCGAACGCGCCGGCGGGCTGAAATGCGAGCGGTGCTGGCGCTATGTGCCGGCGCTCTCGAGCGAGCCGGCGACCGAAGGGCTGTGCGAGCGGTGCCAGGTTGCCGTAGCCGGGTCGCTCAATGGTTGAGCCGGAGATGGCCGCCTCACGGACGCGACTGCGCCGCCTGGAACTCTGGGTGCCGCTGCTCGTGGTTGCGCTCGATCAGCTGACGAAGTGGCTGGTTCGGGTGCGTGTGCCGTTGCACGACAGCGTCGAGGTGATCCCCAACCTGCTCGACATCACGCACGTCCGCAACACCGGCGCGGCATTCGGCTTCCTGAATGGCGTCGACTTTCCGGGCAAGACGCTGGTGATTGCGGTCGTCGCCGTGGTGGCGCTCGTCGGCGTTGCCCTGTACTCTGGCACCCTGTCGAACCAGCAACTGCTGCCGCGGCTCGGTATGGCCCTGATCATCGGTGGGGCGGCCGGCAACCTCATCGACCGGATTTTCATCGGGTCGGTCGTCGATTTCGTGGACGCCTACTGGGGCACGTTCCACTTCTGGGCGTTCAACGTCGCCGACTCGGCGATTACGGTCGGTGTGGCACTCATGATCCTCGATATGATCGGGACAGGCTCGCATGCATCCAATACTGCTTGATCTCGGCCCGGCCACGATCTACACCTACGGCGTCCTGCTGGCATCCGCCTACCTGCTTGGGCTGAAGCTCGCGATGGTGCGCGCCAAGGTGCGCGGACTGGACGACGCCCGCGTGCTGGACCTCGGGATCTACATCATCATCAGCGCCCTGATCGGCGCGAAGCTGCTGCTGGTCATCACCGACTTCCGCACCTTTATCAGCGACCCATCCGAGCTGATCACCCTCGCGCGTTCTGGCGGCGTGTTCTACGGCGGGCTGATCCTGGCCGTGTCCGTCGCACTCTGGTACATCCGCAAGATCGGCTTGCCACTGTGGACCACGTGCGACGTCTTCGCACCCGGCATTGCGCTCGGGCATGTGGTCGGCCGCATGGGCTGCTTCTTTGCGGGATGCTGCTGGGGCCGTGAAACGGACGTGCCGTGGGCCATCACCTTCACCGACCCGTATGCAGCCGCGAACGTCGGCACGCCGCTGAACGTGCCGCTGCATCCGACGCAACTCTACGAAGCTGGAGCCGAAGGTCTCATCCTGCTGCTGCTGCTCTCGACCGAGAAGAAGGGGACGAGGTATCCGGGCCGGACGTTCTGGCTCTACATGCTCCTCTATGCCATCTCGCGTTTCATCATCGAGTTCTATCGCAACGATCCTCGTGGCGCGGTCCTGATGTTCTCGACCTCGCAATTCATTTCGATCGTGCTTGCGCCGCTCGCGCTGGTCATGCTCGTGGTGCTCGGCCGGAAGGGCGCGCCTGCACCTGAACGCGCCCGGAAGGCAGCCTGACATCTCTCTCCTGATTCCCGTTACCGAGGAGTACGACGGTTTTCGACTGGACCGCTTCCTCGTCTCCGTTGTCCCGAGCCATTCGCGTTCGCACCTGCAGAAGCTGGTCGAGGAAGGGCGCGTTACGGTCGACGGCCGCCCAGCCAAGTCGAACCTGCGCCTGAAGACCGGTGTGTCGGTCGACATCGATATTCCCGAACCGAGGGATCCAATCCCGATTCCTGAGAATATCGAGCTGCCGATCGTCTACGAAGACCCGGATCTGGTCGTCGTCAACAAGCCGCCAGGGATGGTGGTGCATCCGGCGGCTGGACATGATTCCGGAACGATGGTAAATGCGCTGCTGCATCACGTCGATGACCTGAGCGGCATCGGCGGCGAGAAGCGGCCAGGCATCGTGCATCGTCTCGACCGCGGCACGTCGGGCCTGATGGTGGTGGCCAAGAACGATGCGGCGCACCAGGAACTGGCGCGGCAGTTCCACGACCGCGAGGTCTCGAAGGAGTATCTCGCGCTGGTCTGGGGAGTGGTCGTCGCCGGCCGACGCATCGAGGAGCCGATCGGGCGCGATCCCAAGAACCGGCTGAAGATGACAAATCGCGCGCGACGGAGTCGTGAGGCGGTCACGCGCATCGTCCGTGTGTTCCAGGTAAATCCGGCCGTGGCGCTGGCGCAAATCGCCATCCTCACGGGGCGTACGCATCAGATCCGCGTGCACCTGAGCGCCATCGGCCATCCGGTCGTCGGCGATGCGCTCTACGGCGGTCTCCATCGACGCGTGCCTGCAGACATCCGCGCTGTCTCGAGGCTCAATCGACCGTTCCTGCACGCGGCGAAGCTGGCGTTCAAGCATCCCCGCGACGGACGCCCGATGGAGTTCGAAAGTGAACTGCCGCCAGATCTGAAAACCGTGCTGGACGAACTGATCGAGAAGTCGGGGCTGGAAGTCGAAATGGCTTGAACGCGCGTCACCGCGCGAGGATTCATGATGCCAATCGTGTTCAAGGGGCGCGTATTCGCGGTTGAAGTCGAGCGGCGACGTTTCCCGAATGGCCAGGAGCATGAAGTGGCCATCGTGCGCCACAATCCGTCGGTCGTGCTCATTCCGATTCAGGACGATGGCCGAGTCATCCTGATCCGCCAGTATCGCGCCAGTCTCGATCGCATGATGTGGGAGATTCCGGCGGGACGCGTGGACGACGGCGAAGACCCCGACGCCGCGGCCGCCCGGGAGTGCGAAGAGGAAATCGGCCTTGTCCCCGGAACGCTCGAACGCATACGCGGCCTGTATCCGACGCCGGGCTTCTGCGATGAAGAGTTGATCTTCTACAGGGCGTCGAACTTGCGGCGGCCAGCGCCGGACTCGCGACACAAGCCGGACGCGGACGAAGACATCGAGGCGGCAGCCGTGACGCTCGATGAAGCGCGAGCCATGGTCGAACGTGGGGAGATCATCGACCTGAAGACCGCCTACGGCCTGTCACTGGTCTGAGGGAACGAAGCTCGAGGTTGTCACTCGAGCCTAGGCCGGTGGCCTGACAGGGCCGCTCGAGCGGGTGACTTTTCGAGGCGGTCGCGCCACGTCGGTCGATACCGGCTGCAGCGCCAGAGCGAGCACTTCGTCGATGGTCGAGACGAGGTGCACCACGAGGTTCTTCCGCAGTTCCGGCGTGAGGTCCTCGTTGACGTTTTTCTCGTTCTGCCGCGGCAGGATCACTTCGTTGATACCCAATCGCCGTGCGGCGAGCACCTTCTCCTTGATGCCGCCGACCGGCAGTACACGCCCGGACAGCGTGATCTCACCGGTCATCGCCACGTCGCCGCGAACCGGCCGGCCCGTCAACTCCGACGCCATCGCCGCCACCATCGTGACACCGGCAGACGGACCATCCTTCGGTATGGCCCCTGCCGGCACATGGACGTGAAGCTCCGCGGTCTTGAAGAAGTCCGGATCGATACCATGCTCGCGGGCGTGAGTCCGGAGCCATGACAAGGCGGCGCGAGCCGATTCCTTCATGACGTCACCGAGTTGCCCCGTGAGGGTGAGCGTGCCGCTGCCAGCCATACGCGACGCCTCGATGAACAACACCTCGCCGCCGACTGGCGTCCACGCGAGTCCGATGGCGACACCCGGTTCCTTCGTGCGCTGCTCCATCTCCTCGTCCAGGAACCTGGGCGCCCCGAGCATCTCGACGACAACGGCCGGATTGACTTCAATCGGCGCCTCGTCGCCTTCCGCACGGCGGCGCGCCGCCTTGCGGCACAGCGCACCGATTTCGCGTTCCAGATTACGGACGCCCGCTTCCCTGGTGTAGCCGCGAATGACCTGCCTCAGCGCATCGGCCGTGAACTGGATGAACTCCGGCGTGAGTCCGTGATTCTTCACCTGCTTCGAGACGAGGTGGTCTTGGGCGATCTTGAGCTTTTCTTCCTCGGTGTAGCCAGCGATCTCGAGCACTTCCATGCGGTCGCGAAGTGCCGGAGGAACCGGATCGAGCACATTGGCGGTGGTGATGAAGAGCACTTCAGACAGGTCGAATGGCACGTCGAGGTAGTGGTCGCGGAAGGTCCCGTTCTGTTCCGGGTCCAGCACCTCGAGCAGCGCCGACGACGGGTCGCCCCTGAAGTCGGAACCGAGCTTGTCGATCTCATCGAGGATGAACACCGGATTCTTCGACTCCGCGCGTCGAAGGCCCTGAATGACCTGACCGGGCAGCGCGCCGATGTAGGTGCGACGGTGGCCGCGGATCTCGGCCTCGTCACGCATACCGCCGAGGGACACACGCACGAACTTTCGTCCCAATGATTCCGCGATCGAACGCGCAAGCGACGTCTTGCCGACACCGGGAGGTCCGAGGAAGCAGAGGATCGGCCCCTTGACCGCCGGGTTCAGCTTCCTGACCGCGAGGTACTCCAGGATGCGATCCTTCGCCTTCTCGAGGCCAGAGTGGTCGGCGTCGAGCACCGCCTTGGTCTTCGGCAGGTCGATGATCTCCTCGGTGCGGCGGGACCACGGCAACGCGACGAGCCAGTCCACATATGTACGCGACACCGTGTACTCGGCGGCGGCCGGCGGCATCTTCGACAGCCGATCGAGTTCGCGCAGGGCCTCCTTCTTCACCAGTTCCGGCATGCCGGCGGCCTCGATCTTCTCCGCCAGTTCCTCGACTTCCTTCGTCTGGTCGTCGCCTTCGCCCAGCTCCTTCTGTATGGCCTTCATCTGCTCGCGCAGGAAGTAATCGCGCTGGTTCTTGCCGACCTCCGACTGGACCTGCGACTGGATCTTCGAACCGAGTTCGAGAACTTCAAGCTCCTTGATGAGGATCCGGTTGAGGTTGTCCATCCGGGTGCGGATGTCGAGGGTCTCCAGGACCTCCTGCTTCACCGGCGTACTGATGGTGGTGAGGCTCGAGGCGATGAAGTCGGCGAGGCGGCCCGGCTCGGTAATATTCGTCGCGAGCGTTTGCAGATCGTCCGAGAGCAATGGCGACAGCGACACGACTTGCTGGAAGTTCGCCTTGATGTTCCTTGCCAACGCATCGATTTCGAGGCGGTCGGCGTCATTGGTGTCTTCGCTGGCGGCGCCCACGCGCGCACGCAGGTACGGGTGCGTAGACACGACTTCATCGAGGGTCAGCCGCGCAAGCCCCTGCACGATGAGCCGGAGGCTGCCGTCAGGCAACTTGAACATCTTGTGGATGTGTGTCGCGGTGCCGACTTCGAAGAGGTCGTCCCGCGCCGGTTCCTCGACCGCCGCATCACGCTGCGTGAACACGGCAATCAATTTCCCGTTGGCCATGGCGTCGTCGATGAGGCGCACGGAGCTTGCCCGCGCCACGGCGAGCGGCATGAACGAGTTGGGGAAGAGCACCGTGTCCCGCAGTGGCAGGACTGGAAGTTCTGGCGGAATCGCAAGCGGCCGATCGGCAATCGAGAGGTCCTCAGGCTTGAGATCCTCGACCTGGTCGCTCATGGCGAACTCCTTCGAAGGTGGACCGTGCAGGCTCCCGGGTATCGATCGGGACACCGCGGTCCAGAAACCGGACGATAGCGCGGCGATTGTATGACTGTCTTGAGGCAGAGGGGAAGGCCGGTGGGAGAGAGTGGGCTCCGCCACCGGCGGAGCCCACAGGGTCGCCGATATTACATGTCGAAGAACAGCGAGGACGCACCGCGACGAGCCGCCATCTGGCGTTCGCGCTGCTCGGCGACTTCACGCGCTTCTTCGCAATCCTTGCAACGCACCGCGAACGGAAGGGCTCGGAGGCGCTTCTCCGCGATTTCTTCGCCGCATTCGAAGCAGTTGCCGTAGTCGCCCTGCTCGAGACGGATGAGCGCGTTGTTGACCTTGTTCAGCGTCTCCGACTTCATCTGGATCAACGCGAACTCGATGTCGTCCTGAATGTCCGCTTCGGCACCCTCGACCGCATCGAACACTTCGTTGAGCTTGCCGCCCCAGGCGCCTTCCGACCGAACGTTCCGCATCTTGCCCTGAACTTCGGCTTGGAGGACTCGGCGGCGCTCTTCGAGCATCCACTTCAGTTCGGAATAACGTGACTTCGGCGTCGCCTCGATCACTGCGTTAGTAATTTTCTTCATAATGCCGCTCCTTCACTCCCCGGGTCGCCCAGGGCCACCGTCGATTAAGATTGCTGAACGCAATGCAAATGAATTGCCAAGTATAAACTTGTCGCCGAAACTCTTCAACCTCGGACGGCTGGCGATATCAACCACGCCGCCCGAGCTGGCCACCATCGCTTCCATCTCCGATGTTCTCGAGATGCCATCGTGAGGCGAGCAAACAAATACATGAATGCAAAAGACTTAATCAATACAATTCGAACGAAGTTTGCCGTCCGTCCAAATTGTGTTGCCCGATTAGACGCGCACAGCCTCGAAAGAGTTCTGACCCAAACGTAAATTCATCTGTCCCCTGTCAGTGACGACGGGCCGTCTATTTCTGGGTGCGGCCAGACCATCGGACTGAGCGGCGCGTCAGCCCGTGGCCAACAGGCTTATCGGTCGATGCCCATTCGACGCCCGATCTATTCGAGGCATGCCAGCATTCATGACTCGGCCCAAGGGTCGTCGTTACCCTTGCCAGCGCGGAGGTCGGTGACTATACTTGGGGTTTTGCCGCGGAAGGAACGAGAGGATCATGGCGAAGCAGTGTGAGATTTGTGGAAAGAAGCCGGTCGTCGGCCGGCAGGTCAGCCACGCGCACAACGTCAGCGCGCGTCGGTTCGAGCCGAACCTCCAGGCGGTTCGAGCCTTGATTAACGGCGGCGTGCAGCGCATTCGCGTATGCACACGCTGCCTGCGGTCGAACAAGGTCGTCAAGGCCGCGTAGCGTCATGGCCAAGCAGGCGATTGCCAGCCCAAACGCTCCGAAAGCCATCGGGCCTTATTCAGCGGCGTTGCGCGCGGGTCAGTTGCTGTTCGTCTCGGGTCAGGTTCCCCTTGACCCCGATACCGGCATGATGATCGAGGGCGACATCGGCACCCAGACCCGGCGAGTGCTCCAGAACATCGGAGCACTGCTCGAATCGGCCGGCCTGTCGATGCAGCATGTTGTCCGCACGACCGTGTTTCTGGCCGACATGAACGACTTCGCTCCGATGAACGAGACCTATCGCACGTTCTTCGCTGAACCATACCCAGCTCGCTCGACGGTTCAGGCTGCCCGCCTTCCCAGGGACGCCCGGATCGAAATCGACGTCATCGCCAGCTACGACGCCTAGCGCTGCCTTGCGGCCGCGTGTTCAGTTCGCCTGAGTCCGCCCCGTCCGCTCCACGTCGATCACCCCGTTCACCGACTTCAACGCCTTCATGACCTTTTCGAGGTGATGAAGATCGCTGATCTCGACCGTCACATCGATCCTGGCCCTCTGGTCGTTGCCGCCGGTGCGAGCCTCCATGTTGCGGATGTTCGTGTTGATGTCGGAGATCTTGGCGCTCACTGCCGCAAGAACACCCTTCCGATCCTCGACCTCCATCGTCAACTTCACCGTGTAGGCAGCGGGCGCCTCCCCACCGGGAGTCTTTTCCCACTCGACGTCAATCCGCCGCTCCGGGTCGTAGAGCAGGTTCACGACGTTCGGACAGGTGGCGGAGTGGACCGAGACGCCCTTTCCGCGCGTGATGTAACCGATGATTTTCTCGCCGCGAATCGGGTTGCAGCAGCGAGCGCGAAACACGAGCACGTCGTCCGCGCCACGAACCGTGATCTTCTCTTCGCCGGAACCGAAGGCCCGCTTCATGGCCGCCGTCACCGCACCGTCGGGCGCCTTCTCGCGCAGACGCTCGGATGGAACGAGCTTACCCAGCAGCTGCTTGGCCGACAGGGTTCCGTATCCGATGAGCGCCATCAAGTCGTCGGAAGACTTCACCCCGGAGTCGGAGAGCGCCTTGGGAAAGTTCTCTCCTTCGAAGATTCCCTTGTGTGATACGTCGTACCGGCGTAGCTCTTTGTCGAAGACGCGCCGCCCAAGTTCGACGGCCCGCGTGCGCTCTTCGAGACGAATGAGGTGCTTGATCTTGTAGCGCGCGTGGGAGGTGGCCGCGAAGTTCAGCCAGTCGCGGCTCGGCTTGTGACCACTCTGCGTCAGGATCTCGACGATGTCGCCGTTCTTCAGGTGAGCCCGAAGCGGAACCATCTTGCCGTTGATCCGGGCGCCCACGCACTGGTGCCCAACGTCGGTGTGGATCGAGTAGGCGAAGTCGATCGGCGTTGCCCCTCGAGGGAAGGCCTTCACCTGGCCCTTCGGCGTGAAGGCGTAGACTTCGTCGGGGTAGAGCTCGACTTTCAGGTTCTGGATGAATTCCTGCGGGTCTCGCACGTCCTGCTGGAATTCGAGCAACTGACGCATCCACTGAAAGTAGCGTTCGTCCTTCTGATCGCCCGTTCTGCCTTCCTTGTATTTCCAGTGGGCGGCCACGCCCTCCTCGGCCATCCGGTGCATCTCGAGGGTGCGAATCTGCACCTCGAAGGGCATCCCCTTGTGGCTGATCACCGACGTATGCAGCGACTGATAGCCGTTGGGCCGTGGCATCGCGATGAAGTCCTTGATCCTGCCCGGCACCGGCGACCACGTCTGGTGAATGATGCCCAGGGCGGCGTAGCAGTCCTTCACGCTGGTCGTGATGATACGGAGCGCGATGAAGTCGTAGACCTGGTCGAGTTCGATGCGCTGCTTCTTCAGCTTCTGGGCGATGCTCCACAAACGCTTGATGCGACCGTCGATCTCGATGACCGGGACCGAGGCTTCGCTGAGCTTGCTGTCGATTGTCCCTCTCAGTTGCTCGATCAAGCCTTCGGTGGCACGCCGCCTGGCATCCACCTTGGACCTGAGCGATTCGTAGAGTTGGGGCTCGAGATAGCGGAACGAGAGCTCCTCGAGTTCGTTCTTGATTTTGCTCATGCCCAGCCGGTTGGCAATGGGCGCATAGATGTCCCGGGTCTCCTGAGCAATCGCGATCCGCTTCTCTTCCGAGAGGTGGTTCAGCGTTCGCATGTTGTGCAGGCGGTCGGCCAGTTTGACGAGGATGACCCGGATGTCATCGACCATCGCCAGGAGCATCTTGCGGAATGTCTCGGCCTGGCGCTCCTCCGTGGAGGAGAATCGAACGGCACCGATTTTCGTCACACCCTCGACGACGTGGGCAACCTCCGGACCGAAGAGCTCGTGGATGCGCTCGATTGTGGTAAGGGTGTCTTCGACCACGTCGTGGAGCAGACCGGCGGAGACCGCCACGACGTCCAGCTTCATGTCAGCGAGAAAGTCCGCAACCGCAAGGGGATGGATGAGATACGGTTCCCCTGAGTGGCGGACCTGTCCCCGGTGCTCGAACGCCGAGAAGACATAGGCCCGGCGCAAGAGCTCGACATCGGCGGCAGGGCTGTAGGCCCGGACCTTTTCTACGAGATCCTCGAAGCGAATCATGAAATGCGGTGTCTAAGCATCATATTGACTTAGGAAATTTTGCTTCACTATACTGACCCGGTTTCGGCCACGGCAATTCTCCTCGCCCAGCGGGAATAAGGTCACAACGTTGGTTTTCGGCCATAAAGGGGGCTCAATGAAGGCTTTTTCGGGTGCGTCGCTCGCTTCGGCGGCGGTGCTGGCCCTATCGATTTCGGTAGGCTGCGCGCAAGTCGGTCAGGTGACGGCGAAGAGAAGTTTCAAGGCCGCCAACGCTGCGTATCAGGCTCAGGATTACAAGAAGGCCGCGGCCTTGTACGAAGAGACGCTCCAGGAAGATCCTAACCTTGCCGTGGCGTATTTTTTCCTCGGGAACAGCCTGGACAACCAGTATCGCCCCAGCAAGAAAGGCGAGCCGGCGAACGAGGCGCTACTGACCCGCGCCGTCGAGAATTACACACTCTGCGCGGAGAAACTCGGCGGCTCGGCGGTCGAAGACGAGAGGAAGCTCGCGAAGCTCTCGCTAGAGTATCTGGTCGCCGCCTACGGCGCAGACAAGCTGAACGACCCGGCCAAGGCCGAACCGGTGCTTATCAAGATGATCGGAATTGAGCCCACCGAACCGTCGAACTACGCCGTCCTCGGAAAGATCTACGAAGACGCCGCCATGTATGACGACGCCGAGAAGGTGCTACTGATGTCCAAGGCCGCGAAGCCGAAGGATTCGTCGGTGTACCTGCAGCTCGCCGGCTTCTACAATCGCCAGGGTCGCTTCGACAAGACCATCGAATCGCTGAACCAGCGCGCCGAGATCGAGCCGAACAACCCGGAAGCGTTCCAGACCATTGCTGGCTACTACTGGGATGAAACCCGCGGCGACTCCTCGTTGACCGAGGACCAGAAGAAGGAATACATCACCAAGGGTCTCGAGGCGGTCGACAAGGCGATCTCGCTCAAGTCGGACTACGTCGAAGCGATCACCTTCCGCGGCCTCCTGCTCCGCTTGCAGGC
>JBKJMH010000413.1:0-17965 GCA_046596625.1 Vicinamibacterales bacterium | reverse complement strand
GAATACCGGACCGCGCTGGAGCGATGGGTCCGGTCTGGCACGACGCCGCAGCGGTTGGTGTTGCGCAGCCGCATTGTCCTGCTGGCGGCGAAGGCGATGCCGACGAAACACATTGCGGTGGCGCTGACGACGAGCCAGGACACGGTGCGCCTGTGGCGGCGGCGTTTCGCCGCCGGCGGTCCCCAGGCCTTGGTCCACGATGCGCCGGGACGCGGGCGAAAGCGACAGATCACCGCCGCGCACGAGCAGCAGGTGGTCACCGCGACCTTGCAGACGACGCCGGTCATGGCGACGCAGTGGAGCTTGCGGTCGATGGCCGCCGCGCAGGCCGTCAGCCCCGCCTCGATTCACCGCATCTGGCAGGCCCACGGGCTGCAGCCGCATCGCACCCGGACCTTCAAGCTCTCGACCGATCCGCAGTTCGTGGACAAATTGGTCGATGTCGTCGGGCTGTATCTGAATCCGCCGGAACGCGCCCTGGTGTTCTGTGTCGATGAGAAGAGTCAGATTCAAGCGCTGCAGCGATCGCAGCCCGGGCTGCCGATGAAACGCGGACGCGCCGGCACCTTCACCCACGACTACAAACGACACGGCACCACCACGTTGTTTGCCGCGCTGCGTGTGTTGGAAGGCACCGTGCTCGGCTCGTGTATGCCGCGGCATCGTCACCAGGAATTTCGACGCTTCCTCACGCAGATCGATGCCGCGACGCCGTCGGACGTCGACCTGCATCTGATCGTGGACAACTACGCGACGCACAAGCACCCAGCGATCCACGCGTGGCTGCGCCGCCATCCCCGCGTGCACCTGCATTTCATCCCGACCAGTTCGTCGTGGCTGAATCTCGTCGAACTCTGGTTTGCGCACCTGACCACCCAGCAACTCCGACGCGGTGATTTTCTGAGCGTGCCGGATGTCGTCGATGCGATTCACGCCTATATCCATCATCACAATCAACAGGCCGTGCCCTTCGTCTGGACCGCCTCTGCCGAGCGCATCTTGGAGAAGGTCATGAAGTGCCGAGCCATTTCTGAATCACTGCACTAGCGTGCACAACCGGTTCGAACCGAGGACGCTGTGAGCCACGCCCCACAATCGCCGACGATTCCTCCGACGACGATCGTCGTCACCGACTACCTGTGGTTCAACACCAGGCAGCGGCAGGAGTTCATCCGCATCACCGAGCAGGTGGCTGCCATCGTGTCGCGCTCCGGCATCACGGAAGGGATGGTGCTCGTGTCGGCGATGCACATCACGGCTGGTGTGTTCGTGAACGACTGGGAAGACGGCCTCATTCACGACTTCGACGTCTGGCTGGAGAAACTGGCGCCGGCCGGTCTCGACTACCGCCATCACCAGACCGGCGAGGACAACGCGGACGCCCATCTCAAGCGGACCATCATGGGCCACCAGGTGATGGTGCCGATCACCAGCGCCGCGCTCGATCTCGGACCGTGGGAGCAGTTGTTCTACGCCGAGTTCGACGGACAGCGGCGCAAGCGCGTCGTCGTCAAGGCCTTCGGCATCTGACACGCGACTACCGACTGGCGACTGTGGACTAGTGACTATGACCACCCGTTCCTATCCCGACCGGCCTATCGCCAGCGTCGGCGCCGTCATCATCGACGACGACGGCCGCGTGCTGCTGGTGCAGCGCGGCCAGCCGCCGCTGAAGGGACAGTGGAGCCTGCCGGGCGGCGCGGTGGAATTGGGCGAGACGCTCGCGGCCGCGGTGCAGCGCGAGGTATTCGAGGAGACCGGCCTGGTGGTCGAGGTCGGCCCGATCGTCGAGGTGCTCGACCGCATTCATCTGGACGGCGCGGCGCGCGTGGAATACCACTACGTGCTCATCGACTATCTCTGTTCGGTCGTCGGCGGACACCTCCACCCCCAGTCCGACGCGGCCGATGCGCGGTGGGCGTCACCAGCCTCCCTTCCGGTGTTCGGCCTTCAGCCCGTGACGCTCGCTGTCGTCCAGAAGGGGCTCGCGCTCGCCGCGGGGCGAACCTGAACATCACGATGCGGCGCGGGCCCGCGACCCTGCTGCTCGTCGCGGTGCTGTCGGCCAGTGCCGTGGCCGGACAACGGCAGCCGCGACCGGCGGACGTCGACCTGGTCGAGATCGACGCGGTGGTGGTCGATAAGCGCGGCCAACCGATTCACGGACTGCGTGCATCCGACTTCGCGGTGAAGGAGGACAGCCAGCCGATGACGCTGACCACCTTCCGGGAAGTGGCTGGTGCCGTGCCTGGCGATCCGGACACTGCGCGTACGATCGTCCTTCTGCTCGACGATGTCGGCGTCCTGCCGGCCGGCACGCAGACCCTGCAGGTCGTGGCACGCGGGTTCGTCAACAGCGCGGCTCCGCTCGACGAGATGCCGGTCATCCGCCTGCACACCGAGGCCGACGATCCGTATGGTGACCGGCTCACCGCCGAGTCGCGCATCAACGCCTTTCGCGCCGGCGTGCAGCCATTCGCCTTCTGGTCGACCGTCCGCGAATTGCTGGATCGCATCACGCAGATTGCCAACGTGGTCGCTGACAACGCCGGCAAACGGAAGATCATCGTCTGCATCGGCTCGCCGTTGCTGTGTCACGTGAACGAGCCGCCGGAGACGGCGCCGCGATCGTTCGAAACTGCGTGGTACGGCGCGGTGCGGGCGGCCGCGGCCGCCAACGTGTCCTACTACGCGCTCACCCCGGCGCGGTCGGCGGTTCGTGGCGGCGGCCTGGTGGAGGCCACTGGCGGCGAGGTGTTCACGCCGACCTCGGACGTCGGACCGGCCATCGACCGCATCCTGCGTGATGCCGCCAACTACTACGTGCTCGGATACTGGCCATCGCCCACGCCTCGCGACGTTCACCGCGTCGAGGTGAAGGTGCGCCAGAAGGGCGCCAGGGTGCACGCGCGCCGGCTGCGCTAGCCGGACTCAGGCGGTCCGCCGCCACATGAAGTAGACCGGCACGCCGAGCAGCACAATGACCAGCCCAGGCCAGGTCGTCGAGGCGCGGTAGGTGAACAGCACCAGCAGGATGGTTGTGGCGCCGAGCACGTACAAGCCCGGCACCACCGGATAGCCAACCGCCCGGTACGGGCGACTCACGGCAGGCCGTGTGGCACGGAGGCGGAAGAGGCCGACGATCGTCAGCACGTAGAAGATCAGCGCTGCGGAGATAACGTAGTCGAGCAGGTTGCCGTACAGGTTGCCGTAGGTGCCGGTCGATGGATTGAAGGTGCGCGGCAGTACCAGGGCCGCCGACCAGATGCCCTGCAGCCCCAGGCCCCACGCCGGCACGCGGGCGGCGTTCAGTTCCCCGGCGGCGGGGAAGAACAGCCCGTCCTTCGCCATGGCGTAGTAGGTGCGGGCACCGGCGAGGATGAGGCCGTTGTTGCAGCCGAAGGTGGAGATCATGATGCCGATCGCCATCAGGGTGGGACCGAGCCCTGGCACGATGACATCGAGCGTCGCGGTGGCCACCCGATCGGACGGGGCATGCTGGATGGCCTCGAACGGCAGCGTCACGAGGTAGGCCAGGTTCGCCAGCAGGTACAGCCCGATCACCGTACCCGTGCCTATCGCCAGCGACAGCGGAAGTGTGCGCCTTGGGTCCTTCACCTCGCCTGCAGTGAAGGTGATGTTGTTCCAGGCATCCGACGAGAACAACGAGCCGGTCTGCGCCACACAGATGGCGACGAAGAGTCCCAGGGCGGTGACCGCGCTCGCGCCCGGCATTACATCGGCCTGCCCCCGCGTGTGCCAGAGGCGGCCGAAGTTGTCGGTCACGGCGTCCGCGTTCCACCCGGCGAGCAGTCCGGCCAGGATGAGAGCCAGCAGCGCGCCACCCTTGGCTGTGGTGAACACGTTCTGGATGCGGCGGCCGTACTCGAGGCCCCGCGTGTTCGACCAGGTGAGCAACGCAATGAGCACCACCGCGATGAGCTGCGCTGTCGACAGCGACAGCGCGTAACCGGTGCTGAGATGCACTGGCGCGACAAGGTAGTGATCCTCCGCCACCCACGGCGCGAGGACGCCGAGGAAGCGAGCGAAGGCCACCGCCACCGCGGCGATGGTGCCGGTCTGGATGACCATGAACAGCGTCCAGCCGTAGAGGAAACCCCACAGCGGCGAGAACGCCTCGCGCAGGTAGACGTACTGTCCGCCCGCCCTGGGCATCATGGCGGCGAGTTCGCCGTAGGACAGCGCCCCCGAGATGGTCAGCAACCCCGTGACCACCCATGCGGCAAGCATCCAGCCAGGGCTGCCGATGGTGCGCGACATGTCGGCGGAGACGATGAAGATGCCCGAGCCGACCATCGAGCCGATGACCACCATGGTCGAGTCGTAGAGGCCGAGGCCGCGCGTGAACTCCGTGTCGAGTGCGGTGGCGTCGGAGGGGGTGGGCGAGGCGGGTGTCACGGCTCGTGAGTCCTCGAATTAAGATGCGGTCGGGTTATATCCCATGTTGACGCTCGATTTCATCAACACCGTCGCGTTCGCCGGGCTCGTGCTGTTCCTCGGGCACGCCGTTCGCCGTCTGGCGCCGGCGCTCTCGCGCTACAACGTGCCTGCGCCGGTCATCGGCGGGTTGCTCGTCGCGGTGGCGGTGACGGCGGCACGGACGCAGGGGGTGACGCTCGTCACCTTCGATACGCGTCTCCAGGCGCCGTTGATGATCGCGTTCTTCACCACCATTGGCTTCGGCGCCAGCCTCTCGCTGCTGAAGGTGGGTGGACCGCAGGTGCTGATCTTCACGCTGCTGTGCACGGTGCTCGCCGTCGTGCAGAACGCGATGGGCGCCGGACTGGCCGTGCTGCTCGGCCAGCACCCGCTCTTCGGCGTGCTGAACGGATCGGTGACGCTGACGGGCGGTCCGGCCACCGGGCTGGCCTTTGCGCCGTTGTTCGAGAAGGCTGGCGTCGCAGGCGCGTCGACCGTGGCCGTGGCGTCCGCCATGGCGGGCATCATCTCGGGCGGCCTCATCGGCGGCCCGATCGGCACGCTGCTCGTGCGGCGTCATCACCTGGCCAGGGCTCACGGCTCCGTTCCGACTGACCCGCCGATCGCCCAGCAACTCGTCGAGGAGCAGCTCCACGACGTGACGGCGGCCACGCCCGCCGGCGAGGACAAGGAGTCGTACGCGCTGCTGAAGGCGCTGGTCGTCATCCTCGCGGCGATGTGGGCCGGCTCGGTGGTGAGTGCGCGCCTCGAATCGTGGGGGCTGACGCTGCCGGCGTACATCGGCGCGATGCTGGTGGCGGCGGTCATCCGCAATCTCGACGATGTCACCAGGTTGGTGGGACTGTCGCAGCGCACGATCGACGACCTCGGCAATGTAGCGCTCTCGCTCTTCCTCGTGCTGGCCCTGATGACGTTGCGCCTCTGGGAGCTGGCCGGCCTCGCGCTGCCGATGATCGTTATCCTGACGTTCCAGGTCGGACTCATCGCAGCGGTCTGCTTCTGGCCGGTGTTCCCCTGGATGGGGAAGGACTACGACGCGGCGGTGATGAGCGGCGGACTCTGCGGCTTCATGCTTGGCACCACGGCGAACGCCATGGCCAACATGGAGGCGCTGGTCGATCGCTACGGTCCGGCACCCCGCGCCTTCCTGGTCGTGCCGATGGTCGGGGCCTTCTTCATCGACTTCATCAACGCCGTGCTCATCACCATCTGCCTGAACCTATGGAGCTGACGCGCGCATCTGCGTGGGCGCTGCTCACCGAGTACACCGCGAGCGAGAGCCTGATCAAGCACGCGCTCGCGGTCGAAGCGGCCGTCGCCGGCTACGCCCGCCTCTTCGGCGAGGACGACAACGGGTGGGCGGTCGTGGCGTTGCTCCACGACTTCGACTACGACCGCTTTCCGTCGGCAGAGGAGCACCCGTACAAAGGGGTCGAGATCCTGACCGGGCTCGGCTATCCGGCGTGGGTCACGCGGGCCATCCTCTCGCACGCCGACTACACCGGCGTGTCGCGCGACAGCCGCCTGGAGCGAACCCTCTTCGCGTGCGACGAAATGGCGGGATTCATCACGGCCGCCTCGCTGATCCGCCCGAGTCGCAGCATTCTCGATCTCGAGCCGGCGTCGGTAATGAAGCGCATGAAGGACAAGGCCTTTGCCAGGGCGGTGAGTCGCGACGACCTGCGCGCCGGAGCCGAACTCCTCGGGTTGCCACTCGAGCAGCACATCGCCAACGTCATCGGTTTCATGCGCGAGCGGGCCGAGGCGCTCGG
This sequence comes from Vicinamibacterales bacterium, assembly GCA_046596625.1. GTDB lineage: Bacteria > Acidobacteriota > Vicinamibacteria > Vicinamibacterales > CAVVIG01 > CAVVIG01. The sequence goes on along the minus strand of JBKJMH010000413.1, from coordinate 11,732 downwards.
GCTGCGCGGAAACCTCTAAGCCGCCGTACCCGTATAACACTCCGACGATGGCTGAGCCCGGACCTGTTGTCACGCTGGAAGGCGTGACGGTCACCTACGGCACGAATAACGCCCTGCGCGACATCTCGACGACGTTCAGCGCCGGTGCGGTTGGGCTGCTCGGACCGAACGGGGCGGGCAAGAGCACGATGATCAAGGCGTTGCTCGGGTTCGTGGTCCCGACCCAGGGCCGCATGCGGGTGCTGGGGCTCGACATCGCCGAATCCCCCCTCCAGATCCGGGCGCGCGTCGGCTACATGCCGGAGAACGACGCCCACATCCCCGGGATGAACGCCGTCAGCTTCGTGGCCTACTGTGGGGAACTGTCGGGGCTGCCGCGGGTCGACGCCATGCAGCGTGCGCACGAGGTGTTGTTCTATGTCGGGCTGGGCGAAGCGCGTTACCGCAACGTCGAAACCTACTCCACCGGCATGAAGCAGCGCATCAAGCTGGCGCAGGCACTTGTGCACGACCCCGATCTCCTCTTCCTCGATGAGCCGACCAACGGCATGGACCCGAAGGGGCGCGACGAGATGCTCGAACTCGTTCGCGATCTCGCCCTCAACAAGGGGGTCAACGTCATCGTCTCCTCGCACCTGCTTCCCGACATCGAATACACCTGCCGCGACGTGGTCGTCATGGACAAGGGACGTATTGTGGCGCACGGCCCCATCGAGGGACTGAAGCAACCGCGCGGGCGGGTGTTCGAGCTGCGCGTGAAGGCCGCCGGCGGGCCCGAGGCGTTCATCGAGCAACTGCGCGCGGCCGGGCTCGAGTGTCACGCCACCGACGATGACGTGATGCGGGTGTTCGTGCCCGGCGAGGGCGGTGCAAAGCGGCTGTTCGAACTCGCCGCGACAGCGTCTGTACAGGTGCGGCACCTGCGGCCGAGCGTGCCGACGCTCGAAGACGTCTTCGCGCAAGCGGTCGGGGAGGCATAGAAGCCGATGCCGATCCACGACCAGGGCTATCGCCGCTACACGGGGGTTCGCGCGCAGACCGGACGCGCGTGGTCGGTCATTGCCGCCGCCGGCATCCGCACCCTGCTGGCCAGGCGCGCGTTCCTCGGCCTGCTGCTGCTGGCATGGGTGCCGTTCCTGGTGCGTGCGGTCCAGATCTACGCCGCCGCCAACCTGCCGCAGGCACAGTTCCTCGCGCCGGACGCGCGGCTGTTCCGCGACTTTCTCCAGCAGCAGGAAATCTTCCTGTTCTTCATCACGGTCTATGCCGGCACCGGGCTCATCGCCAACGACCGGCGAGCCAACGCCCTGCAGATCTACCTGTCGAAGCCGTTGTCGCGGATCGAGTACATCTTCGGGAAGTTTGCCATCCTGCTCGCGCTGCTCCTGCTGGTGACCTGGCTGCCGGCCATGCTGCTGCTGGTCATCCAGGTGATGTTCGCGGGCAGCTTCACGTTCTTCCTGCAGCACCTCTATCTTGTGCCGGCGATCACCATCTTCTCGCTGATCCAGGTGGCGACGGTGGCACTGGCGATGCTGGCGCTCTCGTCGCTGTCGAAGAGCAGCCGCTACGTCGGCATCCTCTATGCGGGGCTCATCTTCTTCTCGCAGGCGGTCTACGGCATCGTGCGCGGCATGACGCGCGACTCGCGGATGGCGTGGCTCTCGGTGCCGCTCGACCTGCAGCAGATTGGCGATGCCATCTTCCGCATCGACCCGCGCTTCGACATGCCGGTCTGGAGTGCATTCCTGGTGATTGCGCTGCTCATCGCCGTGTCCGCCGTGGTGCTCGAGCGGCGCGTGCGCGGCATCGAGGTAGTGGCATGAGCCTCATCTCGGCCGAGCAGGTCTCGAAGTGGTACGGCCAGGTCATCGGCTTGAACGACGTCACCCTCTCCGTGCCGCCGGGCATCACCGGCTTGCTTGGGCCGAACGGCGCGGGCAAGTCAACCTTCATGAAGCTGGTGACGGGCCAGTTGCAGCCGAGCAAAGGTCGCATCTCCGTCCTCGGTGAAACGATCTGGCGGAACCCCGATCTCTACTTCCGCATCGGCTTCTGCCCGGAACAGGACGCGTTCTACGAACGGATGACCGGGCTCGAGTGGGTTACGGCCCTGGTCAGGTTGAACGGCAGCAGCGAGACCGCTGCCACTGAGGCCGCGAAGCGGGCGCTCGACATGGTCGACCTGTCCAGTGCCGCGAACAGGAAGATCGGTGCCTACAGCAAAGGGATGCGGCAGCGCGTGAAGATGGCGCAGGCGCTGGCGCACGAGCCCGAGCTGCTCATCCTCGACGAGCCGCTGTCGGGCATGGACCCGATTGCGCGCCGCAAGACGATCAAGCTCATTCGCGATTGGGGCCGGTCGGGACGCAGCGTCCTCGTCTCGAGCCACATCCTGCACGAGATCGAGGCGATGACCTCGAACATCCTCCTCATCAACCAGGGGCGCATCCTGGCCGAGGGCGACGTCCACCAGATCCGCGATCTCATCGATGAGCATCCGCACACCGTGCACATCCGCGCCGAGCAGCCACGCGCCCTGGCGCGTGAGTTCCTCGCGTCGGACCACGTGCTCAGCCTGCGGTTCGAAGCCGACGCGGTGATCGTGCAGACGGGAAAACCCGACCTGTTCTATGCCCAGCTCACCGCCATGGCCGCCTCCAACGACCTCGGCGCCATTCACGAGGTGACGTCGCCCGACGACAACCTCCAGGCCGTCTTCCAGTATCTGGTGAAATGATGGCTGCGTCCCCCGCGAACCGCCGGCCGTCCTTCGTCAGCTCGGTGCTGCGCATCTTCGACCTCTCGCTGAGCGAGATGCTGTGGTCGCGCCGGTCGGTCTTTCTGGCGCTGCTCGTCGGCGGACCCGTGCTGCTGGCGGTGGTCAGCCGCGTGATCTGGATACTCATGCCGGGCGAGTCGCTGCGCGTCAACGGCAGCTCGGTCAGCGGCGCCGGCATCTTCGGCCTGATGATCTGGCTGCTCTACGTCCGGTTCATCGTGCCGATCCTCGGTGTGTTCTATGGCACCTCGCTGATTGCCGACGAGGTCGAGGACCGGACGATCACCTATCTGTTCACGCGTCCCATCCAGCGCGGCGCGGTGCTGGTTGGCAAGTACGTCGCATACCTGGCCTGCACGGTCCTGCTCATCCTGCCCTCCGTCATGGTCGTGTTCTTCCTGATGGTGCCGGTCGGCGGCGGCTCGATTGCGCAGATGTTCCCGTCGCTGCTGGCCGACCTCGGCATGCTGGCGGCTGGGCTCGCGGCCTACGGGGCCGTGTTCGCGTGGGTGGGGGCTCGCGTCAAGCGCCCGCTGGTGGCCGGGCTGGTCTTCGTGCTCGGGTGGGAGCCGGCTGTGCTCCTGTTCCCGGGCTATCTGAAGCGCGCCACGGTGGCCTACTACGTCCAGGCGCTCGTGCCGCATGCGATGCCGCAGGATTCGACGATGAGTCTGTTGCTCCAGGCCTTCTCGGACATGCCGGGGATCATGGCCAGCCTTATCGCGCTGGTGCTGCTGACCGTCGGCTCCCTGTGGCTCGCCGCTCGAACCGTCGAGTCTCGCGAGTACGTGCTGGAACAGTAAGCTGAAGATGTCCGTATAAGTGGATGAGGGCTGCATGACCACGAAGACACGCTATTTCGTTGTCGGATCGTTACTGACACTGACCATTGGCCTCGGAGTGGGGCTGGTCGCCTATTCGGTTGGGTTCTCCACCAGCGCGTTCACGCGCGAGGGCGGTCCGGCCGAACTGCAGTTCGTTCCTGCCAACGCCTCCCTGATTGCTTACGCCGACGTCCACGACGTCATGACCTCTGACCTTCGCCAGAAGGTGCGGTCGGCCTTCCCGATGAAAGAGGATGGCCAGCACGAGTTCCAGAACCAGACCGGCATCAACATCGAAACCGATATCGAGCACGTCCTGGTGGCCCTCGTCCCCACGGGCGAGGAGACTGGGCGCATGCCCGGTTCGCCGATTGTGCTGGCCCGCGGTCAGTTCGATCAGGTGAAGATCGAGGCGCTCATGCGCGAGCACGGTGCCCAGGTCGAGGACTACAAGGGGGCCCGGCTGGTAGTGGGCGGCGAGGGCAACGGCAAGCCGAGCCTGTCGCTGGCGTTCCTCGAACCCGGCCTGGTGGCCGTTGGCAGCCATGCACTCATCCGCGGCGCGGTCGACCTGAAGACGGGCGGTTCCACCATCGAGGCCAACGACGAGATGATGGGCCTGATTCGCAGCCTCGAGTCGGGGAATGCCTGGGCGGCGGGCCGGTTCGACGCCCTCACGGCCCATGCGAACCTTCCCGATGGTGTGGCCCAGCAGATTCCCGGCATCACGCTGTTCTCGGCGTCGGCCCACATCGACAGCGGCATTCGCGGCACGTTCCGCGCAGAGTCACGTGACGACGCGTCGGCCGCCAGCCTGCGGGATGTCGTTCGCGGCTTCCTGGCGCTCGCCCGGATGCAGACCTCGGGCCGTCCGGAGTTTGCTTCGATGCTCGAGTCGCTGCAGCTTGGCGGCACGGGCAAGACCGTGGCGCTCTCGTTCGACCTGCCGCCCGCCATGCTCGACACGCTGGTCAGCCTCGGCCACCCTCGTCAGGGCACGCTCGCACCGCAGCAGTAGTCCGCCACACTCGAGGCGTCGGTCCACGCGGTCCGACGCCTGATCTTCCGCCCCTCTCCCTGTCCCGACATTCCCTTCAGTAAACGAATCCGGTAAGCTGGCCGTATTTTCGATCGATCCGATACGGTTCCTGCTGATCCTGATGACCGACCTGGTGTTCTTCTACGGCACGCTGATGAGTGGGTTCAAACGACCCGGACGAGCGAAGCTCGACGGTGCGCTCAAGCCGATTGGACGTGCGTCCATCATCGCGGCGCTGTTCGATCTGGGGATCTATCCGGCTGCGATTCCAGCCAGTGAAGGGCAGGTGTGGGGAGAAGTGCACCAGATGCTCGACCCGGCGGATGCGCTCGCCACACTGGATGAGATCGAGGGATTCAGTGAGAAGGTGCCCGACTCCAGCCTGTATCGCCGCGTCGAGATTCCGGTGACCTTCGAAGACAGCCGCATGGCCCAGGCGTGGGTGTATTTCTACAACGCTCCCCTCGGTCGCGCCGAGCGCATTGCCTCGGGCGACTACCGCCAGCACCTCAAAATCGAGTAGGGCAGCGCGTCAGCGCGCCAGTCGACCGCGTGTGACCGCCTGGATGAAGTGGGCGATGAGGTCCCGTGTGCCGGAAGTCAACTGGATGAACTCCAGGCCACTGCGGTAGGTGACGAACTCGCGATCCATCTCGGCGATGGACGAGTGCACAACCCGGCCTTTCACCACCACCGCGGCGTCGCCGAGCTCCAGTCGCATGTCGTGCAACGAGTCGATCTGGAGGGGGAACGCGGTTTCGACCTGAGCTCCTCCGTAGCTGAGTTCCCGGATGGCCATAGGTTGGTACACCATGACCTCGCCCTGCAGATCGCCCAGAATTTCCAAGCGGTCGCCGCCTGCGCGGCGGTCGGGGTGACCGGCAGGCTCGGTAGGGTTCGACATGCGGCGGGACTATACCACGTCAGTTCATCAGCAGTGCCGGCCTCGGTGCGAACATCGGCGGCTCCGGTTCGTACTCGTTCTCGTCCGACTCGTCGAGTCCCGCACTGGTATACGTGACGACCGGGATGTCGCGCGTATCCGAGTCGAGCTTGAGCATCGACAAGACATTCAGCCCTTCGGCATCGTCAATTTCGACACACAGGATGACCAGGTCCGGGCGCACACGCTTGACCTGGGAGTAGGCGTACGCACTCGATTCGACAAACACCACGTCGTAGTTCCCGGCATCGAGCACCGGCTCGAGCGCTTCGAGCACGTCGCTGCTACCGTTCACGATGACGACCTTCTGCGTCACGCTGCCGCGCCTCGCCTTGTCGGTCATCGGGGTCCTGCCCCCCGAGGTGGCGTGTGTCTGCATCATGTGTCTCTCCCGCCTGCCGTTGCCTGATTCACGTCTCGTGCCACGGTGGCATCGACCAATCCAGCGAGCGATCGCTGCGCAATGTGCAGCTCTGCACTCCTAATGACGGCGGAGCGTCCTCCAGGGGTTCCGGAAGACAACGACCAGCGCGGGTCCAGGCGGTTACAGCTGTTATCGGCGCGTGTCCGCCGAGGGAATGCAGGTCGCCGAGAGGTAATCTGCACACGGTTCACCACGGCGACGTGCAAACTGGTCCACCTTGATGGCCGTTGTCGCCTCAGCGAAGTGTGGCGAGCCGCGCAGCCGCGAGTTGCTTGTAATTGCGACCTTCTGGCGCCCACTCGCCTTCCAGTGGCGCGTCGAGAACCCGCTGCAGTTCAGCGCGGGCGTCGGCTGGACGTTTGAGGTCGAGGAGGAGTTCCGCGAGGAAGTAGTGGGTGAGCGGACTCTGTGCGTCGTAGCGCAGCGATGCGCGCAAGTGCTGCTCGGCGCGCGCCAGGCTTCCGCCGAACAGCGCCGGCACCCTGTGGTAGTAGCGGCCAAGTGCGCGGTCAGGTGAGCCCGCCATGAATGACGGGTCGATATGCAACGCCGTCTCGAGCGCCTCCCGAATGGGCTTGCGGTACTTGAGCCCGGCTCGCAGTCCGTAGCCTTCAGCCAGCACGCCCATCGTGGCCGCAGACCAGAAGTGCCCTTCGGGACGGTCGGGCAGGAGCCGTGCGGCGCGTTGTGCGGAGGCGACACCCCGTTCCAGATAACCGCGGCGCTCCCGATCGGGGGCATGCGTGCCCAGCCAGTAACAGACGCGCGCCAACTTCCAGGCAGGTTCGAACGAGGAGGGATCGTGCTGCGCCGCGTCGGTCCAGATCGCGGCCGCGCGGACCGCACTGGGGAGCGACTCGCGGTCGGCATACAGGTCGTCGGCCGACTGCGCGAACCCGAGGATACCCATGAGCGGGATATACAATAGGAGGATGCAGGAGCTGGTGAGAAACCTTCTGAAAGCGCTCGGCGAGGACCCCGACCGCGAAGGGCTGGTGAACACGCCCAGGCGCGTCGAGAAAGCCCTGACATTCCTGACCAGCGGGTACGACGCCGACATCGACCAGGTGCTGAACAACGCCCTTTTCACCGTCGATTATAGCGAGATGGTGATCGTCAAGGACATCGACTTCTACAGCCTCTGCGAACACCATCTGCTCCCGTTCTTCGGGAAGTGCCATGTCGCCTACCTGCCGAGCAACAAGGTGATCGGTCTCAGCAAGATCCCGCGCATCGTCGAGGTGTTCGCGCGCCGCCTGCAGGTGCAGGAGCGGCTCACCAGCCAGATCGCCGAAACGATCAAAGAGAAGATTGCCCCACTCGGCGTGGCCGTCGTCGTCGAGGCGACGCACCTCTGCATGTCGATGCGCGGCGTCGAGAAGCAGAATTCCTCCGCCGTCACCAGCTCCATGCTCGGCACGTTCCGCTCCGACGCACGAACCCGTATGGAGTTCCTCGAACTGATCAAGCTGCGTAGCGGTCCCGCGCTGCGCACGAACGCCGCGTTCGGTCACCACGCGGACGACGAGTAGCCATCACCCCCGCCGGATATACTGACCCGCATGCGTGTTGTGTCAGGCCTGCTGATTAGCTGGCTCGTGTGTGCCGCCACTCCCGTGTCGGCTCAGGCCCGTCGTGCGACACCAGCCAGACGGCCAGCGCCGGCTCCGTCGACCAAAACCGAAGCCCCGGAAATGACGTGCCCCGCCCCGCTCGGCGTGGGTGTGAACTCGAAGCGCCGCTTCTGCGACGTGCTCACGGGGCGCGACCCGGCCGCCGGCATCACCATCACGCTGCCGCCGCACCGCGGCGCGGTCACGCTGACCTTCGACCTGCACAACCGGCACACCTACTCGGAAGAGCAGATGAAGGACAAGCGGGCGGCGTTCGCCCGCTACACCGCGGTTGTCGGTGCGCTCACGGCTGACAACACGCTGATCAGCCGTGCAGTGGTGCAGAGCGAATTCCGGAGCGTGAAGGACCTGCTCGAGCGCGTGGCCGGCGGAGCCGGCCCTGCCGGCGTGAAAGCGGTCGCTCCGACAGGGCAGGAGTCGATCACCATCACCGTTCCTGAAGCTGAAAACCAGGTGTCGATCCTGGGCGAGAAGCTGATCGTCGAACGTGCCGATGGCTCGGCCACCTACTCGTCGGAGGGCCGCCCGATTGCCATCATCAGCAACGTCCAGATCACTTATCGCCCGGCTCCGGCGAAGCCGGCGCCCAAAGCGCCCGCGAAAGCGCCCGTCCGCCCGGCCGCCAGGCGTCCCGCCCGCTGACCCCGTAGCCGCGCACCTTCAGGTGCGCCATCCCTAGAACGCGGCGATGGCCAATGCGATCCAGCCGATGAGGAAGGCCACGCCGCCGATGGGGGTGATGGCACCGAGCGTCGTGATGCCGCTGAGTGCGAGTGCGTAGAGGCTACCCGAGAACAGCAGGATACCGGCGGTGAAGCTCCAGCCGGCGACGACGACCGCTCGCCCTTCGAGACGCGACATCAACGCGCCGAGGACCAGCAGGGCAAGCGCGTGATACATCTGGTACCGCACGCCGGTCTCGAACACCGCCAGCATCTCGGCCGACAGCCGCCCCTTCAGCCCGTGCGCGCCGAACGCACCGAGACCGACCCCGACAAAGCCCATTACCGCGCCGACGAACATGAATGTGCGATCCATGGACGGCATCATACCGTCAGCCATCCGGCCGTCGTTACTCGCGCATAATGAGGCCGGCTGGTGAGACAGAGGAGAAGACAATGAGGCTGGGAACACACGTGTGGGGTCTGACGGTGGTCGCACTCCTGGGAAGTGTCGTCAACGCGGGGGCGCAAGAGCCGCAGAAGACGCTGTTCGAGCGCTACACCGACCCAATCGAGGTCTACAAGACCGGGCTCGGCACGTTCGCGCGTCCGATCTCCTCGACCAACGCCGAAGCCCAGGCTTTTTTCAGCCAGGGTTTCCAGATGATGTGGTCGTTCGCCAAGCCCGAAGCTGTGCGTTCGTTCCGCGAGGCCTGGAAGCGCGATCCCGACTGTGCCATCTGCTACTGGGGCGAGGCGTGGGCCTGGGGATCGTACCTGAACGCGCCAATGTCACTCGAGGAGGCGCCCCACGCCTACGTCGCCATCCAGAAGGCGCGGTCGCTGGCGGCCGCCCATGCCAACCCGAAGGAACGCGCCCTCATCGAGGCGATGACCGTGCGCTATGTGGAAACCTTCGATCCGAACTCCCGGGTCGAGCAGGACAAGGCCTACGCGGAGACGATGCGGAAGCTCGCCGACCAGTATCCGGACGACCTCGACATCGTCACGCTCTACGGCGACGCGCTCTTCCTGCTCGAACCGCGGCGTGGTTCGCGCGACGTGAATAACCCGACGGTGCAGCGCCTGCACCGCGTGCTCGAAACGGTGCTCGCGAAGGACGTCAGGCACCCCGGCGCCTGCCACCTGTACGTGCACGCGACCGAGTCGACGGCGGTGCCGGAGCGCGCGGAGCAGTGCGCGGAGTTCCTCGGGAGCTCCATCCCTGGCGCGAGCCACATCAACCATATGCCGTCGCACACCTGGAACGAGGTGGGGCGCTGGGGCGACTCGGTGCGCGCCAACCTCGACGCCTGGCACTCCGACCAGAAGGCGGCCATCGGCGAAGGCTTCGCGATCTACCCCGAGCACAACCTTCACATGCTGCTCTACGCGGCGGCGATGGACGGCCAGGGAGCCATCTCGGCCCGCGCCGCCAGGGACTACTCGAAGCTGACGAACGACACATCGTTCGAGGTGCTGACGTTGATCCGCTTCGGTCGCTTCGACGAAGTGCTGCAGGTCACCAAGCGGCCGCTCAGCCAGGTGCAGGGCGGTCTCTGGGATTTCGCGCAGGGGATGGCGCACCTGCGCCAGGGCGACGTCGACTTCGCCACGCTGTATCTGCAGCGGGTGAAGAAGCTGGCCGACACGTCGAAGGCGATGGTGCGTGTGCACACCGCGAAGAGCCTGCTCGGCGTGGTGGCGGGAATCCTCGAGGGCGAACTCGCGCGGACCGCCGGCGACTTGCCGAAGGCGATTGCCGCATTCCAGGCGGCCTTCGACCTGCAGGAAGGGCTCACCTACGACGAGCCCGAGCCGTTGCCGTTCCACGCCGGACACTGGCTCGGGGCTGCGCTGCTCGAGGCGAAGCGGTTCAACGAGGCAGAGGACACGTACCGCAAGGAACTGGCCCACCATCCGCACAACGGCTGGTCGCTCCTCGGACTGCAGCAGGCCCTTGCTGCCCAGGGCAAGCCTTCGGCCGAGGTCGACGCCGACCTGAAGGCCAGCTGGTCGCGCGCCGACACCTGGATTCGCAGCTCGCGCTTCTAGACGAGCCTGGAGGTTTCTCAGCTGCGAAGCACGCGACCGAGGAACTGCCTGGTGCGCTCGTGCTGCGGATGGTCGAACAATTCCGCCGGCGTGCCTTCCTCCACGATGCGCCCTTCGTCCATGAACAGCACGCGGTTGGCGACATGGCGCGCGAAGCCCATCTCGTGCGTCACCACCACCATCGTCATGCCGTCACGCGCCAGTTGCTGCATCACCGCCAGGACGTCGCCCACCATTTCCGGGTCGAGCGATGAGGTCGGTTCGTCGAACAGCATCATCTCCGGTTGCATAGCCAGCGCGCGGGCAATCGCCACACGCTGCTGCTGACCGCCGGACAACTGGCTGGGGTACGCGCCGGCCTTGTCGCCGAGGTCCACCTTCGCGAGGAGGGCGTGGGCGCGCATCTCCGACTCCCCACGCGAGAGGCCGGTGACGGCCATCGGTGCCAGCACCACGTTCTCCAGCACGGTCTTGTGCGGGAACAGGTTGAAGCGCTGGAAGACCATGCCGATGCGCTGGCGCAGCGCGTCGATGTTGGTCTTCGGGTGGTGGACCGCGACGGCATCGACGAAGACCTGCCCGCTCGTCGCGGCCTCGAGGCCGTTGATGCAGCGCAGCAGCGTGCTCTTGCCCGACCCTGACGGTCCGATGATGCAGACCACCTCCGACGCCGCCACAGTGCAACTTACATCGCGCAACACCTCGAGCTCCCCGAAGCGCTTGCTCAGCGACTCAACGCGAATCACTGCGTCCATAGCGCACCTCCAGTCGTCGAACGAGCATCGCCAGCACCAGCGTCAGCAGCCAGTACATGAACGAGATGGTGAGGTACGGTTCCCAGTAGCGGCCGTAGGCACCCGCGACCGTCCGGGCGGCGTAGGCGAGCTCGGCGAGGCCGATGGCCGACACCAGCGACGAGTCTTTCAGCAGTGCGATGGCGTTGTTGCCGAGCGGCGGCAGCATGCGGCGGAAGGCCTGGGGCAGGACGATGTGCCGCAGGCTCTGCCACGCAGTGAGGCCAAGCGATCGTGCCGCTTCCCCCTGGCCGCGATCGATCGACTGGATGCCGGCCCTGAAGATCTCCGAGATGTAGGCGCCGGAGTTCAGCGTCAGCGCCAGCACGCCGGAGAGCAGCGCACCGTAGTCCTGCTTGAGCTCGCGCGCCGCATCGCCCGCCATCAGCATCCCATCGTCCGGGTTGACGAGAATCGGCAGGAGCGCGAAGTGAATCAGGAGGATCTGGACGAAGAGCGGCGTGCCGCGAAAGAAGCTGACGTAGACCGTCGACGGCCACCGGAGCAGGAACCGGCACAACTCACGACCCGGAGGGTGACGGGCGTCGGCCAGGCGCGCAATCCCGACGACGAGA
>JBKJMH010000389.1:0-2968 GCA_046596625.1 Vicinamibacterales bacterium | reverse complement strand
CGGAAGCGGAACGCGCTCGATGGCCGTCCCGGTTCCACTCAGGGCTGCAATCAGAATCAGGACGATGGCCAGCCTGGGCATGTGTTCCTTACGGGATGACGTAGTTCACGACCGCTGCCTTTTCGGCAGGCGTCATCCCGGCGAGCGCGTCCGGATCGGTCAGGTCGACGAGCGCGTGCGCCTGAGCGTCAGCACCGAGAATGTCCGCCGGATCGTGCATGAAGGCGAAGTGCATGAACGTCATCGACTGTCCCGGCGCGAGCGTGACGGTCCAGTGATACGTCGAGGTTCCGAGCAGTCGCTGGAACCTGACCGCGTCAACGTGCGCCGGCGCGCCGAGTGGGCCGAACACGTGGCCAAGCGCCGGACGGTTCTGGGTCACGTAGCCGTAATAGTAGACGTAGGCCTGCGTCGGATCCGCGGCGGTGATCGCATACGTTCCGGTGATCGCCGGATCGACCAGCACGCGCACGATACCGTTGAGTGCACTCTCGACCTGCACATCCACGGTCAGGGACGTGGCCGTCGGGTTGGTGAGCGTATCGAGATATCGCGCGAAGTTGCCGGTTGCCGGGACGAAGAGCTTCCTCGTCGCCGTCACACCACCGATGCCGAAGGGACCGTACACGAGTTGTCGGCCGCCAAGCTCCCTCACAACCGCGCCAGCCCGTATTGGCGACTGCCCGTTGACGCGCAATGAATACGCGGTGTCGTAGGCGTTCGACAACTGGCCGTTCGTTGTGCCGCCGTTGTTCAACTCGCCCGCGCAGGTCGTATCGAAGCGGAACGACAGTACGTCCACCAGACTCGTCTGGCACGGGCCTGCCGTCCCGCTTGTCAGGTTGAGGGTGGTCGTCGAACCGGCGACCACCGTCACAGTTGCCTGGCCTGTGGCGATGTACGACGGATCGAGCGCCGTCACCCGTACCGGACCGGCCGGTACCCTGGTGAATGTGTAGCCCCCGGTGGCGTCGGTCGCAACGTTCTGCGCAAGGTACTGGCTCGGCCCATCGCCAAGCGGCGCGATGCTCACCTGGACGCCAGGCTGCGGCGTTGTCCCGTCGCTGGCGAAGACCTGACCGGTGAGCGCGCCGGTCCCCGGCACCGAGATGTTCAGCGTCGCCTGCGTGCCCGCTGCGCCGACTCTGCCCGCACCGGTGCCGCAGGTCCAGCCATTGTCGTACAGGCACGCCTGGACCGAGAACCCTCCAACAGCGACCTGATCGATTGTGTAGGCGCCGTTGAAATTGGTGGTCGTGCTCACCGACCCGTAAAGGGTGGAAGCGGCCGATTCGAGGAACACCGTTGCCGACTGCTGCGGCACGCCGTTGGCGTCGCGCACGATACCGGTCACGCTTCCGAACGCTGGCATCCGTAGGAGCACCGTCTGCGCCTGGGTGATGTCGGCCAGCGTGCCAGTCACACGCGACGCATAGATGCCCTGTTTGCGTGCTTCCACGTCGAAGATGCCGGTCTTCGCGAAGAAGGTGAACTCACTGTTGAAGTAGCCCCCTTGACTCGCGGCGGTGCCGTCGCCTTTTTCCTGGGAGAACGTGACCGGGACGGAGTACACGCCCGTCACTCCGTCCGCCTCCACCACCGTTCCGCGGACCACACCAATCGGCAGCGTGAGGTTCACGGTGGCAAGCGTTGACGTCGCGAATGACGCGGTGGCCTCCGCCGTCACATCGAACAGTGTCGAGGGGCCGTGTGCCACGAGACGGAACGGTCCGGTGACCACCAGGTTCGTGAACTGGTAGTCGCCGCTGGCGTTGGCATAGCCTGCAGTGAGCGGCGAGGTCGAGGAGCCGTCGTAGACATACACGACGGCGCCTGGCACGACGGTGGTTCCGTCTCCCGCTCTCACCGTGCCGCGCGCGGTTCCAGTCAGCACCTGCGCCAGCACGTCGACGATACCGCCGTCGTCTTCCACGCGCACCTCGCCCTGGAGTGAGAGGCTGGCGGACGAATCCTGCTGATAGATCTGCACCGTGAACGGTCCAACCGGCACGTTCGGAATCAGCGCCGCGCCGGCGCTGTTGGTGGTCGTGCGGCGGCCGCTGATCGATACCGTCCAACCCGCGGCCGGCACGCCCGACTGCGTAATGGTCACACGCACGGACGCAATGGCGTCGAGCGTGAGGTCCTGGTTCGTGACGTTCCCTGTCGTGACCCCGACGCCGTAGAGGACCGTCGAACGGCCGTCCGCCGGCCTGGCCTGCAGCGTGTAGGCCGCCGCGGGCAACGACGCGAACCGGTACGCGCCGTCTGCGCCGCTCACGGTGCTCACGAAAATGCCGGACGTGTTGGACGCGTAGACCGTGACGCCAGGCGCCGGCAGGCCCTTCGCGGAGCGGACGGTGCCGTTAAGGATGCCGCCGGAGGTGAACATCACGTCCTGCACCAGCGGCGTCTGGCCGTCCGATACCACCGAGAAGACGGCGCTGAGGGATTGCGACGGGGCGTCGCTGGCTTGCACCGTGACCGGCCCGGCCGGCAGCGTGCGGGCGACGTAGCGGCCCGAGCCATCGGTTTGCACCGAAATGGTCGGCTTGAAGTAACGCGCGTCGCTACCGGTGACCAGCACCTGGACCCCTGCCGCTGGCGTAACCGAATCGGACCCGAACACCCGGCCACCGACCGAGGCGAACGGCAGGAGCGGGCTCGACCCGTCCGCTGGCACAGCGAAATTCTGCACCGCGCTGCGTTCACTCGCGGTCATGCCGGCAATGGCCTCGGGCGGAAGCTGCACCAGCCGCTGCGCCACGGCGACGGCGGTCGCCTGGTCGGCCGCCTGCGCGGCGAAGTGCATCAGCACCGCGCGCCCGCCGGCGGGAACGACGAGTGTGCTCCACAGCAGCGACAGCGAATTGGTGTTCGCCGCCTGCACCCTGGACGGCGGCAACACCGCGTTCGGACCGGCGAACACGAGCGCAACATTCGCTGCGGGCGAGCCTCCGCTGTTGGT
>JBKJMH010000060.1:0-4590 GCA_046596625.1 Vicinamibacterales bacterium | reverse complement strand
TGAATGGCGACTGGAAGCGCGCCCAACCGGTCACATACCAGGCCTTCGTCGGCAGCCTGCACACGCGCCAGCGCTACTGGGCTCGCAGCATCGTTGGCTTCCGGAAGATGCGCGGCGTCCAGCCGAACGACGCGCATCGTGCACTGGCCGTGCTCGAAGCACGGGGACGCATCGACCTTTTGGTAACGCAGAATGTCGACGGCCTGCACCAGGCGGCGGGCAGCCGCAGCGTCGTCGACCTGCACGGCCGCATCGACGCGGTTCGCTGTCTGGCGTGCGGTGCGCGTGTGGCTCGTGACATCTTTCAGGGCGAGTTGACGCGCCGGAACCTGGCGTTCGCCGAACTCGACGCGGTTGGCGCCCCTGACGGCGACGCAGACCTTGACCACGTGCCGTTCGACACTTTCGACGTGCCGGACTGCACGGTGTGCGGCGGACTCATGAAACCCGACGTGGTGTTCTTCGGTGAAGGGGTACCGCCCGAGCGCGTCGAGCGCGTGACAGCGGCGCTGGCGACGTCGGACGCGATGCTGGTTGTCGGCTCGTCGCTGATGGTCTACTCGGGGTTCCGCTTCGTGAAGGCGATGGCCGAGCGCGGGAAACCGGTGGCCGCCATCAACCTCGGTCGCACTCGTGCCGACGACCTCCTCGCGTTGAAGGTCGAGGCCAATTGCTCTGCCGCCCTGACCGAAGTCGTCCGCTGAGCGTCGCAGCGCGCCGGAATTCTCGCCCGGAATTGTCGGACATCCGCGGTCGTATCGACACGAGTGTCAGACACAGGCGACGGCCGACGGCGAACCAGAAGCACTTTTCACTCTGACATTCGTCAGGGATCCGCGGTATCAACAGCATGACCTCGCGGCAAGTGCCTTGCTGCGGTAGGCCACCGTTCGCTGTAGCGTCCCCGTTCATCTTCGTAGAGAGCCGACATGAGCCCAACCCTCGATCTCACTCGCCGCCAACTGCTTGCGGGCGCCGGCGCCGGCGCTGCGGCACTCTTCCTCGAATCCGCCGGAGCGCAGGCCCAGACGCAGCGCGCGCAGGCGGGACGCCCGATCGTCTTCACCCACACCACAGTCGTCACCATCGACGGCCAACAAGACGATGTGGCGCTGGCTGTGGACAACGGGGTCATTGCAGCCATCGGACCAACCGAACAAGTGCAGGCGAGATACCCGAACGCCGACGTCTACAACGGTCGGGGTAGAGCCATCTTCCCTGGCTTGATCAATTGTCATGCGCACCTGTCCGCCACCATCGAGCGTGGGTTCAACGAAGACTTCGGCTTCCCGAACCACCTGAAGCTGGCCGTCCAGCCGAACAGCCTGCTGACGCCAGAGGAACGGGTGCTGATGTCGGTCATTGGCATGCTCGAGGCGATGAAGACCGGAACGACGACGATCATCGAGAACGTCGGCGGCATCGCGCGCGAAGCGAAGGCCCTCGCTGACACCGGACTGCGCTGCGTCTTCGCGGAGTCATTCAACGACCGCGAGAATGCCGGCGTCATGTCGGCGGAACTGATGGCGAAAAGCGAGGCACCAACCTACTCGGCGAAATTGCGTGACGAGGGGATGCAGCGCATCGCTGATCTGCATACCGCCTGGCACGGCAAGGACAACGGACGCATCAGCGTGTTCCCGGCGGTGGCGCACACCGAGAACTGCTCGGGCGAGCTGCTGAAGACGGTCCGCGGCTTCGCAGAGACGCACGACCTTGGCTACACGATTCACACGAGCCAGAGCACGTGGGAAGCCGACTACATGGTGAAGTGGCACGGCCTGCGTCCGATCGAGTACTTCGCCAGGCACGACTTCCTCGGCCCGCGGCTCATCGCGGCACACTGCCGCTACATCACCGACAGCGAAATTGCGCTGCTCGGCCGATCGAAGACCATCGTTTCGCACCAGCCGGGCATGGCCGGCAACCGCGGGGCGAATCCGCCGATTCCGGAGTTGCGCGATGCGGGCGCCACGATTGCCATGGGGACGGACAACAACACGAACGACGTGTTCACCGTACTGCGGGTGGGGCTCATCACCGAACGGATGCGGCGCAATGATGCGACGCCGGGGTTGCTGCCGCAACCCGAGGACATCTTCGAGGACTGCACGCTCGGCGGCGCCGCGGCCGTGCGGCAGTCGAAGACCATTGGCTCACTGGAGATCGGCAAGAAGGCGGACCTCATCGTCGTCAACACGCAGAAGGCGCACCTGGTGCCGTCCGGACGCATCCTGTCGACTTGGCTGCACAACGGCCAGCCGTCGGATGTGGAGTCGTCTATGGTCGACGGCCGTTTCGTGATGCGCAATAACACGGTGCTGACACTGGACGAGCCCGCGTTGATTGCCGAAGCCGACAAGGTGGGACAGCGAGTGTGGAAGCGGGTTGTGGAGGCCGGGGGGCCGATCCCGATTCCTGGCCGATTGCGTAGAAAGTAGGCGCGACGCGCCCGCCCTCTTCGCGACACCACGTCGTCGAAGAGGGCTAAGCGCGTCGCAGACTGAGAAATCGGGCGGGGTTACTTCTTGGCCAGCTTCAGCTTGTTGACAAGCTTGGTGACGCCTTCGACCTTCATCGCCAGTTCGGCGATGCGGGCGCGAAGCTGCACGGTCGGCACCGCGCCTTCCAGCGTGACGAGGCCGGCCGCACCGGTGACCGTGACGGCCTCACTCGGGCCGGACAGGTCGGCATCGGCCTTCAAGGCCGCTTTCACCTTCGCGGCGACGTCGTCAGCCTGGGCGAGGACCGCGCCGCCGACGGATGCACGAAGCGACACCGCGACGCCCGTGGGCGTAGCCTGGCGCGGGGTGAGCGGACGGGCCTCTGCGGTTAGAACGCCAGCGGCAAATACAGCGATGACAAGAAACGGGAACGCTCGGAACATGAAGGCAGCCTCCTGAGGAATGAGATCCCATGGTACTGCATAGCGGTAGTCCGCTCCGCATCTAGAACAGGAACTTCACGGCGAATTGCAGCACGCGGGGGTCGAGCGCCGTGGTGATGGTGCCGAACGCCGCCGAGCCGAATGTGCCGTTCGGTGCGCCGAGAGCCGGCGTATTCGTCAGGTTGAACGCTTCGGCGCGCAGTTCAATCGAGCGCGCGCCCTGAATGGGCACCCGCCGCGCAAGGGCGACGTCGAGGTTCCGATAGCCGGGGCCACGCACCGGATTGCGTGAAGCGCTGCCGATGGTGAACTGCGGGGCAGTGGCGAAGGCGCCGGTGTTGAACCAGCGGCTGACGGTGCGCGCGTCCGCCGGCAGCGCCGGGTCGCTGACCAGGTTCGGGCGCTGGATACCGAAGCCGGCAAACGCGTTGTTGTTGGTCGACTGTGTAACCGCCACCGGCACACCGGACTGCAAGGTGAGCACTCCTGTGAGCGACCAGTTGCTGATCACCCACGTCGCGGACGACGCGAAGACGTGCGGGATGTCCCCGGTCGAGTAGTCGCGCTCCAGCGTGCGATTGAAGCTGTCGGCGACGGGATAATTGGCGACCGGCCCCGTGAGAATCGACGCGTCGAACACCGACGAGGCATCGTCTTTCAATCGGGAGCGGGTATACGAAACGAGGTACGACAGGCCGTGCGACAGACGCTGCTGCAACTTCATCGAGACCCCCTGATAGGCGGTGGTGCCCACGTTGTTGCGGTACAGGCTGACCGTCGTGTACTGCGGATACGGCTTCAGCAGTTGCGCCAGCGGAATCGTTGGGTCGCCGAGCGACGACGACCGCGGAATGATGCCGAAGTACGGGTTCGTCACGCGCTGCGTCAGTGCCGATCCCAGCGCCAGTTGCTCCACGCTCAACTGGTTCACGTTCGAGTCCGGAATGCCGACGTGGGTGATCTTCGAACCCAGATAGGCGACTTCGGCGGTGAGGTTCGTGCTGATGTCCCGCTGAACCGACGCGCTCCATTGCTGCACGTAGCCCGAGCCCAGGCTGCTGTCGACCGCGAAGACGCCCTGACCCAGCCCGGCATCCGGGGTGAGCGGAATCGGCGCCACCGTCGGACCGTCGGCGAGCGTGAAGGCCGGCACGATGTTGTCGAGCGTTCGTTGCGACACCGTTTGCAGGAACGGAAACACTGGTGTCGTGAACGGCGTCGTGATGCCCGCCTGCTCGATCCAGATCAGGCCGTAGGCCATCCTAGCCACAGTCTTGTCATTCACTCGGCGCACGATGCCGAGCCTGGGGCCAAAGTTGTTCTTGTGCAGCCGGCGCGCCGAGGCAGGGTTGCCGCCTTGCCCCAGATAATCGAGTTGTCGCGTCTGCAGGTTGAAAACCGCCGCCTGGTTGTCGACTTCGGTCGACGGGAAGTTGAGCGTGTAGCGCACGCCGACGTTGAGGGTGAGCCGATCGGTGATGCGCCAGTCGTCCTGCGCGAAGTATTCCTGGATGTGAGCCCGGTTCCTGATCGGCCCTTGCTGTAGGTCGATCGAGAACTGCTGCACCTGCCCGAGCAGGAAGCTCGCGAGCGGCGAACCCGTGTTCGCGGTGCCAGGCAGGTCGGTAAACAGGCTGCTGAACGTGAACGACCCGGTCGGTGACGGCGGCTGGATCACGTTGAGCCGCACCCATCGAATATCA
>JBKJMH010000036.1:0-4021 GCA_046596625.1 Vicinamibacterales bacterium | reverse complement strand
TCGAGACGCGGTCGATGGTCCACGAGGGCAAGCGAGCCGCCGGTCGTCGGCAGCTCGGTCGCGTCGATGTTGTCCTTGAAGATCACCGGTACCCCGTGGAACGGACTCCGCACCCGCCCCGCCGCGCGCTCGACGTCGCGCGCCCGTGCATCCGCCACCACACGGGGATTGAGCGACAGCAGCGCGTGGTACGACGGGCCGTGCCTGTCGAACCGCGCGATACGCGCCAGGTACTCGTCAACGATGTCCTCAGAGGTGACCTGGCCGGACGTCATGGCCTGCTGCAGTTCGGTGATGCTCTTCTCGAAGACCGAGAACTTCTCGTACGAAGCCCTGTCGCTCACCATGCCGAGGTTCCAGTTCGCGATGCGCGACTGCTGGCGCGGGGTCAGCCCTGATAGATCCGGGCGGCGTTCGAGTTGCACCGCAATCGCCTCCACCTTCGCGATCTCCGAACCAGCGGCTGGAATGCGCGCATCCGGCCCGTCGTACATGGGCTCGCCGCCGATCAGCGCGTTGCGATAGGGAATCGGATAGCCGCCGCGCGGGTCGTACACCTCACTCAGCCCCTTCACGACGAACGTGACGAGCGCACGCGTCTCGCCTGGCTGCAGACGCAGCGTGAACACGTAGCCGATGTGTGCCGGGTCGAAGCCGGGCCAGGGGGTGCTGAACGGGTTGCCGTACATGTCGCCGATGCTGGTGAGCAGACCGGCGCGAACGCCCAGCACATGCGCCGACGGCCCGTGGCCTGAGGGTCCGCTTCGGGGGTTCACAACCGCGTGCGCGTTCTGCATCACCGTGACATGCGTGTCGGCCACGTCGATGCGCCGGTCGCCGCTGGAGGTCGCCGCCACCGCCGCCTGCCCGCCGTCGGCATACGCGCCGACCGCACCGCCCCAGGCTACCCGAACGACCCGCACTTCCCCGCTGGTGTTCGTGAAACTGTCGTAGTAGCGGAGGTACGACGTGGTCTTCGACGTGGTGATGCCGCGCGACACGAGGATTCCCTCGACGAGCTGCGGCGTCGTCGAGTCGAAGCGTCCGTAACCGTCGTGATGGAGCCCGAAGCCGCGCAGGTAGCGGTTGTCGGCCAGCACCTCTCCACGCGCGCGACGCACCTGCAGCTTCAGATAGCCGAACCCGTTGAACGGGTTCGCACGACCGCCCGTCGCGATGCCGCCGCTGTCCTGCGCCCAGGGGCTGGTGTCCTGGATGTCCCAGAACTGGCCGTCCGAAGAGGGAACGCCGGTCACGGCATCGAGGCGCGCGAGCGCCAGGGCCAGGAGCACGCCGACGGCAAGGCCAGCTGGGATCTTCATCAGGTGAGTCTACCGTTGTGGTCGTTGGTCTTTAGTCCTTGGTCGTTGTTGGTTGGTTGCCGGTGTGACAGAATGCGCGACACTCCTCCAGGTCAGCACGATGAAACGAACCGCGTGTGCGCTGCTCCTGCTCGTGTGCTTCTCGGCTGCCGCGCGCTCCTCGGCGCCGATTGCCGTTCGTGTGCTCACGTACAACATCCATCACGGCGAAGGCACGGATGGCCTTTTCGAGCTGTCCCGAGTGGCGGCGCTCATCGCCGCGGCCTCACCCGATCTCGTCGCGCTGCAGGAAGTCGACCGAGGCACGGCGCGGGCAGGCGGCGTCGACCAGCTCGCTGAACTGGAGCGGTTGACCGGCATGCACGGCCTCTTCGGCAAGGCGATGGACTTCGACGGCGGCGCCTACGGCGTGGCCGTGCTGACCCGCCAGCCGGTGGTGCGCGCGGTCAATCGTGCGCTACCGGAACAAGCCGACCGCGAACCACGCACCGCGCTGACGGTGGACGTGCGGATGAACCCGGACGGCCCGCTGGTGCACTTCACGAGCACACATCTGGACCAGTGGCGCGATCAGGCACATCGACTCGCGCAGGCCACGTTCCTGAACGACATGCTGGACATGGGCGGGGACATGCCCGGCATCCTGGCGGGCGACATGAACAGCCGGCCCGGCACGGACGTGATGCAGGTGCTGGCGGCGCGCGCTGGCTTGCGCTCTTTCCGATGCTGCCGCCAGTGGCGCCCGACCGTCCGCGCGGACTGGTCGACCACGTGCTCGCACAACCGGCTGAAGACTGGCGCGCGCTCGAGACGCAGGTGATCGACGACCGTCTCGCGTCCGATCACCGCCCGCTGCTGGTCGTCCTCGAGTGGACGCCGGGAGCGACACAGTGAACTCGCGGCCGACCTGAAGGTCGGCAGCTACACCAGGCAGGCAGTAGCCGCGAACCTTCAGGTTCGCCGGAACCTGGCCGACCCAACAGGTCGGCAGCTACGCACATCTGAAACGCTTTACCGACGGCCGGTGGCTGCTGCCGAGAGTTCGCGGACCAGCGCAGCATCGGCTACGCCGGTGATCGGCATCCCCACGGCACGCTGGTAGTCGGCGACGCAGTTGGCTGAGGCTCGTCCGAACACGCCGTCTGCCCGCATGTTCGCGCCGCGTTCGCCGAGAGCCAACTGCACCAGCCGCACGTCGAGGCCGCGGCACAGCGGTACCGACGTCTGGAACACCAGCGCGCGCGCGCCCGGCTGGGGGCCGTCGTAGCACGTGGACGGCAGCGCGGACAGCGTGGCCTCGGACACTTCGGCGCCGCGCACGACGAGCGGCAGGTCGAGACCCCACATGCCGAGTTCGATGAGCCGCTCGAAGGTGTCCATGCGGTAGGTGGTGGCGCGCAGATCGGCGCGGCTGCTGGTCCCCAGCCAGGTGCGCCGGGCCGCCACGTAGTCGGTGAGCCACTCACGCTCACCGCGCAAGGCGGGCGTACCGTTGACGCGCCTGGCGACGACGCTGAACGCACCGTGCACCCAGGAGTCGTAGACCACGGCACACCCGAGCGGTTCGCGGATGCCGGACCTGGCGGCGGCGCGCATCGCCTTCGCGAAATATTCTTCGTCGAAGAACGTGTCCTGCGTGTCGCGCATCACTGCGTCGTCAGCCGTGGCGCGCAGGATGTTGTGCAGCACCAGGTCGGCGTCGAGCGTGACGTCGCGCGCCTGCATCGCGGGCAGCCACGCCTGCAGCCGTGCCCCGAAACGCGCGCCACTGTTCGCACAGTAGCGCGCCAGGAGCCTGTGCAGCCCACCGGAGCCGAGCGTCGTCTGCGATCGCCCGAAGGTGAGGTGGCCGGTGTCGCCGGCGAGCAGCGTCACCTGGCCATAGTCGCCGCGGACCTGGCTCGTCTCGAACAGGTTAACGATGGCCTGGACCGTTCGCGCCTGGGTCGTGGTCATGCCCATCGATCCTGGAATCTACCCGACGCGGGCGAAGCCCTTCATCTGCAGGTTCAGCATCGACGTCATCGCCCAGAGGTCGATCTGGATATCGGGGTTGACGTCTTTCGCGTCGATCTTGCGGCCGCCCAGTGCCTGGCCACAGGCACGGAACTGGACGCCTGCCTGCTTCAGCGCGTGAATGAGCGCGATGTTCGGATTGTCCTTCCCGTAGCGCGCCTTGTACGCCTCGTTTGTCATCACGATGTCGAAGTCGGGGTTGCGCTGGTGAAACATCACCACGAGATGGCGATGGTCGGCCTGGACGTTGTACTTGCCGAGCGTGTTCAGGTACCGCGCGATGGTCGGCAGCATCGGGTTCACTTCGGCATCGCGATCCTTCGCGCCGTTCGACACCGAGAACAGGATCTTGTAGTCGATCTTCGGGTCGGGCAGTTCGGCGGCGCCGGCCACGTCGCGCGCCGGCTCGTAGCCGGGGACGAGCAGCGGCCTGGTGTCGGCCGCGGCGCTCATCGAGCCCGGCGACATGAGCGTGAGCATCAGGAGTGTTGCGGCGCCGACGGTGAGCAGATTCTTCATTTCGGACTCCTCGGGTGTTACTTGTTGCGGACGGCCTGCACTTCCACTTCGAGCAGCGCGCCGGCGGTGACGAGCGCCGCCACCTGCACAGTGGTGCGGGCCGGCTTGTTCGGCTGATCAGCGGTGCCGAAGTACTTGTTGTAGGCGGCGTTCATGCCCGCGAA
>JBKJMH010000042.1:0-10124 GCA_046596625.1 Vicinamibacterales bacterium | reverse complement strand
CCGCTGCCGACGGGCGCTTCGAGGATGGCGGCGCGTCCGGCCAGGATCGATTCGCCCTCGAGCCAGCCGCTCAGCAGCACGTTGCGCTCGCCGTAGTGCGCCACCGTCTTCACACCGGCGGGCAGCGATGGGTCGCGCGGCTCTTCGGCGCGGGCTGCCGCTGACGCCGCGGCGTACACGGAACTGAAGGCGAAGAACGCCGCGGTGTCCGGCTGCATGCCGAATGAGAGCGGTTGCGTCGGGTCGAGCGTCAGCCGGACGATGGAGCCGGGAACGAAGAGGCGGTCGTCGTTCTCGCGGGCGAGGTCGCGAATCGGCAGCTCGAAGGTGCCGATGGCGAGGCCGCCGGACGCACCCAGGCAAATGAGGCTGCCGCCCGCCCGTGTGAACTGCCGCAGCGCTTCAATACCCGCATCGCCGAGGCCGCCGGCATACTCCGGCGGCACCACATCTGACGCGTAGCCCGCCGCCAGCATGTTGCCAGGTATGTTCGGCAGCACGATCGCGTCGAACTGCGCCCGCAGGTTGCCGGCGCGCACCTGCTGATCGGTCAGCCCGGAATAGGTGAATTCAAACTGATCGAGCACGAACCGCGTCCAGCCTTCGTCGATGCTGGCGGTCCACGGCTTGTACACCGCGACGCGCGCCCGGCCGATCGGCTGGAGGTTCGCCGGAAGCGTGCCCTTCATGCCGTCGACGCGGAGACCGAGGTCGCGGGCGACACGCGCCACCGCCGCCTCGCTGTTTCGCACGTACGGCACGACGATCGCGCCGGCGTCGTGGTGAAACCCGAGCGCGTCGAGTCCGGTCGTCGTCCACGACGGCATGGCGCCGGCGGCCAGCAGCCGGTTCACCGCCAGCGCCGCGCCGTTGCCGCGCCCGTCGACCACCCAGTAGGCCGGCTTGCGTTCGCCCCACACCGCGCCCGGCAGCATGCGCGGCGTGGTGACGCGGGTAAGCGACGGCGGCTCGAACCGGCGCTCGATGGAGACGACGCTGACACCCATCTGCATCGGCAATGACCAGCCCGCCACGTCGTAGGGACGCTCGGGCGGACCGTTCGGTGCCACGCGCCGGGCTGGATAGCTCTGGCGCTCGAGCAACGACTTGACGTACGCCCGGTAGGGCTGCGTCATGAAGATGATGTCCGTGCCTTCGGGGTACGGCTCGCCGTCGGCCCGGAACGGCTCCATCGCGCGCTGGATCTCGATGGCGCCGGCGAGCAGCAGTTCCTCGAGCCTGGCGGTCGTCACCGGATCGTGCTGCTCGGCCGGAATGATGAACGCGAACGGTTCGCCCTCGCGCCCCCTTTCCACGGCGCGCAGTCCCATGTCGTAGAAGTTGCGCACGAGTTGTTCGCGATAGGCCGACGCCGCGATGAGCAACCCGCGCACCGCGCTCAGGTCGTAGTCGACAATGTCGCGCAGCGTCCAGCGGCCGCCTGGCCACGGATCCGGGAAGTTGATCTGCGGACGATAGTCGGCGAGTCCCTTGAAACCGGCGCGCAGTGCCGTGGCCGGCACGGTGACGGGCGTGGCCACATCGACGCTGGCCACCTCGGTCAGCAGGCAGACGGTGTTGTGGCCGATCGGAGCGGAGTCTTCGAAGCCTGGCCAGTAGTAGTCGTATTTGGCGCTCGAGACGACACCCGACTTGCCTTCGGACTGCATCTGAAGCGCCATGCCGCTGCCGAGCAGCGCGGCGGAACGCCAGATGAGCGGGTCGGAGTTGGGGTCGATCGGATCGGTGTTCGGCGGCACGAAGAATCGCGGCCCGTTGTCTTCCATCTGGTGCATGGTGAGGAAGACTTGCGGGTGCCAGTCGCTGTACATGAACCGTGCGAGATTGCGGTTCTCCGCGAGGTTCATCATGAACGCGTCGCGATTGATGTCGTGACCGGCGTACTTCTGGTACAGCCACGGCATCGGCCCGCCCTCCCACGGCGTACCTTTGTGCTTCTCGTACCAGTCGGCCACCAGTCGCTGTCCATCGGGGTTCAGCGATGGGATGAGCACTACCACGACGTTCTGCAGCACGGCCAGCGTTTGGGCGTCGGTGGCGGTCACGAGGGTGTACAGCAGCTCGCTGGCGGCCTGCGTGGCGCCGACTTCCGATGCGTGGATACTGCCGCCGATGGCGACAATCACCTTCTGCGTGGCGGCCAGACGCCTGGCTTCGTCAGGCGCGAGCGTGCGCGGGTCGGCGAGTCGCAGGTTGGCGGCGCGAATCTGGTCGAGGTTACGGATGTTGTCCGGCGCGCTCACCACGGCGGCCGGCATGGCATGCCCGTCGGTGGTGCGACCGAGGTCGATCAGCGTGACGCGATCGGACTGCGACGCCACACGCGTGAAGTAGCTGGCGATCTCGTCGGCGGTCGCGAGGCGGCGATCGGATCCGAGCCTGAAACCGAAGTGTGCGTCCGGCGTCGGAACCTGGGCGGCGGCTGGCGCGGCCAGCAGCAACAGCCCACTCAGCATCAGGGCGGGCGCCCTGGAACACGTCACGGGCGAATGATAGCAGAGCGAATGCCGCGCTCCTGATCGCGGCGGTCGTCGTCAGCCAGTTCCTCGAGGCGCAGCCGCAGCGCCGCGAAACCACACTGCTCCGGATCGTAGACGCCCCACTCGTCCTGCAGCGGCCGGTCCGAACTGGTGCCTGGGCGCACCAGCCGCAGCGGACCGCTGGCAGCCTCGATCGCTTCCGTGCTGCTGCTGCCATCGCGTGTCGTGACGTGCGACACCCGCGCCGTCATCGACGGCCCCTCGAGTGGCGCCATCCGCGCCGTGTGGCCCGGCGCAAGCTGTGCCCACAGCTCGTCAGGCGGAGGCAGTTCGATGACGTCTGGCTCCTGCAGTCCATCAGCGTCATCGGCCCGCCGCCTCCGCGCGGGCACCGTCTCGTCGTCGAGGTACGGCTCGAGGTCGAGCCACCCGGCATCGACGGCTGGATCGTCGGCACGGTCGGACTCGGCGATCACCCGGAGCTGCATCGCCGCAGCAGCGACCTCCGCTTCGGGCAGCGTCGTGGCGTCCAGCGTTGCTCCGCGGGTGGCGGGTGCGCAAGCGCGCCGCACGGCGTCCGTCAGCGCAAGGCACTCGGTGATCTGCGCAGCAAGCGTTCCCGGGTCGCAGTCGGGTGCGCTGCGCCGCGCGCGCGGCCGACGCAGCCGCGCCAGCAAGCCGCGTGGGCGGCGAGACGACGCCGGGTCGTCTGCGAACACGGGAACGGCCAGGGTCGGCACCACGGAGTGATGCTCTGGGCCAGCGTCCAGTTGCGCCATCAAGGTGGCCTGGTCCGATGCGCTGAGGCTCGGCGTGACGAGTACCAGATCGGGTCGCCGCTGCTGCAGTACACCGAGTGCCTCGTCGACGGACGTCACGAGGACAAGGTCCGCGGCGAGATGCGCCGCCACCAGTGCTGTCAGGCAGGCGGCCTGGCGGGCATCGGGTTCGATCGCAAGCAGCAGGGGCATGGCGTCAGCAACAACCTCACCTCGAGAGAGGCAAGCGGCGTTCCTGACCCGAGCGTGCGCCTGTGCGGGCCGTGTGTGCCTGACAATGCACGAATTCAGGCCTGAACTCGTGCATCCGCAGAACCGTCGCTGCACTTACAGATGTGGACGTTGCGGAGCGCGCCACGGATTTCGCGCGTCGCGTTACGAATATGCAGGCGCGTTCGCGCCGGCTACACCTTCGAGTGGGTGGCGGTGACGCTGGTGCTGATGCCGCCGCGGGCGGAGAAGTGGCCAGTCACGGTCATGCGACGGGGCGAGAGCGCCGCGACCAGGTCGTCCAGGATCTGGTTCGTGGCGGCTTCGTAGAAGATGCCCGTGTTGCGGAACTCGAGCATGTAGTACTTCAACGACTTCAACTCGACGCACAGGGCGTCGGGCACGTAGACGATGCGGATCTCGCCGAAGTCGGGCAGTCCGGTCATCGGACATACCGACGTGAACTCCGGACAACTGATAGTGATTTCGAAATCGCGCTCCGGACGCGGGTTGGGGAACGTCTCGAGAGTCGAGCTTGACATAACGTAAAATTCTAACATTCCCTGAGAGAAATCGCGGTTTTTGCGATTTCACTGTTTGACAGTGGCTGAAAATGCGCGATAGCATGAGGCCCATTTCACAGCGAACAGCCTCGGTCTTCGCCGCGCGCGCGGTGATCGACGGTCCACTCACTAACGCGCGACCGACACGGGGAGATATCAACATGGCTGAAGCCCGCCGCATGGGCAAGTCCGAGCTGTTTTCGCATTTTGCGGAACGGTTCGAAGTGAAGCGCACGCAGGCTCGAGAGTTCTTCGATGAGCTCGCGCAGCTGGCCGAGAAGGAACTCAAGAAGTCCGGCGAGTTCGTTCTGCCCGGAATGGTGAAGCTGGTCGTCCAGAAGCGCAAGGCTCGCATGGGCCGCAATCCTGCCACTGGCGAAGCCATCAAGATTCCGGCCAAGACGGTCGTGAAGGCGCGCATCACCAAGCAGCTGAAGGACGCCGTTCTTCCGCGCAAGTAGGCTCGTCGTTCGAGACGCGCTCCCCACACAACGATCTGTGTGCACCGCGGTGGAGAGCAGCGCGGCGGCCGGCACGCCGGGCCGCTGCGCTACCTCACCATCACGTTGCTCCCGCCAGCAATCACCCTCACCCCTGAACGCCTGCCGCTCGATCTAGCTCGCGGCTGCGATCGCCTGCGCGTGACTGGCCTCGAAGCGCAGCGTGAAGGTCGAGCCTTCGCCAACCGTGCTGACGACGGTGATGGTGCCCCCGAGCTGCTCGACGATGCGGCGTGACGTCGCGAGACCGAGACCAAGGCCCCGATGCTTCGTCGTGACGAAGTCGTCGAAGATGGCCGCGAGGCGATCGGGCGGAATGCCGCCGCCGGTGTCCGCCACGCTGATCTCGATGCGGTTGCCGATCCGTGCCGTGCCGACGGTGACGCGTCCGCCAGGCGACGTGGCCTGGAGCGCGTTGGTGAGCAGGTTGCGGTAGACGCGGCTGATGGCGAAGCGATCGGCATCGATGACGAGTGGTCCGGCCGCGCACCGCACCACCATCAGCACCCGCGCGCGATCGCTCTCGGCGCGCATGGCGTCGGCGACGTCGTTCACGGAGCTGTTCACTTCCATCGGGAAGCGATCGAGCGGACGCGGCCGTGCCACGTTCAACACGTCGTCCATGAAGCGGCGCAACGTGCCGAGTTCGCGATCGATGGTGGCCTGCAGCGTGGCCCGTGTCTCGGCATCGACATCGTCGCGCAGCACGAGACGGGCGTTGTTGCCGATGTTCTGGATCGGATGATTCAGGTCGTGGAACAGGCCGGCGACGACACGGCCGAACATCACCTGGCGCTCCTGGCTCTTGACGGCGTCCTGCAGCTTCACCAGTCGATCGGCCATGGTGTTGAACGACCCGGCGAGGCGTGCGAACTCGTCGGCGCCGCTCACTGTCGCGCGCGCGTGAAAATCGCCGGCCGCCAACTGGCGGGTGGCGTCCTCGAGCGCCGCGATCGGGGCGATGAACCGGCGGCCCAGAACCACGCCGATGGTCACCATCAGCACGAGCGCCGCCAGGGCCGCGCTCGCGAGCTGCCAGCCGAGCCGCGTCGCGGTCGCAAAGGCTTCGTCGGTGGGTTGCTCGATGATGAGCGTCCACCCGAGCTCGGGGACGGGCGCCGTCACGCCGAGCTGTGCAGTGCCGCTCAGGTCGAGGTATTCCTTCCACGTGACCGTCGAACCACCGGCGCGCAGTGGATGGTCTGCCAGTTGCTGGCCACGCGCCACGAGCGCGCGCTGATCCGGGTTGCCATGCGCGATGAGGCGTCCATCGGCGGCGACAAGCAGCGCGTAGCCGTGCGAGCCGACGCGGATCTTCTCGACGATGCGCGACATCTCGTCGAGGCTCAGCTCCGCCACGAGCCATCCGGCGGGCTGCCCCATCTCGACCAGCGGCACGGAGAACACACTCGTCGGCAGCAGATCTTCGTCGATGCGGATAGGCGACATCGACACGCCGGCGATGGTGAGCCGCGTACTGATCGGCACCGTCAGGCGCGTCTGTCCGACGCGGCTGGTGGCAAGCACGGTGGCGTTCGGGTCGAAGAGGGCGAGCTCGCGGAACTCGCGGAACCGCAGCGCGTAGTTCTTGAGGATCAGGTCCTTTTGCCAGGGCTGGAGCCCCGTGTCCTGAATATCGGCGGCCAGCGCGCGAAGGATGTCGACGTCGCCTTCGAGATCGCGCGAGATATCCTCCGCTTCGCGCGTCGCGAGGCCGAGGTTCGAAGCCAGGACCGACTCGCGCGTCGCGCGCTGCACGGTGACCAGCGACCAGGCGCCAAACGCCACGAGCGGCACAAGCGCCGCAGCGGCGAGCATAATGGCGAAGCGCGACGCGACGCGACGGATGCGCATGTCAGTACGCCCCGAGTTCGTCGTCAGCGGGCGTTGTCGCCTTCTTGATGATGATCGTTGGCATCCTTGGCATCACGCGGGGCAAACCACGCTCAGGAAACGCGCAGAGCGTTCTGAACGAACAGCCGGATCGATAGTTGATAGGGACGGCCGTGCATCGCCCTCCGCACTCCACGTGCGGTGCAACCGGTATTCCGTGCACACGCCGACGTGCGCAAACGCTGGAAGCGACTGGCGAACAACGGGTTGGCGTCGTCTGCCACCTGCCTCTTCACGCCGTGCAGCAGCGCCGCGACGGGCGACCGGTGGGCCGCCTTGCGGCCAGGCGCAGTTGGAGAGCCTCTTCCGTACGTAAATCCGGATGGTTTGCGATCAGGCCAAGGACTTGGCCCGCGGGGCCGGGATGCTGCCCTATTTTGCCTGGCGGCGCGAACGTTCAGACGCCGCGAATGCGGCGGGCGAGCTGACGGACCTCGAGTTTGTCCATCTTGTACTTCAGTGTGCTCAGCGGTACGCCGAGGTAGTCGGAGGTGGCGGTGACGTTCCAGCCGCACTTCTCGAGGGCGCGCAGGATGAAGTTGCGCTCGAAGGTGTGCGTGGCATCCTCGAACAAGCTGTCGCTGCGTTGCCCTCGCGGCTCGAGCTGCGCGAAGTGGAACTCCAGCGGCAGATCTTCCTCGCCGATGTATTCCTTGTCGTTCATCGCGACGATGCGCTCGACCAGGTTCTCGAGTTCACGGATATTGCCGGGCCACCAGTACTTCTTCAGCATGGCCATCGTCGGTTCGGTAATGCCGACGATGCGTTTGCGGAAGCGGGTGTTGTAGCGGCGGAGGAAGAACTCGGCCAATTGTGGAATGTCTTCAGAGCGCTCCCGTAGCGGCGGCATCTTGATCGGGACGACATTGATCCGGTAGTAAAGATCTTCCCGGAACTTGCTTTCCTTCACGGCCTTCTCGAGGTCGACGTTGGTCGCCGCGATCAGGCGGAACGAGGTCTTGATTGGCTTCTGTCCGCCGACCCGCTCGATCTCGTCCTCCTGGATGGCGCGCAGCAGCTTGGACTGGAGGTCGAGACGCAGGTCGCCGATCTCGTCGAGGAACAGCGTGCCGCCCGCGGCAAGCTCGAACTTGCCCAGCTGCTGGCGGATGGCGCCGGTGAAGGCCCCCTTCTCGTGGCCGAAGAGCGTGCTTTCGAGCAGCTCCTTCGGAATGGCAGCGAGGTTGACCGCGATGAACGGCGCCTCGGGGTTTTCGCTGTCGCGGTGAATGAGGCGGGCCAGCAGTTCCTTGCCCGTGCCGCTCTCGCCGAGAATCAGGACGGTGGCCGGCAGTTTGGCCACGCGGTGCACGACATCGATGACGTCGCGCGTCAGCCGGCTGGGACCGACAATGAACTCGCGACCCGCCTCGTCGGCGACCTGCGCTGAGAGCGCCAGCACCTGCCGGCTGAGATCCTGCTGTTCGCCCGCGTGGCGGAGCAGCGCCCGCAAGTGTTCCGCCGGCACGTCGTTCGGGATGTAGTGATAGGCGCCCTGCTTCATCGCCTGTACCGCCGTCTCGACGTCGGCGGCAGTCGAGGTGACAATCACCTCGACGAGGGGGAAGTTCTCCCGGACGATCTGGAGCACCTCGAAGCCACTGATGCCAGGGAGACTGGCATCGACCAATACCAGATCGACCTCGTCCTTGGACAGCAGCGAGAGGGCGGCTTCACCGGTTCCGACGCGCAGTACGCGGAACTCGCGCTTCAACGCGGAGGCGAAACTATCGCGCATGCTCTCGTCGCTATCGACGAGGAGAACGGTCTTGGGCTTCAGGGTCATCGACTTCCGGGGGAGCGGCGCCATTGTCGCAGCCGGTTGACACTGTTGCAAGCCGTTCGTTAACGTACTGAGTTTGTTGCCCTTTTCCCTCGCTCTCGCCGTTGTCTCCGCCGTGGTGGCCGTTTCGGCCCTGTTCCGCTCGCGCAGCCTCAGCAAGCGCGCCGAGCGGCTGGCCGAGTCGTACTGGGAAGTCCGCTACGAAATCGGGCAGTTGAAGGTGCGCCTGAATCGCCTCGAAACCGGCGCTGGCGTGAAGCAGCCGGAGCCCGATGCCGACGCCGCAGCCCCGCGGCCGGCAGCCACAACAACGTTCGTGTCCCTGTCCTCCTTGAAGAAATGACCAACGAATACGACGTCATCGTGATTGGAGCCGGCACCGGCGGGTACGTGGCCGCGATCCGCGCTGCCCAGCTCGGTCTCACAGTGGCCTGTGTCGAGAAGCAGAAGTCGCTCGGCGGCACCTGCCTCATCTGGGGCTGCATTCCCACCAAGGCACTGCTCGAGCACGCGCACGCCCTGAAGATCGTGCAGGGCGCCAAGGAGTGGGGCGTGACGATCGGCGACGGCTCGGGACTACCGATCTCGATCGACATGAAACAGGTGCACGCCCGCAAGGACAAGATCATCACCGGCCTGACCAAGGGCGTCGAGTTCCTCTTCAAGAAGAACAAGATTGACTGGATCAAGGGGACTGCGCGACTGGCGGGCAACGGCATCGTCGAGATTGTCGACGGGGACGTGCAGACCCTCAAGGCGAAGACGGAGATCATCGTCGCGACCGGTTCGTCGCCGCGCAGCGTGCCCGGCATCACCATCGACCACGAGCGGATCATCACGAGCGACGAGGCCATCCACATGAAGGCGGTGCCGAAGTCGATCGCGATCATGGGCAGCGGCGCGGTCGGCGTCGAGTTCGCGTCGATCTTCAAGAGCTTCGGCTCCGACGTCACCATCATCGAACTGCTGCCGCGGCTGGTTCCGGTCGAGGACGAGGCGGTGTCGGCTGAACTCCAGAAGTCGTTCCGCAAGAAGGGCATTACCGTGCTCACGGGCACGAAGGTGACCAGTGCGAAGGCCACCGCCGACGGCGTCGAGCTTCAGGCGGCGTTGCCGGACGGCACGACCAAGGCCATCACCGCCGAGTACCTCCTAGTAGCGACGGGCCGCGGCCCGGTGACCGCCGGCCTCGACATCGAGAATCTTGGCGTCGAGATGGAGCGGGGCTACATCAGGGTGGACGCGATGTACCGCACGAATGTGCCGGGCATCTCGGCCATCGGCGACGTCATCACGCTCGGCAACGGGCCGCACCCGCAGCTGGCGCACGTGTCGTCGACCGAAGGCATCCTCGTGGCCGAGCGCATCGCCGGACACGACGTTCACCCGCTCAACTACGGGCACGTTCCGGGCTGCACCTACTGCGACCCGGAGATCGGCAGCGTCGGCCTCACCGAAAAGGCGGCAATCGAGAAAGGCTACGACGTCAGCGTCGGCACCTTCCCGTTTGGCGTGCTTGGTCGGGCCAAGATGGCCGGCGAGACGGAAGGCTTCGTGAAAATCGTGGCCGACAAGAAATACGACGAGATCCTCGGCGTGCACATGATTGGCCCGCGCTCCACCGAACTCGTGGCTGAAGCGACGCTCGCGCTGCGGCTCGAGTCGACGGTCGAAGAGCTGATCCGAACCATTCACGCGCACCCGACGATGGCCGAAGCCGTCGGCGAGGCCGCGCACGCCACGCACGGCGCCGCGATTCACATGTAGGGAAGTCGGACTATGGCCAGCGACGTATTGATGCCGCAGATGGGCGAGTCGATCGCCGAGGGGACGATCGTCCGCTGGATCAAGAAGGTGGGCGACAGCGTCGATCGCGACGAGCCGCTCTTCGAGAT
>JBKJMH010000360.1:0-21738 GCA_046596625.1 Vicinamibacterales bacterium | reverse complement strand
CGCTCGACCGTGATGGAACTGGCGGCGTATCTCACCGACGTGTACGGCCCGCGCCTCACGGGGTCGCCCGACTTCAAGGACGGCGCCGACTGGGCGCAGAGGACGATGCGCGAGTGGGGGGTGGCCAACGTCCACACCGAAACGTTTCCGTTCGGCCGCGGCTGGCAGAACCGGAAGATGTTCGCGCAGGCCGTGACCCCGCGCAACTATCCGCTCATTGCTTATCCGAAGGCGTGGACACCCGGCACGAACGGGCTGGTCACGGGTGAGGCCATGATGGTCTCCATCAGCTCGGACGCCGACTTCGCCAGGTACACGGGCAAGCTGAAAGGTGCGTTCGTGCTACTGGCGCAGCCGCGGCGGCTCGACCCACGGTTCGAGCCGCAGGCCAGGCGCTACACCGACGCGCAGCTCGCCGACCTCGAAAAGGTGCCGCAGCGCAGGCCCGGCGGACCGGGCGGTCCGCCGCCGAACGCCGCGTCGACACGCGAGCTCGCGGCCCGCACGACGCGCTTCTGGCTCGACGAAGGGGTGGCCGCGCTGCTCGAGCCAAGCCGCGGCGACGGCGGCGGCACGCTTTTCGTGCAGAGCGGCGGCTCGCGCGCAGCGACCGACCCGCCCGTGCCGGCGCAGGTCGTGCTGGCCACCGAGCAGTACAACCGTATCGCCCGCACGCTCGCGCTGAAGCTGCCCGTGACGCTGCGCATGGACATCGACAACCAGTTCCTCGATGCCGACCTGAACGGCCTGAACGTCATCGCCGAACTGCCGGGCACCGACAAGGCCGACGAGGTGGTGATGCTCGGTGCGCACTTCGACTCGTGGCACACCGGCACGAGCGCCACCGACAACGCGGCCGGGTCGGCCATCATGATGGAAGCGATGCGCATCCTGAAGACCGCCGGCATCCCGCTGCGCCGCACCGTGCGCGTGGCGCTGTGGGGTGGCGAGGAACAAGGACTTCTCGGGTCGCGCGCCTACGTGAAGGCGCACTTCGGCGATCCGGCCACCACCGCGCGCACGGCGGAGCACGCGACGCTCTCGGGCTACTTCAATGTCGACAACGGCACCGGGCAGATCCGCGGGGTGTACCTGCAGGGAAACGAAGCCATCGAGCCGCTGTTCCGGTCGTGGATGGCGCCGTTCCACAACATGGGCATGACCAGCGTGACCATCCGCAACACGGGTGGCACCGACCACCAGGCGTTCGACGCGGTCGGCCTGCCGGGCTTCCAGTTCATCCAGGACCCGGTGGAGTACGACACGCGCACCCACCATTCGAACATGGACGTCTACGAGCGGCTGCAACCGCAGGATCTGATGCAGAACGCGGTGATCGTCGCGTCGTTCGTGGCGCAGGCCGCGAACCGCGACGAACTGCTGCCGCGGAAGCCGCAGCCGGCACGGCGCTAGCATCGCATTTTCACATTGGCCGAAGCTGCCGACCTTGAGGTCGACTTCGGAGCGATTCGCGTCAGCCCTTCACGAGGAAGAACTTCTTCCTGAGGCACTCGCGCAGGCGTTCGCGGTGATCGCCCTGCAGTTCGATGGTGCCGTCCTTCACCGCGCCGCCCGTGCCGCACGCCTTCTTCAGGTCGTGGCACAGTTCCTTGACGAACGCGTCGTTGCGCGGCAGGTCGTAGACCACGGTGACGGTCTTGCCGCCGCGGCCCGCTTTCTCCATGCGGAGCTTGGCCACCGGCCGGTTCGGCACGGCGTCCTGCTTCGCCGACTGCTTGCTGCACTGGCAGTTGCTCTTCGGCCAGCCGCAGACCTGACACGCCTCGCCACCGCCGGTCGAGTAGACGAGGCGCGCGTTACCCCGGTCGCTCATGCCGGCGCCACTCCGAGATCGACGTGCCGCACCTCCCGGTAGGCACGCGCGAGTTCGGCCCGCATGTCGGGATGCGCGATCGAAATCAGCAGTTCGGCGCGCTGACGCAGGCTGCGACCGAAGAGGTTCACGGCGCCGTACTCGGTGGCCACCCAGTGCACGTGGCCGCGCGTGGTCACCACGCCGGCGCCCGGCTGCAACGTCGGCACGATGCGCGACAGCGTGCCGCCTGCCGCCGTCGACGGCAGGGCGATGACCGGCACCCCCTCCTTCGACAGCGCGGCGCCGCGGATGAAGTCCATCTGTCCGCCGATGCCGGAGTAGATGCGATAGCCGATCGAGTCGGCGCACACCTGTCCGGACAGGTCCACTTCGAGCGCCGAGTTGATGGCCACGACGCGGTCATTACGGCGGATGATCGCCGTGTCGTTGGTGCGGTCGCACGGGTGGAACTCCACGAACGGGTTGTCGTCGACGAAGTCGAACAGCTGCTGCGACCCGCTGATGAAGCTGGTGACCGTCCGGCCGCGGTGCACGTGCTTCAGGCCATTGGTGACCACACCGCTCTTGATGAGCGCCATGACGCCGTCTGAGAACATCTCGGTGTGGATTCCGAGGTCTTCCTTGTCTCCAAGCCGCCGCAGCACGGCGTCCGGAATCGCGCCGATGCCCATCTGCAGCGTCGCCCCGTTCTTCACCAGGGCCGCAACATGACCGCCAATCCGGTGCTCGACGGCACTCGGCGCGGGTGGGTCGTGCGCCAGCAGCGGCCGATTCGTCGCGATGAACCTCGACACCTTCGCGAACGGTACGAGTGTGTTGCCGTGCGTGCGCGGCATCTGCTGGTTGATTTCGGCGACGATCACCCGCGCGTTGCGCGCCACGGCCAGGGCGGCGTCGACGGAGGTGCCGAGCGTGCAGTAGCCATGGCGGTCGGGCGCCGAGAGCTGCAGCAGCGCGACGTCGATCGGAATCAGTCCGGAGTCGAACAGCGACGGAATGTCCGAGAGAAACACCGGCATGAAGTCGGCGCGCCCGTCGTCGATGGCGGCCCGCAGCGGCGGCCCGGCAAAGAGCGACACCGAGAAAAACCGCCCCTCGTGCTCGGGCGTCGCGAACGGCGCCGGCCCTGAGGTGTGCAGGTGGTAGAGGGTGACGTTCTCGAGGTCGGTGCGGCGCGCGAGCGCCTCGATGAGCGGTGTCGGCGTCGCTGCCGCTCCGTGAACGAAGACATGCATGCCGCTGCGCACGCATGCCACCGCGTCATCGGCGCTCGTCGCTCCCCGAGTCCAGCCGGCAGTCATGGCCCAAGTGTACCAGCGCCGACGGGCGGCTCAGCGGCTCAACCTGCCTCGCAGCATACGGCCGGCACGCCGCACGCGCAGGTAGCCTCGCATCGGCAGCGTCGTCAGCGACGCCGCCATCCCAGGCGTCATCAGGTAGCAGGCGTCCACCCGCGGCAGCGCCATAGGGCTGGCGTGCGACTCCACCAGCGACAGCTCGGTTGTGTACGCCAGGTCGACCAGCTGACTCGCCGCAGCCACCGTGTCCGCACTGGTGTTGCCATACGGATACGCGAACACGCGCAGTCCCGGCCCGAGCCGGCGCTCGATCACCTCGATCGACTGGGCGATCTCGTCCGATTGCTGTCCGACCGTGAGCTGCGGCAGGCGCGGATGGTTCATGGTGTGCGCGGCCACGGTGGCTCCGTCACGTGCAAGGCCGGCGAGGTCGTCCCACGTCATCAACGACCAGCGTGGCACGCCAGCTGGTTGCGTCGGCCAGTCGTTGGTGCGACCCACCCACCCGCCGACGACGAAGACCGTGGCCGTGAACCCCAGGGCGCGGAGGACGGGCCAGCCGTGCTGCGCAACGCTGGCGAACCCGTCGTCGAAGTGCACGACGAAACTGCGCGGCGGCCAGCTGCCTGCCTGAAGGCCTGCCTGCACCTCGCGCTCGTTCAACGTGCGCCATCCGTCGCGCGCCAGACGCGTCATCGTCTGCCTGAATCGCGCCGGCGTCACGGCGAGCGGCGAGTGGTCGTCCGTCAGGGCGTGGTAGGTCAGCACCGGAAGCGCGGTCACTGCCCTGCTCCCCTGCTGCTACTGGCGCGTCGGGTTCGGGCGCGCTCGAGTATGGCCATATACGCGTTGATGTGCGGCGCTTCCGACCAGCGCTCGCGCAGCGCCTGCGCCCCGTTGGCCGCCAGTTGCTGGCGCAGCCCCGGATCGGCGCCAAGGCGCGCGATGGCCGCGCGCAGTTCGTCGTCGTTCGTGAACAGCAAGCCGCCGCCGGACTCGGTCACCACTTCTGAGAGTCCGCCGAGGTCGCGCGCGATGACCGGCGTGCCCGCCGCGAACGCCTCGATGATCACGATGCCGAACGTTTCGTAGCAGAGCGACGGCACCAGCGCCGCCTGCGCGTGGTGGTAGAGCAGCTGCAGCGCATCATGCTGCTGCCGGCCGACGAAGTGTACCCGGGGCAGCCCCTGCGCCAGGCGATGCAGTTCGCCCGCGTAGTCGCCGTCACCGGCGATGACCAGGTCGGGACCGTCGCTGCCGCTGAACGCCGGCAACAGCGTGTGCACACCCTTGGCCTGAATCAGCCGGCCCACGAACAGGAAGTATGGCCGCGCATGCGGACGGGGCGCACTCGCGAGGTCGGCCTGCGCGCGTGGCTCCGGCACGAAGTACGGCAACTGCTCGAAGGGCCAGTCACAGCCGCGCGTCCGGTGCGACCCTTCGACGAAGCGGCTCACCGCGATCACGGCGTCGAGCCGATCCATCTGCGACCGCAGGTAGCTGCCGCCGCGCCACCACTGCGGCGGCCGTCCAGCCTGCAGCGTGCAACGGACACAGTCTTCGCGGTCGCACAGTTCACGGCCATAGCGCCAGAGGATCGACGTCGGGCAGACCAGCCAGTGCTCATGCAACGTCATCAGCCTGAGTGCATCGCCGGCCCAGTCGAACGCCTCGAGGCCGATGAGCGAGATGTTGTGGAAGTGCACGATGTCGTAGCGCTCGCGCTCCAGCCGTGTGCGCAACGCGCCCTTCAGCCAGGTGCGTCCGGTTTGATGGGTCAACAGCGGCGAGAGCAGCCCGAACGGTGAGCGCAGGGGATAGATCGACACTCCCGCCGGCGGCACGTACGGGGCATGCGGCGTGCGTCCACCGGAGGCGTGGAACGCGTCGATGTCGTGCACCACGTCCACCTGGTGCCCGCGCCGGGCCAGGGCGTCCACCAGGCGTGCGATGTACACCGCGTCGCCGCCCATGTGATACGGCGGGAAGAACGTCGTGACCATGCAGAACCTCATGCGCGGGTTCCCTCTGCCTGGAGTTCGTCGAACACCCGTTCGAGCGTCTCGGCTGCGCGCTGCCACGTCAGGGCGCGCGCCCGCACGGACGCCACACGCCCCAGTCGATCGCGCAGGGTGTCGTCGGTGAGCACCTGTTCGAGTGCCGCCGCAATCGACGCCTCGCTGAGCGGGTCGACGTAGAGCGCGGCGTCGCCCAGCAGTTCGGGCATGGCGCTGTACTTCGTCGCAATCACCGGCGTGCCGCACGCGGCCGCCTCGATCGCCGGCAGGCCGAACCCTTCATCGAGCGACGCGAGGACAAGCGCACGTGCACCGTTCAGCAACAGCACGAGTTCATCGTCGGCGAGGCCACTGACAAACAGCACGTGCCTGCCGCACAGCGCGGCTGCCCGGGCGCGAAGCGACGCCTCCTCCGAATGGAACACGTCGGTGGCGTGGTGTCCCGCCAGCACGAGCACCGCATCGTCCAGTCCCGGGTTGGTCACCACGGCCGCGAACGCCGCAATCACCCGGTCGAGATTCTTGTGCGGCCCGAGCCCGCCGACGTAGGCGACCACCCGCGCGGCTGGCGCCAGGCCCAGCCGCTGGAACAGCGCCGCGATGGCACCAGGGTCGTCGATCGGACGGAACACGGCGGCAGGGGCTTCGGTGATGGCCCGCAGTCGCGCGTCGCTGATGCCGTGGGTGTCCCGGATACGGCGGCTCGCATGCGTCGACACCGTGACGATGCGCGCCGACTGGGCCAGTGCGGCGCGGGTCTTCAGCGTCCAGAACAGCCGCGCTCGCGCGGTCGGGAAGATCAGCGCGGGATAGCGCTCGGCAATCGTGTCGTGTACGCCGCTGACGATCGACTTCGAGGTCCACACCGGCACGTAGGTGTAGGTGCACGGAAAGAACAGCACGTCTCCCGGTTCTGACGACAAGGCACGGCTCATCCGCAGCAGGTCGCCTGGCCCGCGGTAGCCGTCGGCGGCGGCGGCCCGCGAGGGTGCATGGCGCAGCGCCGGGCGCACCACGCGCACCCCGTCTGGCAGCGTCGCGTCGCCGGTCTGCGGGTCGACGACCAGCGTGTACTGATGGCGCCCGTGTGCCGCCAGCGCACCGACCAGTTCACGGGTAAAGCGCCCGAACCCGCGCTGGTTGCTCCACGAACCGCCGTCGACGACGATGCGCACCGTTCAGCCGACCTTCCTGGCACTGGTGCCGGGGCCGCGCATGAGACCGACGACGTCGCCGAGCGCCCACGGCAACGTGAAGCACAGCATCAGCGGCAGGCTGCGGGCCACGCGGCCGGATTGGGGCAGGCGCCGCAGCGTACTCAGGAAGCGCGCGGCCAGCACCAGCGGCAACAGCGGCATCGCGCCGGCCCGCGCGCTCCTGGCCACGGGTCCACGTGTGGCCGCGCGCTGTCCGGAGAGCGCGCGGGAAAAGTGATAGCGCTCGCGCATGAATGCGGGCGCGCTGAAGCGGTGGGCCAGACGCACCAGGCGCTGCGGATCGGCAGCGACCACCATGCCCGCCGCCGCGAACAACCGGCTCCAGTCGGCGTCCCAGCTCTCGGCACCGGCGCGCGCCACCAGGGCGTCCACTGCCGCGCGCGACATCGAGAGATTCGCAGCCACGGCGGCCGTCGCCCCGCCGCCAACGCCGAGTCCCGCGTACTCGCACCCGAACACGGCACGGGTGACGAACGGCGCATCCGACGCCACCTCGATGCCGCCCGCGACCACGGCTGGAGCGCCGTCGCCCGCATGCACCCACTGCACACGCGCAACCCAGTCGGTGGCCGGGACGAAGCGATCGGTCGTGATGGCCACCGTCGGCGACGCGGTAGCCCGCAGGCCACGGATGAACAGCTGCCCCAGTGTCAGCGACGGCTCGACGCGCACCACTCGCCAGCCCTCGGCGTGCGCGGCATCGACACCGTGATTGTCGAAGCGAGCCACCAGCACC
Source organism: Vicinamibacterales bacterium (assembly GCA_046596625.1). Taxonomy (GTDB): domain Bacteria; phylum Acidobacteriota; class Vicinamibacteria; order Vicinamibacterales; family CAVVIG01; genus CAVVIG01. Next base: position 14,632 of record JBKJMH010000360.1, on the reverse strand, counting down.
CGCTCGATGTCGCTATCACGCGTCTGCGCGGTCAGGCTGCGCATGGACTCGCCAAGGCTGGTTGCGCCGGTGGCGCAGAGGACGATGGAGAGTGCGGGCATGGCGCTACCTCCGCCCCTGCATCAGCCCAACCGCTTCGCCGCCTACCCAGCAGGCGTAGAAGAGGGCTATCACCGGCAGGGCGGTGGCGAACTTCGCGCGATGACGGCCGTGCCCGAGCGTCCGGAGGCTGACGCGAAGCAGCATGCTGCCCCAGGCCAGAGGCGCGGCGCAGGCGACGGCCGCGCTCGTCCCGCTGGCCGCGCGCGACCGGCCGTGCAGGCGGCCATGCTCCCAGCGCTGACGGCAGAAGGCACCGATACCGAACGAGTGCGTGTGCCACACCGTCACCTCGTCGCGCATCACCAGCCGGCGGCCCCGGGCGCGCAGCCTGGCGTTCACCTGCACTTCCCAGAACCCGGCCCGGGCAATGTCGTCGAGGTCGGCCGCGATCGCCTCGCGCTTCCACGAGCCATTGTCGCCGGGTACCTCGGCATCGTCTCGCGGACTGGCCGGAGGCATGAACGCGGCGTAACGCGCGAAGTAGAGCGCCCAGTCACCAATCGTCGCCGGTTGCCGCTGTTCCAGTGGTCCACCCACCGCCGCCACGTCACCCGTGTGCAGCCGGAGCATCGCTGTCGCCCATAGCGGCCCTGGCACGCAGGCGGCGGTGAGGAGCGCCACGACCCGGCCGCGGCTCGCGGCGACGCCGAGACCCCACAGTTCAGGCACCAGACGCGGGACGTCCGAGACGACGATCGTGACGCCGACAATCGCAGCCGCAGGGTCGAGTCCGGCATGACCGGGGTTTGCCACGAGGATCACCTCGAGTGGCTCCATCGTGTGCTGCTCGCGTACGGCTCGCAGCGTCTCGACCACCTCGACTCGACCGTCGACCGCCGCCACGATCACCGACAGTTCAGGAGTCATCGCGCACTTCCGGGACGAAGGCGAAGCCGGCCAGCAGCGCCAGCGGCGGCATCAGCGGCACCCGGAAGCGGGCGTAGGTCTCGGGTCCGCCGATGAGCACGAAGTAGGCACAGACCACCGCCACCAGCACCACCGTCGCGCGCGCCTCGGGCATGCGCCATGCGGTGCGGGCACCCACCGCGACAGCCACGTAGAACAGCATGAGTTGCAGCCAGGCGATGGCCAGCAGGACACGTCCACTCGACGCGTCGGCCCGTATCGCCAGCAGGCGGAACATCGCCAGCCGGTCGGGACTGACCATCTCGCCGAGGGCGGCCACACTCGACGCGAGATAGACGGCGGGATGTGCAATGACGACCGCGCTTCCCTGCTGGTCGAGCCACCGGATCTTGTCGCGCTCGCTCATGCCGGCGGTCTGCCGCTCGAACACCTGCTCGAGTTCCGCACGCACCGTGTCGACGTCGCGGCCGGTCAGCGTCGCCTGCACGTACGCGGCCCGATGCACGTACATGTTCACGCTGCCGACGGCGCTCAGGGTGACCACGCCGCCGACGACCACGTTGCGCGCCACCCAGGCCAGCACGATGACGCCGCTCACGACATTCATTGCGACGTAGTCGCGCAGGGCGGCGCGCCGGTCGAGACCATCGCGCCAGACGCGCCAGGCGAACCAGGGCAGCAACGCCGGGGCGAGCACCACCGCGATCGGCCGACACAGCGTGGCGACACCGAGCAGGGCTCCGGCCAGAAGCACGGTGACGCGGTGCGTGGGGCGCACGATGAGCAGCGCCACCACACCCATCACGAGCAGGGCGAAGAGCGTCTCCGTCAGCACCAGTTGGTGGTAGACCAGGGAGGTGATGTCGACCGCCAGCCAGGCACACGCCGACGCCGCGCCACGCACACCCCAACGGCGCATGCCGAGGGCAACGGCGGCCAGCGTGAGGCACCAGAACGCCAGGTTGGCCAGCGCGCCGACGCGCGGCGACCGTCCGGCCACCGCGAACAGCGCCGCCAGGGTGACCGGGTAGACCGGCGTGCGGCGCAGGTCGGGTTCGAACGGCGGACGCGTACTCTGCGAGAAGCCGCGTCCATCCAGAAAGTTTGACGCCAGCGTGACGTATTCAGTCGAGTCCGGCAGGTCCATGAAGCGCGCCGGGTCCGGCCACGCGCGCTGCAGCACGGCCCCGTGCAGCAGCGCCGTGAGCAGGAGCGGAACCAACAGAATCTTGCTGAGCGACACCGGCATCCCGAGCGTGCGGCGCGGCATGGTGGCGCTCACTCGGTGAATCGAATCGTCTGGCCGGTACGCGCCGACTCGTACCCGGCGTCGACGAGGCCAATGAGCGTAAGTTGGTGGCGCAGGGCGCGCTGATCGACATCGCCGGCGGCGATGCGCGCCGCGAATTCATCAAGGTGAGCAGCGGTCGCGGATGCGAACGCGGTGTGCGTCTCGCGCGCGATGACGCGCGAGCGGCCGCCCTGTTCCAGCCGGGCCTCTCCGCCCTTCACCAGGCTCAGGCGACCTATCGGCCGGCCCAGCGCAGGCGACCAGTCGAGCGACGCGCGCGCCACGCCTCCGAGCGACAACCGCAGCGACGCACGAGCCGCGTCGACCCGCATCTCGAAGTAGCGCTGCGGCGCGTGACTGATCCGGTTGAGGACCACGGTTGCGACGCGCTCGCCCGGAAAGCGCAGCAGCATGACCACGACCACGTCGGCGGCGATGTCGGCGTCCGGACTCGGCATCTCCACGGTTACCGCGACCGGCGTCGCGTCGAACAGCAGGCAGATGAGATCGAGGGCGTGCGTGCCGAACTCGAACAGGGTGGAGCGCACGAGGTCCGCCCGCCAGTTCGTTTCCTTCATTGGCGGGTGATACATCTGCTGCCAGGCCTGAATGAGGAATGGCCGGCCGAACTCGCCCGCGGCCAGCCTGCGGGCCGGCTCGCGGTACATGGCCATATAGCGATACTGGTTGTTCACCACCACCAGGCGCCCCGCCTGCTGCGCCGCCGCGAGCACACGCTCGGCGTCGGCCGGCGCCTCGACGAACGGCTTCTCGCAGAACACATGCGCCCCGTGCCGCAGCGCGAGCAGGCAGTGCTCGAGGTGCAGGTGCGGCGGTGTGCCGATGATGACGACATCGGGGCGCGCGTGCGTCAGCATCGCCTCAGGCTCGTGGTAGGTGGTGCCGATCTGGAAGGCGCGGGCCATCCGCTCGCGGCGGTCAGCGTCAGGATCGCAGGCCGCCACCAGGTGGAATGCGCCAGACTGGACGATGGCTGGCAGATGAATGCGCTCGGCGACGCGGCCGAGGCCGATCAGGGCGGCCCGTAACACGATGAGCCAGTATAATCGGCGGGTTCTCACCGCACTCCATCGCGGGACGCGGACGCCCCTTGACCTCCCCAGACATCAGCGCCCGTGATCGCCGTCATCGTCCCCGCGCACCGCGCCGATACTTCGCTCGATCGCTGTCTCGACGCACTGCAGGGCGCCGCCTGCGGCGCCGAGATCATCGTCGTCGATGACGGCTCCCCCGGTGCGGCCGTGGCCGCCAGGGCCGAGGCTCACGGCTTCCGGACGATTCGGCTCGACCACTCGCACGGGCCCGCCGCGGCGCGAAACCGGGGTGCCGCGGCAGCAACCTCGCCCGTCGTCCTGTTCATCGACGCCGACATCGTGGTGCGCCCCGACACCGTGGTCCGCGTGCGCGAGCAGTTCGCAACGGCCCCCGACCTGGCGGCTGTGTTCGGCTCGTACGACACCGAGCCGTCAGCGCCGCAACTCGTGTCGCAGTTCAAGAACCTCACCCATCACTACGTCCATCAGCAGGGACGCCCGGAGGCGTTCACCTTCTGGGCTGGGTGCGGCGCGGTTCGCCGCGACATCTTCCTGAGCCTGGGTGGCTTCAACGAAAGCTACGGACGCCCGTGCATCGAGGACGTCGAGTTCGGGTACAGGCTCCGGCGCGCCGGGCATCGGATCGTGCTCATGAAGTCGCTTCAGGTCACCCATCTCAAACGCTGGACCCTGCGCGGGCTCGTGAGCACGGACGTCTTCGATCGCGGCGTGCCGTGGACAGAGCTGATCCTCGAGCACCCCGCCGTGACCGCCGGCGATCTCAACCTGTCGGGCAAGGCCCGGGCGTCGCTGCTGCTCACCTGGGTCGCCCTGATGGCGTTCCTGCTCGGACCGGTGTGGACGCCCGCATTCGTCGCCGGACTCGCCGCTCTCGGCGGCGTCCTCCTTCTCGACCGACGCTACTTCGCATGGCTCGCCCGCGTGCGTGGCGCCGGCTTCGCGGTGCGCGCTGTGCCGCTGCACCTGCTCTACCAGCTCTACTCGGGCGTGGCTGGCGTGATCGGCGTCGTGCGCTACTTCACACGCGGCGGGGGCGGCACTCCGTTGCGGCGTGTGGCCGCCACGGTCGGCACGGGCTTCGCGGCGCTGGCCAGCGGCGAACTCGTGGCACGTGCGGTCGGTTTCGTCGTCACGCTCTACCTGGCTCGCACGCTCGGTGTGAGCGGCTTTGGACGGATCGAGGTGGCGCTGGCCGTCTTCTCGTATTTGCAACTGCTGGTGGACGGCGGGCTCGACACGATTGCCGTGCGAACCGTCGCCCGCGACCCGTCGGCGCGGGCGCGGTTTGCCGCGAACCTGCTCGGCATCCGCCTGGGGATTGCCCTGCTGCTGCTCGCGGGGGTGACCGTGCTGACCGTGTCGACCTGGGGCACAAGTTCCGTCAGCGCACTCCTTGCCCGCTATGCGCTCGCGGTGCTGCCGCTGGCCGCCTCCTTCAACTGGGCGTTCCAGGCCGACCAGCATATGCGCGCCGTCGCCGCCAGAATTATCCTCAGTCAGGTGGCCTATGCGGGCCTCGTGCTGACGCTGGTTCGCGGTCCCGGCGATGTCGCCGTCGTCCCACTCACCTTCGTGACAGGCACGGCGCTCGGCATCGCGCTGCTGGCCGGCTGGTACGCGCGGCGCTTCGGCCGCCCCCGCATCGCCCTCGAGCGACGCTTCCTGGCCGAGGTCCTGCCGCAGGCATGGCCGGTTGCGATCTCCGGCGCCTTTCGCACACTCAGCTATAACTTCGACCTGCTGATCATCGGCTTCCTGTTTCCAAGCCTCGGCGCTGGACTCTACGCCGCAGCCTACCGCCTGCTGACGCTGCCGCTGCTCGGCTACGCGACGCTCGGCACCGCCCTCCTGCCGATGCTGGCCAGGCTGAGCGGCCGCGCGCGTCAGCGAACGGCGGCGGCCCATGCCCTGCTCGTCACCGCCAGCGGCGTGACGATTGCGGCGCTCGCCCACCGCTTTGCCGAACCGCTGATCGTCTTCACAGCGGGGCCGGCCTTCGGCGGCGCCGCCCCTGTCCTCGCGTTGCTCGCCTGGTCAATTCCGCTCACAGCGCTCAGCGGGGTCTTCCGCCTGCTGCTGCTGGCCACCCATCGCCAGCGGCAGGACCTCGCCGTCGTCACGACGGCGGGACTGCTGAACGCCGCGCTCAACCTGCTGCTGATTCCTCGGCTCGGCCTCGCCGGCGCCGCCGTCGCCACCATCGCGGGCGAGGCCGCCGTGCTGCTGCTGGCTTCGGCCTTCGTCCTCAAGGCCGCACTCCGGGCGCGTCACACCTGACCGCGACCGCAAATGTCGCGGCGGTGGCGGCGAAGCGGCGAGGCTCGGTTACGATAGAACCTCCAGATGAACACTTTGGCCCGTCTCGGCCGTCACCTCGCCCTCACCCGTAAGGGCTACGCACCGCCAGACGCCCCGGGCACGCCCCCGTTCCTGATCCTGTTCATCAACTCGATCTGCAACCAGACCTGCGAGCACTGCTTCTACTGGCGCAACCTGAACCGGCGCGACGACCTCACGTTCGAGGAACTGGTGGCGCTGTCCGAAAGTCTGGGTTCGATCGACACCTTGAATCTCTCTGGCGGCGAACCCTTCCTCCGCAAGGAGTTTGGCGAAATCTGCAGTCAGTTCATTCGGCACAACGGCGTGCGCCAGATCTACGTGCCCACCAACGGATCATTCGCGGACCGGACGGTGGCGGCGGTTGAACGGGTGCTGCAGGAGCCGACGCTCGATCTCATCGCCATCGAGTTCTCGCTCGACGGGCTCCCTGAATTCCACGATCGCTTCCGCGGCATGAAGGACGCGTTCGCGCGCGCCATGGACACCTACGACGCGCTTGTCGCCGTGCAGCAGCGCGACCCGCGCCTGCGGCTGCACGCCATCTCCACTGCCACCGGGGACAACATCGACGAGATCCGGCGCCTGTCTGCGTTCCTGTACCAACGCTGCTCGCACATCGATCACCACAACCTGGCGATGATCCGGGGCGACCGGAAGAACCCGTCGTTGCAAGGCCCTGCCCTGGCCGAGTACACCCGGCTCGCCGACGATGTGCGGCGCATCTGGGCAGGCCGGGAAGAAGGACGCTACGGCTCGTCCGTGGAACCGATGCTGCAGTGGGCGAAGACGCGCACGGCCGAAACGCAGCGTCAGGTGGTGCCGTGCAAGGCCGGCGTGCTCTCGGGCGTGGTCTATTCGAACGGCGATGTCAGCGTCTGCGAGACGCACGCGCCGATCGGCAACCTCCGCCAGCAGACCTTCCCCGAGATCTGGAACTCGGACACCGCGCGCGCCCTGCGACGGTCGATTGCCGCCTCGGAGTGCTACTGCACCAACGAGGTCTTCCTGTGGCCGAGCATTGTGTTTCAGCCGCCGCAGCTGGCACGCGCGTTCATCGCCGGACGGGCGTGGCGGACCGAACCGCCTGCCCCCACAACCGCGGCCCAGCCAGCAGCAGCAACGGACGAATGACCGGCAGGCGACGCGCGGCGTTGTAGAACGCCAGGGCCCGGGCCAGACCACCGTGCTGCCAGTGCGGTGCGACCAAGGGTGCAGGCTCCACCCGCACCGCCTCGAACCCCGCGTCGACGAGCCAGCGCGCCAACTCGCGGGCTGACGGCACAATCATCCGATAGCGATGCAGGTCGGGTCGCCGCGAGGCCACGAACCGCGCCTGCCACCGGCGCGGCATCTGCGTCACGCCCCATACCTTCAGTTGCGGCTCCGGCAGCGGCGCATACCGGTTGTTGGCGGTCACCACCGCTGTCGCGCCTGCCTTCGACACGCGATGCGCCTCGGTGAGCACACCCGCCGGGTTGCCGCTGTGCTCGAGCAGATCGTTCGCCGTGACGGCATCGACGCAGCCGGCCGGCAAGGGCAGGTGTTGTGCGTTGGCGCACACCAGCACCCCCGTCACGCCCGCCTCCTCGAGACGCTTCCGCCCGACGACGAGCCAGCGCAGTGCGACATCAACGCCTGTTGCCTGCCACCGCCGGCGCGACGCCGCCACGACCAGCCCTCCTGTGGAGCAGCCGAGATCGAGCACGACGCGCCCACCACCGTCGCCGAGGCACGCCGCGGTCAACAGCGCGTCGGCAATCGCCTCCTCCGCCAGGTGATGACGCGTCCACTGCTCGGCGAGGTCCGGTGGGTCGTCTGGCGTGATGCTGTAGTAGTAGCGCACCAACTGCTCGAAGGACCGCGTGCGACCCGCTTCGAAGAGACGCACGGCCTTGGCTCGATCCTCCGCCAGGCCGATGTAGGGATCGGGTTCGAGCCTGAAGTCGGGCACGCCGCAGATGATGGGATAGAGGCGATCGCAGGGACCGCATCGGTACGCGTCTATCGAGGTCGCGAGCGGTCCCCGGCAGCGCGGGCAGACGAATGACAGCGCAGACTCAGCCACCGGGCGCCTCACGCCGGCGCGCGCGCCCGGTCAGGTAGCCAACCGCTTCGCCGGCGGCCCAGTCGACGTTGAACGCAACGAGCCAGGCGACCGCTCCCAGCGTCAGCGCCGGACTCCGGTAGCGTCGCGCGGCCGCCACGGCCCGTGCCGTCAGCAGCGCCGGCAGCGCCGCCGCGGCCACACCGAGCAGCGCGCGCCACCAGGCCGGCTTCCGACTCGCGCGGTCTGCGGCGTAGGCACGCCCGAAGGTGGAGCGCATCGTTCGCGCCTGCTCGACGCTCATCCCGTTGATGAACACCACCTCTGCCCGGTCCTGCCGAATGGCGCCGGCCGCACCGCGCCACCGCGCGAACAGCGCGTGGTCCCATGCGCCGCGGTCGAGGAGATCGCATTCGGCCAGCAGCGCGGCGCGTGTGTACGACAGGTTGCCGCTCGACAGCATCGATGCCTCGCCCATCGCCACGCCTGGCGCGAACGCCACGTATTCGCTCAGGTAGAGGCCGCGATCGAAGTCTGACGCGTCAACAGCGATGCTGACGACCCCGCCGACGACACGGGCGCTGGGCCAGCGCGCATGCGCGTCGGCGAAAGCACGCCACCATCCCTGCACCGGCACCATCCGGGCTTCAGTGACCACCACAATCGCGCCGGTCGCACGACGCGCCGCCGCCCACCGCAACTGCGGCACCGTGTGACCGGGCGCATGCAGCACCGTCACCGCAGGGAACGCGGCCTGAATGGTGAGTGTGGGATCGGTGTCGCCCCCGTCGGCGAGAATGACTTCGTGCGGCGGCGCCGACGCGCAAATTGCGCCGAGGCAGCGGAACTGCTCGGGCAACCCGCCGTGTGCGGTGACCACGACCGAGACTCGACGATTCAGCGGAATCAGTCGGATAGAATCATTGACAGGGTGGGACACGCGGCCGCCCGTATCGTATCCACATCAGCACGACGACTCAACAATCTCACAGCCATCGTGACCCTTCTGGCTTCTCCCGTCTCGATCGCGCCGCTGCCCTGGTGTTGCCCGGCTTGTCACGGCGCAATCACCGTCGCCGGCGACGACGCCCGGTGTGTGCGCTGCGAGCGCCGCTATCCGCACTACGACGGGATCGTCGATTTCCGGATGGGCGGCGAGGCGTGGATCGATATCGAGGCGGACGTCGCACTCGCGCTCCAACTGCTTGCCATGCCAGACGCCTCGGGCGCGCGTCTCGCCCGGCACGTCTTCGGGGCTCGGCCGGCGTGGACCGAGGAGCGCGCCGCACGCTATACCCACATCGTCGCTGAGGCGCCGTCACACCTGCTCGGCGACGTCACCAGTTGGCTCCGCCCGGTGTTCACCACCAGCGGCGACCTCGTCGACCTCGGCTGCGGCGCCGGCGGGCTGCTGGCTGCTGCGGCCGGCACCGGGCGCGCGATGATCGGCATCGATGTGTCGCTGGCGTGGCTCGTGGTTGCGCGCGCGTTCGTGCGGGAACAGGGTGGAACGACGGTGCTGGCCGCGGCGTTCGGCGAGGCGCTGCCGTTGGCGGACCACGCCGTGACCGGCGTCGTGTCACTCGATGTGATCGAGCACGTCGCTGGGCGCGACGCGTACGTGGCGGAAATCGCCCGGGTGCTGGCCCCTGGCGGTTGCCTGGCGTTGTCGACGCCGAACCGCTTCAGCCTTGCCGCCGAACCGCACGTGAACGTCTGGGGGGTGGGGTGGCTGCCACGACGATGGCAGCGCCGGTATGCCGAATGGCGCAGCGGCCTCTCGTACCGATCGATATTCCTGTTCAGTTATCCGGAACTCGTGCGCACGGTGTGCCAGTCGGGAGAACTGACCTGCAGTGTCCATGCGCCGCTGGTGCCGGCGGCGTCATTTGCCGGCTTCACGCGACGCCGCGCGCTGCTGGCGCGGCTGTATAATCGCTGCGTCCCCGCCCCTTTCTTCCAGCAGGTCGCGTTATGCTTCGGACCATTCTTTCGTCTCGTCGCCTACAAATCCTCGTCGCGCTGAACCTGCTCGGGCTGTCCGTGGCCTGTGGCGGCAGCATCGGACCGACGCAACCGACCCCTGTCCAGACGGCACCGGTCGTGCCGAAGAGCGTGGTCATCCAGGGCGGCTCCGAGGGAACGATCGGGGATGAGTTCCCGCTGACGGCGCTCGTGACGTTCTCCGATGCGACCTCGCAGACGCTGACCACGCAGGCCACGTGGAGCAGCACCGACGCCACGGTCGCCGCGATCAGCGCAGCCGGGCAACTCAAGCTGGTCGGCGCCGGCACCTGCGAGGTGAAGGTCGCCTACACCCAGCAGAGCACGTCGACGATCGTGCAGGCCGCCGTGCGCGTGACCGTCGCGGGACGTCCGCTCGGCAACTTCACGCTGTTCGGCGTGGTGAGCGACGGCCGCAATGGGCGCGCGCTGGGCAGCGCGACCGTGCTCGTCGTCGGCAGCACGAACAACGGCCGCACGACCACCACGGACGCCAACGGCTACTACAGCATCCCCACGCTCCTCGAGGGCACGTTCGGCCTCCGCATCACGCGCGACGGCTACGAGCCGCTCGAACAGTCGGTGTCGCTCACCGCCGATACGCGGCGCGACCTCCAGATGAAGGAACTACCGCCGCCGCCCTATCTCGGCACGTACGGTGTGACCCTCTCCACCACCCAGAACAGTTGCTCGAATATCACGCCGGGCACGTCGGGCACGGTGACACTGAGCGGCGGCCAGAACGACCTGGTCATCACGATGGTGGAACGAGGGATTACTCGGACCTACCGCGGCTCGATCGACGGCAGCGGAGCGTTCGCGGGGTCCGGCAGCGGGATCACCAACGTCATCTACCCGCACGAGTTCACGGGAGGCATCAGCGGCCGGGTGACCGGCGATGGCCGCAGCATCAGCGGCACCGAGGGGATTACCGTCACCATCGGCTGCCCGGGTGGCGTCGGCACCATCTCGACGAACTTTACCGGCTCGAAATAGCCGGCGCCGCCGACTTAGTCCGTTCAGTACGTAGCTGCGGGCCTTCAGGCCCGCGACACGCCGACCTGAAGGTCGGCAGCTACGTACTGCCGGTCAGTGCTGATGGGCGGCCGGCATGGTGTGGTCCATGGTCATCGGGGCGGACCGCAGTGGACGAATCCGCAGCGTCACGTGCGCCCCGACCGGACGTGACCCATACGCCTCGAGCAAGCGGTCCGGCACCCTGTAGAACGTGACGTCGCCACCGAGCGCGATATCCAAGCCGGCCTGCTTGAAGAGGCGACGCGTCACTCCGGTCGTCACCGCGTGCAGCTTGTCGACCAGTTCCCCCGGATGCGGCGAGTGCACAAAGCCCGGGAACAGCAGGTGTTCGCTCTCGACGCCGGTCCCCTCGTAGCGCCCGAACACGGCAGTATTCCCCATCCAGTGCGTGCCCTCGGCGAGGAAAGCTCCGGTCCAGCTGTAGGTGCGCGACACGCGGCCGGAGAGCAGCGTGATGGCGGTGAAGCCGCCGTCCGCATGGATGCGGGTCCACGACAACGACCCGTTCGTCCGGTTCTGGTTTCCCCGCTCGAGTTCCTCCGGCTGAATCAGGCGACCGCGCGAGATCTGGAATTCCACTTCGGGATGCGGTCGCACTGTGAGACGCGCTGCCCCCGAGTCGAACTTGCCCAGGTTCAGGTCCCATCGCTTCCAATCGGGTTCCCGCCCCTGGAACGCCGAGGCTTCCAGGGTGAACCAGCCGCGGCGAACGCCGAGCGTCGCGACGCCGAAGGTGATGTGGGTCGAGTCGAACGTGTGATGAGTCAGCGGCGCGGTCGGATTCTCGGCTGCCGACAGGCGATGCATGAACGCCGGTGGCCCGAGCGCCGGTGACGACGCCGGACCGCCGGAGATCAGCAGCGTAGTCTTGCCAATCGGCTGCGCAAACGCCGCATCGAGCTGCATGAACGCATCATGCGGGTGCTGCGCGTCAACGACCGGCAGCCCCTTGTAGGCCTCGCCGTGCTGGAAGAGTTCGAGGTAGCCTGCCGCGCCCACTGTTGCCGGCTCCACGCTGAACATGCCGCTCAGGGTCAGCGTGCCAGTGCCCACTGTCCGGTGCGCCATCAGCATCAGCCAGTTCTGTGAGCGGAACTGTGAGTCGCCGCGAACGCCGGTCTGCTTGACGAAGGTGCCGAAGACGACCCCATCCCACATCGGTTTCCAGCCACGCGACGCCTGTTCCTGCTCGGCCATCATCGCTGCATGGTCGTGTTCGGGCGGTTGCGCAGACGCGTCAGCCGGCGCCTGCGGCTGGGCCATCAGGGCGGACGCGGTCATGACGACGATGCCGGCTGCGAGGCAGGCGGACGACCAGAAGCGACGTTTGAACATGAGTACCACCCGTGGAGGGCCAACCGGGCGCACGGGCAGCGCGGTGGGCATGGCGAATTATGATTGCATCTTGACGCCGACGATACCGAGCCGGGTCGAGTCGAGCCGAGCCGGCGGCGTTCAGTCGGCGGCGATGGGCATCGGCACCGCGCGCAGTGCGCTGCCAGACGCTTCGATGGTCTGCTCTTCGATGTACTCGGCGTCGGCGTTTACCCGCCACACGTCGTAGACCCGCGACCCAGCGAGGATGTTCTTCGCCGTCAGCATGCCGGTCATCATCGCGTGGTCCTGGTTGTTGTACTTGTGCATGCCGTTCCGGCCCACGAGGTGCAGCGTCGGGAACCGGTCTTCGACCTCTCGCCGCACCCGATCGACTCGTGCCGCGTAGCTCGCGTCGTAGACCGGATAGGCCTTGGGCTGCCGCAGCACGTAACCGGTGCGCGCCTCGCCGCCTGGCCAGAGACCGATCTGCTCGAGTTCGCGGCGCCCGAGCGCGATCAGCTCGTCGTCGAGCATCGACCAGAGTCCGTCACCCTCGTGGCAGAAGTACTCGAGCCCGAGGCAGCCGGTGTCCGGCGACGGCAGCATCCCCTCGGACCACGCGCCGAAGTTCTGCACGCGGCCCACTTTCACGCCCGGTTCGTGGACGTAGATCCATTGATCGTCGAAGGTCATCGGCCGGTCGAACATCAGGCAGACCGTGATGAAGTCGCGATAACGGAGCCCTGCGGCGGCCTGGCGGGCGTCGTCGCTCAGCGCACTCCCGAGCATCCGGGAGAGTTGGGCAATCGGCGCCGACGACACAAGGTGGCGCGCCGTTACCTGTGCGCGGCTGCCGTCTTCGCGCGAGTACGACACCACCCACTCGTTGTTGCGCCACTCGCACGCATCGACGTGCGACCGCAGCAGCACGCGTCCGCCCAGACGCTCGACCTTCTGGGCACAGGCGTCCCACAACTGGCCCGGGCCGCGAGAGGGGTAGCGGAAGGTCTGCGTCAGCGACTTCGCGCGCGGCCCGAACCAATCGGCCATGGGCAGCGCGTGCCAGAGCGCCGACGCCAGCGAGAGCCGGCCGATGCGCTGCGCCGCCCAGTCGGACGAGATCTGGTCGCACGGAATGCCCCACACCTTTTCGGTGTAGGTCTTGAAGAAGATCTCGTAGAGGCGACGACCGAAGCGGTTGCTGACCCAGTCTTCGAAGGTCGACGGAGCGGCGGCAGGTGTCACCTGCGCGCGCAGATACGACGTCACGCAGCGAAGCGCCTGGACGAGTCCCAGTTGCCGCAACGCTTCGAGCGGCTTGAGGGGGTAGGCATAGAACTGGCGCCCGTAGTAGATGCGCGAGATGCGCTCGCGGGTGAGGAACCCTTCATCGAGCAGCTCGTCCCAAAGGGCATTGACCGCTTCACTCCTGGTGTAGAAGCGATGCCCGCCGATGTCGAAGCGGAAGCCGTCGTGCTCGACCGTGCGCGAAATGCCGCCCACCTGCACGTCGACCTCGAGGACGGTGACGGGCACGCCGCGACCCGCCAGCCCATAGGCCGTGGTCAGTCCGGCCGGGCCGGCTCCAACAATGAGGGTCGAGTGGACGTCGGACACGCGTTTCCAGAAATGAAGACCTCTCATTCTATCGTCGGGGCCAGCGGGGCGCCACTGTCTTTCCCGTGCCCGCCTTTCCCGTGCCCGCTACACGTCGAGTTGACGCACGGGCCGCACCTCGACACTACCCTCACGTGCCGGCGGGATCGTCATCGCCAACTGCAGCGCCTCATCGAGATTGGCGGCGTCTATGAGATAGAAGCCGGCCAACTGCTCCTTCGTTTCGGCGAATGGACCATCAGTGATGGTGGCGCGGCCGTCACGCACACGGACGGTGGTGGCCGTCTCAATCGACTGCAGGGCCTCGGCCGCGACGAGCACGCCGCGCTCGCGCAGGTCGTTCCCGCACGCCACGCACTCCGCGTCGGGCACCGCCCGCATCTTCTCCGCCTCGAGATACACCAGACACAAGTACTTCATCAGTGGCCTCCCCGCCTTCAGTCTGCGACTTCGCGGATCCTGTTCTCGAGGAACCGCCGCTCGGGCTCCTGCCGCGTGAGGGCCAGGGCGCGCTCATAGGCCTGCCGTGCCTCGGCGCGACGGCCAAGACGCCGGCACAAATCGGCACGCGCCGCGTGCAGCAGCCGGTAGTCCTTCAGTTCGCCCTGCTCGGCCAGGGCGTCGATCAGCCGCAGGCCCGCCGCCGGGCCGTCGCGCATCGCCACCGCCACCGCGCGGTTCAGCGCGACGACCGGCGAACGCTCCACACGCAACAACACGTCGTACAGTCCGACCACTTCCGCCCAGTCGGTTGCGGCAGACGAGGACGCTTCGGCGTGCAGGGCGCCGATCGCGGCCTGCAACGCATAGGGGCCAACTCGCCGTGACCGCAGCGCCCGCTCGACCAGCCGCACGCCTTCAGCAATCTGCGCCCGGTCCCACAGGGTTCGATCCTGCTGCTCGAGCAACACCAGGTTGCCGTCGGCCGACATCCGG
>JBKJMH010000352.1:0-7638 GCA_046596625.1 Vicinamibacterales bacterium | reverse complement strand
CTCGTCACAGCGCCGCGCCGCTGAACGCCGAAATCGAGCGCGAGGTGGCGCGGCGCCGAACCTTCGCGATCATCTCCCATCCCGACGCCGGCAAGACGACGCTGACCGAGAAGTTGCTGCTGTACGCCGGCGCCATCGAACTGGCCGGTGCCGTACGTGCGCGTGCCGGGCGACGTTCCGCCACCTCGGACTGGATGGAGATGGAGCAGCAGCGCGGCATCTCCATCACGTCTGCCGCCCTCGAGTTCGAACTGCAGGGCAAGCGGCTGTCGATCATCGACACTCCTGGCCACAACGACTTCAGCGAAGACACCTACCGCGCGCTCATCGCCGCCGACGGCGTGGTGATGGTGATCGATGCCGCCAACGGCGTCGAGCCCCAGACTCGCAAGCTGTTCGAGGTCTGCCGTCGCCACCGCCTGCCGATCCTGACCTTCGTCAACAAGTTCGACCGGCCCGCGAAAGACCCGCTCGAGCTCGTCGACGACATCGAGAGCACGCTCGGCATTGCCGCGGCGCCGGCGAACTGGCCGATCGGCGACGCCCAGCGCTTCCGCGGCGTCTACGACCTGCGGACCAGCACGCTGCTGCGCTACGAGCGCGAGGCGCAGGGGCAATACCGGGCGCCGGTCGACCTGTCATCGATCGACGATCCCGCGGCGAAGGAGATCATCGGCGACGACCTCTACGCGCAGTTCCGCGAGTCGCTCCAGGTGATTCGCGAAGTGGGGACGCCGTTCGACCTCGAGGAGTACCGCGCCGGGCTGCAGACGCCGGTGTTCTTCGGCAGCGCGCTCACCAACTTCGGCCTCGAGCCGTTCCTGCAGGCGCTGGTCGACTTCGCGCCGCCACCGCAGCCGCATGCGAGTGATGCCGGCACGGTGCAACCGACCGACGATCGCTTCTCCGGGTTCGTCTTCAAGATCCAGGCGAACATGGACCCGCGACACCGCGACCGCATTGCGTTCATCCGGGTCTGCTCGGGCCGCTTCGAGAAGGACATGGTCCTCGCCAACAGCCGCCTTGGCAAGGCACTGCGCGCCTCGCGCGCCTACCGGTTCTTCGGGCGCGATCGCGAGACGATCGACGTCGCCTACGCCGGCGACATCATCGGCCTCGTGAACCCGGGACAACTCGGCATCGGCGACACCGTGCACGCCGGCCCGCCGCTGCGCTTCCCGGAACTGCCGCGTTTTCCCGCCGAGCACTTTGGCCGCGTACGCCTGAAGGACACGCGCTACAAGCAGTTCGACGAAGGGCTGCAGCAGCTCGAAGAGGAAGGGCTGATGCAGGTCTTCTACATGTCGGCCGGCAAGCGCGAGCCGGTGATTGGCGTGGTCGGCGCGCTGCAGTACGACGTCATCGCGAGCCGGCTGCGCAGCGAGTACGGCGTGGCCGCCGATGTCGAGCCGCTGAACTACGTGGCGGCACGCTGGGTCGGCGGTGGCGCCGGCGTGCGCCCGGGCGGGTCGAGCGTGGTGGCGGTCGATCGGCTGGGTCGGCCGGTCATCCTCTTCGAATCGGAGTGGGAGTTGAATTACTTTCAGCGCAACAACCCGGACGTTGTGCTGGACGCCGAATCGCCGCCGATCGGGTCCGGCAAGGCCGCTCGCGCCTGATTGCGCACGCGCCGGTACATCCACGACGTCAGCAGCGGTGTCAGGATGGCGGTGACGATCACCGACGCGGTCACCTGCACCGTGGCTGCGGCGGCAATGGCCATGTAAGCAGGGTCGGCCAGTGCCACGGCCTGTGGCACGGCCGCCGAGTTGCCGGCCGTGCTCGACGCGGCCGCTCCGGCCACGCCGCTTCCCCCCAGCAGTCGATCGGCGGCGATGCAGGCGGCGCCCGTGACCGCGATCACGGTGAGGCCAAGCGCCAGACCTGGCAGCCCCGCCGTGACCACCGACGCGAGGTTGATGGTCTGGCCGAGCGTGAACGCCATGAACGGCACGATGATCGGCTCGTGCGAGCCAAAGAACTGCCGCACGTCATCATCGAGGTTGCCGAGTGCGGCGCCGACGACAATCGGCGCGACGACGGACACCATGGTCAGCCACGGGATGACTGCCAGTCCGGCGCCGACGAAGATCAGCATCGTGAGGAACGGCCCGGTTTCGATGCTCTGCGGCACGTAGGTGCCCGCATCGTCCTTGCTGCCCATCACGCTGGTGAGGGCGAGGAACATGCCGCCGTTGGTGTCGCTCATGGCCACCATCACGGCGAGCGTGCTGACGCCGAGCAGCTGTCCACCAAAGGCCCTCTCGACGGCCAGCGCGCACACCGTGGCCATCCCCACCTTGGCGAGCAGCAGGCCGAAGCCGCGCACCATCATCCTCGGCGCCGCCCGCAACGTCATCTTCGTGCCGACGGTAAAGAGGTACATGCCGAGGAGTGTGGGGTAGCCCACACCAGTGAGCGCCTGGGTGAAGCCGCCAATCTTCATCAGGTTCGGCGCGAAAGTGTTGAGCGCCATGCCGAGGAAGAGCGGCACCACCATCATTCCGCCTGGCACGCGAGTGACACTCTGGTAGATGCGCATGAACACGACCTGCTTCGTGAGTGAGCGCGGTCGGGCTGACCGCACCGGACGGGAGTGTACTCGGCGTGCGCGAACGGGCGCCACATTCCTGTCGGTCTCGAGCGGCGGCGCGACGCTTCTGTCGTGGCGACCTCTGGAGCCAGCACGCCGAACGCGGAGATTCATTGGGAATTGTCTTCGGTTCTGCTGGGCGTCCGTGGCCTTGTGCTTGCTCTGTCCACACCTGACCTATGACCTATACCCCCTCAGTTCTTCGCACCGCGGCGCTGGCCGTGGTCCTACGCGCCCTCGCCGCGCGCCTGTCGATCCTGCGTGCCGTCGCCGCGCGCCTGTCGACTCTACGTGGCGTAGCCGCGGACCTTCCGACTCGACGTGGCGTAGCCGCGGACCTTCAGGTCCGCAACGTCGAGGCCGACCTCAAGGTCGGCAGCTACACACTGACGAGCGTCGCCGCGCTCGCGGTGCCGCTCGTGGCGACGTTGTGCCTGGCGCTGAACGGCGCTGTGCCCGTGCGCGCCGCGGCGGAGGAGCCGCAGGGGTGGAGTCCGTCGAAAGCGGCCGACTATCTCGACGGCCGCGCCATCTGGTGGAGCACCTGGCCCAGCGCTGCGCGCGACCACGGCACCTTCTGCATGTCGTGTCACACGACGCTTCCGTACGCGCTGGCACGTCCGGCGCTGCGCACCGCATTACACGAGCCGCGTCCCTCGGTCGCCGAGCCGCGCATCGTCGACAACCTGCTGACGCGCCTGCGCCTGGGTGCGGCGGCAGAACCGTTCTATCCAGACCAGACCCGTGGCATTCCGAAGACGAGTGAGTCGCGCGCGATCGAAGCGGTAATGAACGCGCTGGTGCTGAGCCGGCGCGATGCGGCAGCCGGTCGAATGAGCGAGGAGGGGCAGGTGGCGTTGTCGACCATGTGGGGGTTGCAGATGAAGGTGGGGCCGAACGCGGGAGCGTGGACCTGGCTGAACTTCAACTACGAACCGTGGGAGTCGCCGAACTCGCCGTACCTTGGTGCGTCGCTTGCGGCACTGGCCGTTGGCGCAGCCCCGGGCCGGTACGTCGACGGCCCGGAGATTCGCGCCAACGTCGATGCACTGCGCGGCTACTTCCAGAAACAGTTCGCGCGCGAGTCGACCTTGAACCGCCTGATGGCACTCTGGGCATCGGGCAGCGTTCAGGGGCTGCTCACCGCAGAGCAGCATGCGGTGGCGCTCGACGACGCGTTGATGGCGCAGCAGCCGGATGGTGGCTGGGCCACCGCGAAACTCGGCACCTACGCACGGGTGGACAAGACCGAACTCGACACCGCCAGCGACGGCTACGCCACCGGCCTCGCCACGCTGGCGCTGCAGGCGGCCGGCGTACCGGTCACCGATGCTCGTCTGGCGAGGGGCCTGGCATGGCTGCGGGCGCACCAGGATCCGAAGACCGGCGAGTGGCACGCCGTCTCGCTCAACAAGCAGCGCGACCCGGCGGCCGACGCTGCCAGATTCATGAGCGACGCCGCGACGGCTTACGCCGTGCTCTCCCTCACCTACGCCGACAGCCTTGCGGAGGTGCATCGTGTCGAATGATCCGGCAACGCAGGAAGTGTCGGGCTTCGGGCGTGTCGTCCGCAGCGTGCGGCGCGATCTGCCGATGCGCTTGCTGAAGGTGATTGTGCGCGTCGACAAGGTTGACGTCGTGCGCGAGGCGGTGAACGCCGCGGGCGTGCCCGGCCTTACCGTCACCGAGGTCAGAGGGGTTGGCGGGCAGCGGGGCGCGAGGTCACACTACCGCGGGCAGGAGTACCAGCAGTCCATGTTCCCGCGCATGGAAGTGGAAGCGGTGGTCCCCGAACACTTGCGTGCCGCAGTCACCGCCGACATCATCGCTGCCGCGCGCACCGGCAAGGTCGGCGATGGATGTGTCTTCGTGCTGCCGGTCGAGCGGAGCTACCGCATCCGCACGGGTGAGCAGGACCCGACGTAAGTCCGGGCGGTGAGCACGTCGTAGCCGCGCACCTTCCGCCTTCGCGATGCTTCAGCGGACCGCCGTAGCCTTGGCGGAGGCTGGTCAGGTGCGCTGACCGCCTCGGAGACGCTCTACCGAGATGCTGGCGCAGGGCCGGGCGTCGGCGCGGTTGCAAATCGCACGGAGACCGTCGTGGCCAGACGCACGCGCTCGTCGCCCTGCTGGCCCGGCGCGAACGTCCATCCGCGCACGGCTGCCACCGCTGCGTCGTCCACGCCGTACTGCGTGTCGACAGAGCGGATGACCTCGACCTTCGACACCGCACCATCCGGTTCGACCGTCACGCGCAGCACCACCGTGCCCTGGATGCCGCGGGCAAAGGCCTCAGCCGGGTAACGTGCCGCGACGCGGTTCGTCACGACCGGCGGCGTGATGAGCCCGTTCCCAGTTGCCTCAGAGGCTGGCGACTGCTCGGCGCCATCTACGGTCCCGGTCGATGACCCGCCGAGTCCGCGAAGCCGGTCCACGAGCGCCGACAGTTCCGTCCGGTCGCCGCTGAGCAGGCCGTTTGCCGCATTCCGCACATCCGGCCACAGCCCGAACACATTGAGCGCGTAGTAGGCAATCCCGACGAACACCGCCCAGCGGACGAGCGAGCCGATGCAGCCCGCATTGGCCACCACCGCCGCGGGTGCCTGTTGCACCGCGCCGCGTCGTGCGGGGCGACGCACGGCTTGTGGGACAGCCACCGTCGTGGGGCCTGAGACCGATGCGGAAACCCCCTGCGAGCCGCTGTGCTCGAGGTCCGGCATCTGACTCAGTCGCCGGTACACGGCGTCGTCGACGAACACCGCGCTGCCGCAGCGCTTGCAGAACGAACGAGTCGGTTCGCAGCGTGCGCCGCAGGAACTGCAGCGGAGCGTCGCGGTCTCGAGTTCCATGGCCGTGCCTACTTTGACTCGGGACGCAGGGTGACTTGCACGTAGCGCTTCAGGTCGAGATAGTCGCGGGCCGCCTGTCGCAGACCCGACGTCGTGAGCTGGTTGTAGAGCGGTCGCGGGTTGAAGACATCGGCCACATCCTCGCCGTTCTCCACGCTGGTCATCAGTTCGTTCAGCAGGTCGATGTTTTCCTGGAATCCGGTCTCCAGGTCGCGGTCGAGCGCCGCCCGTACACCGGCCAGGTGGTCTGGGGATGGACCGTCCGTGGTGAATTCACGAATCACCTGCCACGCAGCGTTAGTCAGTTCCGTCACGCGCGACGGGTCGCAACTGAAGCCGATGGAGACCTGGTACTGCGGCGTCGGGAACTTGTGAAAGTTCGGTTCGACAGTCACACCGTAGGTGCCGCCCAGTTCCTCACGCAGCGTGCGGTGCAGGTTGCCGCCCAGCATCTCGCTCATCGTCTTGATGAGCAGCCGGTTCGCCGGCGTGTTCTCGAATGCGCCGCTGAAGACGATGGCCACCTGGCTGCGCGGGTCGACACCTTTCACCACCTGACGTTCCACCACCGCTGCCGGCGGACGAATGCCGCGGTCGATGGCGGCTTCGGTGCGACGAAGCGATGGCAGGCTGGCGAGGTAGCGCTCGACCAGTGGTTTCAGGGCGTCGAGGTCGATGCTGCCGACGAAGACGAAGGTGAAGTCGCTCGCGTCGGCGAAGCGGTTCTTGTAGAACGCCATCGAGCGTTCCAGGCTCATCTGATCCACAGCGGCGGCCGTGAGCGGACGGGCACGCGGATGGTCGTTTGTCAGCGCCGAGATGAGCGCCTGCCGGAACGCTGCGTCGGGGCGTGCCTGCTGGTTGGCGAGCATCGGACGCAACCGCGCCTTCAGCGCTTCGAACTGCGCCGCGTCAGCCCGCGGCGACGTGAAGGTGAGGTAGATCAGCTGGAACATCTTCTCGACGTCGGCCTTGGCCGCCCCGCCGCGAAGCCCCTCGTCGGTGTCGCCGATGTCGGCCGCCACCGCCGTGTTCGAGCCGGCCAGCACCTTCGGCAGGTCGACGCGGGAGAACGCACCGATGCCGCCTTCGGCCACGACCTGCTCGGCCGTCTCCGCCGGAATCAGGTCCTGGTCGCTGGCGATGGAGGTACCGCCCGGGCTGATGGCGCGGAACAGCACCTCGTCTTCCTTGATCGGCGTCGGCTTCACCAGCACGCGGACGCCGTTCGACAGCTGCCACTCCGTCACGCCAATCGCCTCGCGCGTCGTCGCGCGGACGACACGGCCGGGTGCGGGGAGTTGGGCGAGCAACGGCTGGCTGTTCACGCGGTCGACATAGGGCGTGATAGTGGCGCGGTTGATGGCGCTGATGGCGGCCGAGAGGCGGGCGGGTGTCGGCAGGGCCAGCCCGGCGCGCTCGGGCGCGGTGATGGCCACCACGCGGTCGCCCTCGGGAATCCATGTCTTCGCGAGGGTGTTGATCTCGGCCAGCGAGATGGTGGGCAGGAATTGCTGCGCCATCGCCTGCTCGTAGATGATGCCGGGCACCGGCTCGTCCTGCACCACGTGCCGCACCAGTTCATCGGCAAGCGGGCCGGACGGTGTTTTGTCTTTGTCGAGCAGTGCCGCGTCGAGATAGCGGATGAAGTCGAGCTTCTCGCGATCGAGCTCGGTCTGGGTGAAGCCGTGGCGGATGACACGCTCCACTTCCGTGAAGAGTGCCGCCAGGCCGCGCTCGGCGCCGCCGTCGGGAACCAGCCCGACGAGCGTCGTGGCCACGGCCGATCGCACCAGCAGGCCGCGCGAGGTTTCGGCCGCGAGGAACGGCGGATCCTGGCCGTGCGCCACTTCGTCCATGCGGTTCGAGAGTAATCGGCTGAAGAGCCGCTCCACCATCTGATCGCGGTAGGTGCCAACCGTGCGCTGGTCGCCCGCCGGCTTCACGCTGTAGACGCTGACCGTCGTGCCACGGGCCTCGCGGTCTGCCACCAGCGAGTACAACGTGTCGGTGTGTGGAGGCACGGTGAAGCGCGGGCGCGGGCGGGGCGTCAGGCGCGCAGGAATGCGGGCAAAGTGAGCCACCACCATGCGCTCGACCACCGCCGGGTCGAAGTCGCCGACGGCAATCACCGCCATCAGGTCGGGCCGGTACCAGTCGGCGTAGAACTGCTTCAGGCGAGCGGCACTGACGTTT
>JBKJMH010000180.1:0-4562 GCA_046596625.1 Vicinamibacterales bacterium | reverse complement strand
GCTGCCGATCTGCGTAGCTATCTTTGAGGCTGCCAAACCTGACGAAGAACTCTCCCGCATAGAAGCCAGGGCCTCGGCTCCAGAATTCTGGAAGGACCAGGTCGAAGCCCAGAAGATCCTGCAGCGCCGCAAGGGCATCGAGCAGGACCGCGATCTCATCCTCTCGCTGCGCAAGCAGGGCGAAGACCTGTCGGTGCTCGCCGACTGGCTCGTGGCCGGCGAACCGGTCGACGCGGAGCTTGCCCAGGGGCTCGACGCGTTCGATCAGGACGTCCAGTCGGGCGAAATCAAGAAGATGCTCGGTGGCGAGCACGATCGCAAGAACGCCATTATCACCATCCATCCCGGCGCCGGCGGCACCGAGTCGCAGGACTGGGCCGAGATGCTGCTCCGCATGTACCTGCGGTGGACCGAGCGGCGCGGATTCAAGCGCGAGCTGATCGACTATCAGCCGGCGGAAGAAGCGGGGCTGAAGAGCGCCACCTTCACCGTGCTCGGCGACTATGCCTTCGGTCTGTTGTCGGCCGAGGCCGGCGTCCATCGCCTGGTGCGCATCTCGCCCTTCGACCAGGCCGCGCGGCGACACACCTCGTTCGCGTCGGTCTACGTCTGGCCGGAACTGCCAGACGATGTCGATGTCGAGATCGACGAGAAGGATCTGCGCGTCGACACCTACCGTTCGAGCGGTGCGGGCGGTCAGCACGTGAACGTCACCGACTCCGCCATCCGCATCACCCACTTGCCGACCGGCATCGTCGTGTCGTGCCAGAACGAGCGGTCGCAGCACAAGAACCGCGCGTCGGCCATGAAGGTGCTGCGCTCGCGCCTCTACGACCTGAAGATGAAGGCGCAGCAGGCCAGGCTCGATTCGATTGCCGGTGAGAAGCAGCAGATCGCGTTCGGCAGCCAGATTCGGAGCTATGTCCTGCATCCGTACCAGATGGTGAAAGACCACCGGACGCGCGAGTCGATGGGCGATCCGAACCGTGTGCTGGACGGCGACATCGACAGCTTCATCAAGACTTACCTGATGCAGAAAGCCAGCGGCACGCTTGGCGAAGCGGCGGCCGACGATGACGACGAGTAGGGCCGTCGTGCGGACCGTAGTGCGGACCGGGGTGCGGACCGAGGTGTCCGCCGTGCGGTGAATCGCGCCGTCTTCGTGGCGGCCGGCATTCTCATCAGCCGGGTCGCGGGTTTCATCCGCGCGCGCGTCTTCGCGTACTACTTCGGGCTGTCCGACTCCGCCGACGCGTTCAACGCCGCCTACCGCATCCCGAATTTCCTGCAGAACCTGTTCGGTGAAGGCGCGCTGTCGGCATCGTTCATTCCTGTCTACGCCTCGCTCGTCTCGAGAGGGAAGCGCGAGGAAGCCGACCGCGTTGCTGGCGCCGTGTTCGCGCTGGTCGCGGTGGTCACCTCCGTGCTCGTGCTGGCCGGTGTGCTGGCGACGCCGGTGCTGATTGCGGTCATCGCGCCGGGGTTCACCGGTGAGAAGCGCGAATTGGCCATCTCGCTCACCCGCATCCTGTTTCCCGGCACCGGCATGCTGGTGCTGTCGGCGTGGTGCCTCGGCATCCTCAACAGCCACCATCGGTTCACGCTGTCGTACGCCGCACCGGTGATGGTGAACGCCGCGATGATCTCCACCCTGGTGTTCTTCGGCGGCGGCAGCAGCCTGTCCGTGCTGGCGAGGTACCTGGCATGGGGCGCCGTGGTGGGCAGCGCCTTGCAGTTCGCGGTGCAGTTGCCCGTGGTGTTCGCTGTGGCGCCCGACTTGCGCCTGACGTTCGACACCGCGTCGGAGCACGTGCGGACGATTGCGCGCAACTTCGTGCCGGCGTTCATCAGCCGCGGCGTCGTGCAGGTGAGCGCCTACATCGATTCGCTGTTGGCCAGCCTGCTGCCGACCGGCGCCGTCACCGGCCTCACGAATGCGTCGCTGCTGTACACGCTGCCGGTCAGCCTGTTCGGCGTCGCCGTGGCCGCATCGGAACTGCCGGCGATGGCGGGCGCGGCGGGCGCGGCGTCGCTCGATGCGTCAGGAGCGGAGGCGGTGCGCCAGCGCCTCGATGCGGGGCTGCGGCGCATTGCGTTCTTCGTCGTCCCCTCGTCCGTGGCTTTCCTCGCGCTGGGCGATGTCGTGGCGGGCGCCGTGCTGCAGACGGGGCGATTCACGGCGAGCGACGCCGAGTATGTCTGGGCCATCCTGGCGGGTTCGTCGGTCGGCCTTGTGGCTTCGACGCTGGGACGGCTCTATTCGTCGACGTGCTACGCGCTGAGGGACACGCGCACGCCGCTGCGGTTTGCGCTCGTCCGCGTCACCATCACTACAGTGCTCGGCTACGCCTTCGCGATTCCGCTGCCGCACCTGCTGGGCATCGGCGCCCGCTGGGGTGCGGCCGGTCTCACGCTATCGGCGGGGCTTGCGGGGTGGGTGGAGATGTTCCTGCTGCGCCGGGCGCTGCGCGGCCGCATCGGGTCGACCGGCATGCCGGCCAGCTACGTGGTGTCGTTGTGGACGGCGGCACTGACCGGCGCAGCCGTTGGGTGGGGCGTGAAGCTGTCACTGCCGCCGGTGCACCCGATCGTCGAGGGTGCAGCCGTGCTGCTGCCGTACGGCGCCACCTACTTCGCGGTGGCGCTGGCGCTGCGCGTGCCTGAAGCGAAGGCGACTCTCCGCCGCGCGCTGCGGCGGTAGGGCGCGCCTGCCGGACGTAGCCGCGAACGTCGTGTAGTGCTCAGTACGTAGCCGCGCACCTTCAGGTGCGCCGTGATCGTGCAGGACGGAGCCGCGTGGCACTGCTATCCAGCCTCGCCGAGTGCGTCGAGATCCGCAAGGTCCTTGGGTCGACCCGCCGCTCGCTTGTTCTGAATCAGGGCACTGCGACCGATGACGGGCACGTCGTGCCTGCCGAATCGTCCGCGTGTCGCGTGTGCGTGCGCGTCCTCCCACGAAACGCCGCTGATCGCACTCATCACGTGCAGTTGCACCGGAGGCAGCCCCAACTCGAGCATGCGCCTCGGATCGACGAGGTCTGCCGGGACCAGGTCTGCGGTCGGGAATCCGAAATCGGCGATGGCCTGGAGGAGGCGAGTGGCATTATCCGGCGTGGGGCGCACGAGGATGTCCAGATCGCCGGTGAATCGGGGAACGCCATGGAACGCCAGCGCGTAGGCGCCGACGATCAGGAACTCAACCCCACGGGCAGTCAAGCAGGCGATGAATTCGTCGAAGTCGGGTGCCAGATCCATCGGCCTGCCTGCGGAGAAACTCGACCGCGGCCACGCGCTCTTCGGGCGGCCGGGAGAGCCAGTATTGCAACGCGGGTCTGCGCCGCTCTTCGTCGTCGAACGTCGTCTGGGTCAGGACGCGTTGGATTCTGAACTCCATGTCGATTGCCGTCCGCAGTGTACCGCGTCAGTCGATGTCGGACGCAACTGACCCGACCCGGTCAGCCCAGACTCGGCGCGTCACTTCCCGCCAAACGCCTGCTTCCATCTTCGTTTCGGATTGTCGAACGTCATCGCGGACGGGTCGAACGCCTGCGGGTCGATTGGACCGCCTGCCCATTCGAGCATCGCCTTGTGCTCGGGGTGGCGGGGGTTGCCGAGGGTGTCGAGGAGCGACGCATAGCCGTCGACGCCGCCGCAGTCTTCGGGCGGGCAGCGGCCGCCACCCGCCAGGCACCGTGGGTAGCTCGCGCCCGGCGTCGTCGGCTGCAGGCCCTCGTCGATGAGCGTGTGGCGCCAGTCGTCGCCGAAGTCGTACGCATAGACGGCGGGTGGCGAGTGCAGGGCGCGGCGGTCGAAGAACGTGGCCAGGGGAATCGTCCAACCTGGAAGAGTCGGCCTGTCGGCCGGGTCGTCCTCGTCGCTGTGCAGTCCGATGGACGCGATGACGCTTTCCGTGGCGTCGACGAGGCGGAACTCGTGAAGGTGGCAGTCCTGCCAGCCCATGGCGTCCTGAATGGCCACGTGCAGGTCCCAGAAGGTGTAACGCGCGGGCACCTGGATGCGGCGCCACACCAGCGGGTCGGTCTCCTGCAGGACGATGAGGAACTGCCGGACGAGCGTAGGGCGTGCGGACCGGGGCGAGGACTTCTTCGTTGTGGGGATGCGGACAACGTTGGTCATGCAGGTCTCCGGGGCGAGCGGGCCTATGCCTTCAACCGCTTCAGGCGTGCCTCCGACGTGAGCACCGCCTTCTCCGAGAACGCGTCGCGGTGCCGCACCACCACCTGCTCGAAGGCCAGGTCTTCCATGCCCATCTCGACCAGCGTCGTGTAACAGTCCGAGCCGTCCGGCTTGGACACGAGGCGCTCGACGGCGACCAGGACTCCGAGGCTTTCGATCATCGGCCACGTCCGGGTGGCGCGGAACGGCCGGCCCGCTTGCAGCGACCGCGCCTCCTGGTAGGCGTAGACCGCCTCCAGCGCCTCACGCTCGATATCTGTCGCAGGTTCGTGGGCCGCGGCCCTGGCCTGTACTACCTGTCGCTTGCTGGGTTTCGGGCGCCCCTTGTTGGTGCACACGGCGCAGAAGCGGTCGTCGATTCCATG
>JBKJMH010000083.1:0-7594 GCA_046596625.1 Vicinamibacterales bacterium | reverse complement strand
GACACGACGGTGAGCATGAGAGACGAGGGGTTGAAGATGTGTGTCTGGCGACCATCCTTGTTCCAGTGGATCAACGCCTTGGCGGTGAACCCGATGGCGAGCATCAGAAACTGCAGATAGAACCAGTCGGGCTTGAACCAGAGGAACAGGTTGGTGCTGAAGACGATGGGGAAAGGCCCGAATCCCAACGTGAAGCGCTCCGCGCGCGACCAGGTCAGGAGCGCGTCGAACGCGTAGGCGAACAGCAACTGGGCAACGATGAGATACGCGAAGTCGTACACGGGGCGCCAGTACCAGCCCCAGTACAAGAAGATCGAGGTGTGCGCACACGCCTGCACGTAGTGTTGCGGTCGAAGAACAATGTCGAATGTGTAGACGCTTCGGAAGCCGGTCAGCGCGAGCAGCAGGCCCTGCCAGGCAAGCAAGGCCGCGGCCGCACCGACGAAGGACCAGAGCAACCGAGGGTTCTGCTGCACCGGCTGGTAGGCCGCACCTGCCAGCAGTAAAAGCGTGCAGACGAGCGGTAGCGCGAGGGCGCGTCTCGAGGTCTGATCAGAACGCGTCGTGGGCGTGCTACTTACGTTCGGTATCAACGCCTGGGCGCGCAAGCTCGTACGGAGCGCCCGTACCCGATGACCCCATGAACAGCTTCTTGCCGTCGGCAAATGTCAGGTCGCGGCCGTTCGCGCGGTGCGTGCCGTCCTTGGCCTGATAGCCGTCCACCTTGATCTTCGTGCCTGGCATCAACGCCGCCTTGGTGAAGCCGCGCCGGAAGAGTACGTTCGGTGTGCCGGCCTCGAACCCCCAGTTTTCCATCTTGCCGTTGGGCATCTGCACATCCATGTGCACCCAGACGTGCGGATTGATCCACTCCACCTTGGTGACGACCCCGGCGTAGCTGACCGGCCTCTTTGCGTCGAATTCCGCGTTGAACGCGTGGTGAGCGCCCAGCGACACAGCACTGCCAGCCAAGCAGGTGACAGCAGCGGCAACTCCGATGGCAAGCTTGACGTTCATGCGCTTCATGCCTCTCGTTCAGTGAGTCAGCGGCGATACCACTCGTGGAGCTTGTCTCCCGGTGGGATCTTTCGCGTGATGTCCACGATCATCGTCTCGCCTTCCCAGTGCTTCACCAGTTGTTCCTTCCGGAGATTCCCGTACATGAACTCCTCGGCAAAATCGATGCAGTTGTAGTCGAGCACTGTCGCATTCGGCTCGAGGCGGCGGTAGAGCGGCATCGAGATCGTCCACGGACGGCTGAAGACCTTCGAATCTTCGACCGTGACGTCGTAGCGAATGGCATCTGCGCTGATCGGCGTGAACCGCTCGACGAGGTGCAGCGCATCGCTGTGGTAGTTGCCCGCGCGGTCGAACCAGTTCTTGCCGTTGAAGTTGGTCACGTCGACGACCAGCGTGTCCCCCTCCCACCTACCGGCGGCGTGGCCCATGTAGGTATCGTCAGGTGGACCCTCGACCTTGTTCATGTGAATGACGCGAGCCGCATTGGAGAAGGCGAACGTCATCTGAATCTTGTCCGTACCCTGGACGATCGTGAACGGATAAGGCATGTACATCGCGCGGGGGATTCCCGGAAGGTAGCACTTCAGCTCGGGATCGCGGTCGATCCAGTTTGCGCCGTTCGCCTGCTTCACGGCGAGCGCTTCCGGCGTGTAGGGGATCTGGCCGTCGCCCTGCACCACGCCGAGCGATCCCGGCACGCCGCCAGCTGCGCCGAGGGCAAGGACCGGTGCTGCCGGGACGCGTGCGTACTCGTACTCGTAGACGCCAGGCTGAGTCACGATCGCGGGGCGGGCCTCGTGCGCCTGCAGATCCCATTGCGCCTCGTTGAGCGACTGCCACACGCCGGCGAAATCGGGCTTGCCGGCCGCGGTGCGGGGGCCGGCGGCGCGAGTCGGCTGGTCGCCAGTGCGGGTTGCCCACGTGGTTGCGCCCGCTCCGATTGCGGCAGCTACCAGCGCGGTAACGATTGTTGAGCCCTTGAATATGCCCGCCATGGTGTCTCCTCGCTGCGCCACTAATTCTGCTCGGACGGTAACTCGTTGACGCAGGTTGCTGTGTCCTGCGAGGCCGGGTTGGGGCCCTTCCCTGCCTTGAAGGCCTGGTCGTCCAGTCGCGCACCCACCAGCAGGGACGGCAGACCGTAGTTGCCCTCGTGGCACCGCGGCTCGTAGTAGATCCGGTTCTGTTCGTCGCTCTGCATGGTCAACTCCTGCTTGACCGTCCACGGCGCAGTCCACCTCGTCGGATCCGTCATCGTGGCCGCGTACTCGAGCGTGTTGGCATCGATCCTGGTGAAACGCTCGACCAGCGTCAGGTTCTCGCCTGCCCCGCGATAGGGAAACTTCGGTGAGAAGTTGGTGGTCTCGACGACCAGCGATTGGCCATCGAATCGGCCACGAGAATCGCCGTGACGCAGACGGACGGTCTTCGGCGGATGGCTTCCACTCAGGTAGACCACGCGCTGGTATCCCTGACCCTGGCCCGTGTCGATGCCAATCGCCACGAGGTTCGGACCCTGCACAATGCGGCGGAATCCGTTGAAGTCGGGGGTCGTTCCCAGCATGCAGCGATCGCCCATGCTCTGGTCTTCCGGTCCGTTGTGCCGGTTCATCCGCTGCGTGTTGTAGAACGGGGGCGTCTCGTTGAGGCGCGGAGAGGGTGGCCCGAATGTGCCGCCCCGACAGCCCGGCGCCTGACTCTTGCAGGTGGGCGTGTTCTGCAGGAGTGCGAGACGGAACTCCTGATCGATGCGGTTCCTCTCCGTGGCGTCCGCCGCCAGATCGGGGATGCGTCCGTTGGGTGGATCGACCACCAGCGACGTCCGGCGGCCCGTCGGCTTCGCGGAGGTGAACACGGCGTTGTACGCACCCGCAACGTCCTGAGCACTCCCACGATTGGCGCGCTCGTTCCGGCCCGAGTCGGCGGTTATCCGCTCGTCGCGCGCCTTGCGCTCGTCCTCAGTGAAGAACTCCTTGTTGGCGTTCTGGGCCGGACGTTCGAACGGCGTGTCGAACTCATCGAGCCAGATGCCCTGCAGATCGGGGTGGCCCCACGGCGTATTCGGTGGCGGACCTGCCTTCGCTGTGCCGGCGGCGGCAGTGCCGCTGGCCGCGGCCCCGGCCGCGGGAGTCTGACCCAGTGCAGCGCGCTGTAGAAAGACCGCCATGGCCATCATGAGGACCGCGACCGTCAACGCTTCGAGAATCCGTCGCCTCATCTGATCCCTCCTGCGGTTTCTGCGTCCGGACGCTACGCGAACTGACGGCCGGCGTCAAGGTGTTGGTGGTCGTCGAGAATTTCACCTGCCGCGTACCGTGACTGTCGCCGTATCGCCCGTGACCTCCATCGTCGTGCCGAACGGCTTCGATGCGTCGACCAGTCGCTGCAGGATGTAACCCGCTCGCGCGCCAGTCGCCGGCGTGGGCAGACCGCGGGTGTGCAGGAACTGGTTGCTCGCGTACTCGTCGTGCACGTCTGGCTGGCCGTCGCCGATGTTGTTCATCACGACGGGTCGGAAGGCAATCGAGGTGAGCGTCCGAGACGCGCGCGGCGACGAGGCCCCAGCGCCAGGCGCGAACTGCAGGGTCGCGACGACGCTTTCCCACGCCATCGGCTCGTCGATGTAGGTGAGCGTTGGCGGCACGTTGTAAATGAAGTTGCCGAGGTCGTAGAGAATCGGCCGGCCGCGATAGATCTCGACACCGTGGATCAGCGGCGCGCCGTGCATGACGACGACGTCGGCGCCAGCGTCGATTTCGTCGTGCGTCCATTTCACCAGCCAGGGATTCGGGGCAAGTCGCTCCGATAATCCTTCCGTGAAGATCGTCGAGAACGCGCGATTGGAAAACACGTGATTGTGCTGGTAGACGATCACGAGGTCGGCGCGCTGGCGGGCGTCGCGAATGCTTTGCAGGATGCGGCGCGCATCCTCAGGGTTCGGCGTATTCGGCGGCGCGCCCGGTAGATCTTCAGTCGCCGCATTTTGGCGCGGGCCGGCGTCCACGCGAAGCTCGTTGACGCCGGGTCGGTCCGCGGTCGCGCGGCCGCCCGGGACGATCAGGCCCGATGCGCTGGCAATGAGCGCCACGACACCCTTCGAGGTCTGCAGGTAGGCCGGTGCGGCTGCGTCGTTGATGGTGGTGCCGATACCCGCGCGAACGATCTTCCGCTGGTCGGTCTCGCGCAGCGTGTTGCGAACGCCGGTCTCTTTCAGGTCGTAGGCATGGTTGCCGGACAGAGCGAGCAGGTTGAACCCCATCGCGGTGAGCGCATCGAGCGATTCGGGCGGCGTGAGAAAGCCCCTGCCCTCCCGAATCGTCTCGCCGGGTTCGGCCACGGCGCCTTCGAGATTGGTGAAGACGACATCGCCGTTCAGTAATGTCTTGATCGCCGCGACCGCCGCCGGCTTGGTGGCACGCAGGTCCGAACGGAGCATCGACTGCCCCGTCAGCACGACCGTCATCGGCGCCGACTGCGCCGAGAGGGTCACGACGATGGCGACGGTGGTGGCGGCGAGCAGGGTCAGAGCCGTCTTTGTCATCCTACTTGGCCATGTCCGGCGGGATCGCCAGCGTGACCTTCCCTGTCGCTGCCCACTCCACGCCGCGGGCGAATGTCACCTGGAACGCCGGGGTCGAGAGGTTCGGAGGCACGTGACCGAGCGCGGTGGTGAAGACCCGCCCCTTGCCGTAGTCAACGGTCCACAACATGTTCTCGTTCGCGCCCGCACCCTCGAGCGGCTGCGGCGCACGCGCATCAGTCCGGCTGGCCGCGTAGAGCGCATGGTCGTCGTAGGCGGTCGCCAGCACATGGTAGCTGCCGGCGGGCTGCCAACTCAGGTTGGCGTACAGCTCGTCGTTGATCTGCGGGAACTCGAGCTTCAGTCCCTTGGTGATCGGATGTTCGGTGTCCGTGATCTTTACTGTGTAGTCGTGCGGGGCCGAGTGATGTCCCAGGTTCGGCCGCCAGTTTGCCGCCGACATCTGTTCATACTCGGTCCAGCCGGCGAACGCCTGCATCGCGAAGTGATACACGACGAGGCCCTTTCCTGCCTTGACGAAATCGACCAGCGCCGCGTCGGCGCGTGCACCCCATCGGCGTTCGGGCCGGCCGCTGTCGCTGTAGTTCACCACCACGACATCGTACGAGGCGAGCGTTTCAGGACCTCCGCCGCGAAACTCCTCGGTCACACGCACCTCGAACTTGCCGGTGTCCTCCAGGATCTTCCGCAGAACCGGGGTTGTTCCCTTCCAGTCATGCTGGTGCTGTCCAGTGATGATCAACACCTGAAGCTTCGGAGGAGCAGCAGCGGCGGGCGGCTGCTGAGCGAATGCGGGACCGCCAACGGCAGACACGAGCAGCGCAATCAGGGCAATGGCTTTCTTCACCGGCTCACCTCCAGGAAAAATCGCTCGCGGCATGCCCAAACGGGCACAGTCAGGCGGATTCTAGTCGGCCCCGGTCCTGAACGACAAAGGCCCGCGACCGACCAGGACGGTCAATCGAGGGCCTTGATGTTGGACGATGGGCGACGAGCGAGCACGTCTCGTCCTTCGCCGTCGGTTCAGGGAGTGACAGTCACCGTGACGTCCGCGTCGGTCGTCGCAGGTCCATCGTCGGCGCGCGCCCGCAGGATGTAGGTGCCGGGCACGTCGAATGTCACTGTCGTCGTCAGTCTGTTGTCTCCGGGCATTGGCGGCGCGAACCAGACCGGCGCCCAGGGCGAGTTGGCGCCGACCCGCAGGTCTTCCCACGTCTTGATCTGGGCTGGCTCGAAGTGCACGGCACCCGGACCGCGGTAGTGAAACCAGGACAGATGGAGACCGTTGCTCTTGTTGACGCTCCCCTGGCTTGGGGGCACGCGCCAGATATCGAGTGGCGCCGTTGCGCCAACGGTTGAAGCGGATCCGCCGCCGGGTCCCTGATCGTTGGCGTTGGCGACCTGGCCGGACACCCGCGCGCGGTTGCGTGCCTGTTCTTCCGTGGTCGACTTGGGCATGCCGTCATCGGTCACTTTTGCGCTGAGGACCAGCGGCTGCCCAATCTTGACTGTTCTGTTCTTGCTGCCTTCAACCTCGATGATTGGCGCCTTGTTGGCACGTAACTCCGGACTGCTCGCCATGCCGGGCAGGGCGCCGGTATCCGATGCCTTCGCGAGGGCGTCGAGTTCGAGGTCGGGTCGAAGCGATGCGTACGCCTTTGACGTCCTGCCGTGCGTCGTCAAGGTCCATACGAGTTCGTCCCGGTCGCCGAACTGACTGGGAACCGGTACCCTGAACACGTAGCGGTTCCGCCGCTCGAAGAAATGGGTGGGCTGTCCGCGATCGACCGGTCCCGGCTGGAATCCGTTGTCCGGCCCGACCGCCACGTCGATCTCCTCTTCCCAGTTCTTGTTCATGTACCCGAAGATAAAGTACTTCGCGCCGTCAGCGTCCTGTTCCCAACCTTCGTACGCGGCCGAAATCGGCTGCCCCTTCGAGTAGGTCAGCACCTGCGCGTGAGTGGTGACGATGAACGCGCCGCTGGCGAGGGCCAGGCCGGCGGCAACGACCAACTGCGTTCTCAACAACACAGTCGCCTCCTCACTCACTGTTGCTGCTGTTGATCTTGGGTCGGTCGGCGACCGGACCTGCTGGCGACGCTGCACAGCGGGCAGCCGAGGAAGTGGTCCGCGCCAGGATTCTTCGCGCGGCGATTCATCATCTCCTCTTCGAACTGCGCGTCGGTCATGGTCACTTTGTTACCGAGTTCGAGGAACATGTTCGTCACCGAACGATTGCCAGAGCCCTGCCAGTTGCGCGGATCGGGTACGTTCTTGTTCGCCGGCGAGTTGTCCATGTAGCCGATCATGTGGAGGATCGTCCCTTTCGGGAGCAGCGGCGCCACATCGTCCGAATAGGTGTAGCCGCGCACCCAGTTGTGGTCGTAGCCGGTGCAGTTCAGCGTCTCGATCTGGCTGCCCCAGATCGCCTCCAGACACATGCGTGTGCCAGGTGCGTGGAGATGCGGTTCGTACGAGAGGAGCTTCGTGTTCTCCTTCAGGATGTGGTACGCGTGCAACTGTTGATTGGGTTCGTTGGCATCGATGTCAACGTCCTGTCCCCGGCCGAGCCCTTCCCGCGCCTGCTTGTACTTCGGCTCGAATCCTTTGGGAGCGAACTTGAATCCGATCTCGAGATGCGAGGTCGTGTCCCGGCCGTTCGAATGCAGATGCGCAGAGTCGGACACGATGAACGAATTGGCGCGCAGGAGGCGAGCGGACTCAGGCCCGAAGACATCGGCGTTCCTGCCGACTTCGTGAACCGGCCACGAGGTCACGGTCGGATCGCGGAATGCTGCGCTGCTGTCGCCCGCCGTGGCGTTGGGACTCTGACGGGTGCTGTAGATCAAGTGATGAAACACGTAGCGGCCGCCCACCGTCTGCCGACCGCTGCCCGCCTTGTCAACGTCGTTGACTTCTTTGACTTCAACCGCGGTCACGTAGCGGTCTTCGGTCAGGCCGGTCGCGACGCGAGGAATCTCGCCCCACCAGTCGGGCGAGTTTGCCTTCACCGTGATCTCGGGGATCTTCACG
>JBKJMH010000048.1:0-13278 GCA_046596625.1 Vicinamibacterales bacterium | reverse complement strand
GGCTTACTTCGCTCGGCGCTTCTTCGGGGCGCTGCGACGTGCGGGGGCTCGTTTCGGTGCGGCTGGCGCGGGAGCGGCGGCGAGACGGTCACCGAGCATCGCCACGCTCAGGGCGTAAGCGTGGGCGCAGTTGTATTCGAGCAGCGCGTCGTAGTTGCCGTACACCAGGAAGTGCCGCGAGCTGCCGGACACGAGCGCTGCGGCGAGGTCGGCCTTCGGGAGTGCCGCGCCGGTTAGCGTGCGCACGCCGAGCTTCTGCCAGTCTGCCAGCGGCAACGGCACAGTCATGTCGCGGGTGGCCTGGCAGGTGCCGGCGCGCCGGGCCACCGTGCCGGCGATGCGGCTCGCCACCTCCTTCGACACGCGCACTTCGCGTCCCCACGACCGGCCGGCTTCCCAGCCGTGTCCCCTCAGGTAATTCGCAATCGACGCAAACACGTCGTCGGGCGTCGTCCAAATATCGCGCCGGCCGTCGCCGTCGAAGTCTTCCGCGTACTGCAGATAACTCGACGGCATGAACTGCGGCTGGCCCATGGCGCCGGCCCACGAGCCCTTGAGCCGCGGCAGGTCGATGTCGCCGCGGTTGAGGATCTCGAGCGCGTTGAAGAGTTCGCGGCGGAAATATGTGGAGCGACGCGGATCCCAGGCAAGCGTGGCGAGAGCCGCGATGACGGGCCGCACGCCGCTGAAGCGGCCGAAGTTCGACTCCATGCCCCAGATGCCGCCGATGATGCGCGCCGGCACGCCGTAAGTGGCTTCCACCTTCTCGAGCGTCGCCGTGTGCTTCGCCAGCATCTCGCGTCCGGTGCGCACACGTCGCGCCGTCAGCTGCCGCGTGATGTAGGCCTCGATCGAGAGCACCGTTTCGGCCTGGGTGCGGTCGCGCTCGATGACCACTGGCATCGGCTCCTCGACACCGGCCAACGCTTCGTTGACCAGCTCCTTGCGGTAACCGCGTGCGACCGCTTCACTGCGTACGCCGTCCAGCCATTCCGCGAACGACGGCCGCGACGTCGTATCCGGCTGCGGCGCCGGCGCGGTGGGCGTGGACGCGGCGGTCTGTCCGGCCTGTGCCAGCTGCGCGCGCTCCGCCATAGGCGTTGAGCTCGACTGCGCGATCGCCGTGGATAAGCTGAGAGCGATGAATGTCGCGACCAGGAACTTCACGCGGAAAGTGTACCGCAGCGAAAGACGGAGGGGATTTAGAAGTCAGGGCTCAGAAGTCAGAGTTCTGAAACTGGCCGGACTGTTGGCGTCGTCTCAACGCTTCAACTGAGCCGCGTGTGATCGTTGCATTTCACACGACGCGTGTCGGCTCCAGTTGGAGCTAGACGGCGTCCTTTATCGCATGTACGGCGCGACATTGGCCTCAATCACCGCGAACTCCTCGCTGGAGAGCGGTAGGCGACGGAATGCCGCCCACGCCTCGCGCGGTCGGAGATTCTCGCCCGCAGCACCATCAGAGCCGTAGAGCACACGCTGGACTCCGAGTTCGCGGATGCGTTTCGCCACCAACTCGGTCTTGTCTTGCCAAGATCCGAGCCCAGTGACACCGGACGCATCGAACAAGACCCGAGCCATTCGCGGGTCCCGCCGCGCAATCGCGTCGACGAAGACGGCGAGGGCTTCGTCAACCGACGGGTCATCGTACCCGCCAGCTCCAGCGAGGTGCGCAATCTGAATGGGAACATCCGGTGCGGCTGGAAGGATCTCCTGAATGAATGTACGCGCCTGACTGCCGCCGTACGGACGCTGCTTCGTGACCGATGAGCGCATGTGCATGGCCACAGCCATGCGGCTCGCATTCGCGAGGCGAAAGACCTCCCGAAGTCTGCTGACGTGTGTCGGGTTGGCGAGATCGACGTCCGAATTGCCGAAGTGAAGTTTCAGGCCCGAGCGAAGATGCGGATCCTTCGCACATCGGGTGATTTCTGAAAGGGCATAGTCTCGAAGAGGATTCACGCCGCAAAAGCCGACCAGCCGATCCGGGAAGCGTCCTACTTGCGTGCCCGTCCAGTCGTTCTCTGCCAGAACTTGTGCGTACTCATCGGCGACGGCCGGCCGGTTCGGGTTTCCGAACTGGTAGGCCACCGAAAACACCGCGGCGCGCCGGACCCCAGCCAAGTCGAGCAAGTGCACGAGGTCATCCGCTGTCACGGGGATCAATCCAGGGGCGAGGGCCGCTGTGGCCGGGCTGAACAGGTGTTGGTGATGATCGACGGCCGGTGCCGACTGCCCATGGATCGCCACTATCGAGACCAGAATCAACGCGATAGTCGCGACCGCCAGGCTCCCGAATCCCCAGGCTCTTCTCATGCGGTAGCTTCGATCCCACATTGCGACGTCTCGGCCGTCTCACGTTGTATGGCGTGAGGGCGCCAATTGCCAGACTGCGAGTTCAAGAGCGCACGGCCGGAGCACTTCGCCCTCATCCTCGGTCGCGCCATTGTCGGGCGCTTGCATGTCGCGGTCAAGTGCTGGTCCTCTGTTGGTTCGAGCGAGTCCTGCCCGCGGCATCCGGTGCAATGGCGCCGGCCACCTAACCCCGTTCAGCCGCAGTTGGTGGAGGTCGGCAATTGGTTAAGAAGCGGCCGGACGGGTGATGGGATCGTGCGGGGAAGGTGCTGGTGCTTGCGGCGGACGCGCGAAGGTGGCGTCCCCCTCCTGACTTGTGACTTCTGCGACTTGCGACCAGCGACTTCGAACTTCCCGCCGTCAGTGCGCCGCTGCGCCCGCGCCGCCGCCGGCGCGCGGCCGCTTCATCAGCAGCACCAGCGGCACCACCACCAGGAACACAATCCCCAGCAACTGGAACAGGCCGACGAACGAGACGATCGCGGCCTGCCGCATCACCATGCCCTGCAGCGCCGCGTAGGCGCGGCTGGTGGCCGTGGTGATGTCGGCGCCCTGCGCCATGAAGGCGCTCCGCATCTGAAAGAACATCGACTGCGACGTCGGGTCGAACTCCGTCACGTTCGCGCTGTAGAGCACCCTGGTCGCCTGCGTGTGCCGCGCCAGCAGCGTTCCGGTGACGGCAATGCCGATGCTGCCGCCGATATTGCGCATCAGGCTGAAGAGGCTCGTGGCGTAGCCCATCTTCTCGCGCGGAATCGCGTCCATCGCGATCGTCGTGAGCGGTACGAACAGCAGCGACATGCCGGCGCCCTGGATCACCTGCGGCCAGAAGATGTCCCAGTAGCCGGCATTCAAGTTCATCTGCGACAGCCACAGCATCGTGCCGCCGCCAACGAACAGCCCGACCGTGAGCAGTTTGCGCGCGTCGAACCGGCCGACCATCATGCCGGTGAGCGGCATCATGATGAACGACCCGATGCCGCGCGGCGCCAGCGCAATGCCGGCCTGCAGCGGCGGATAGCCGAGCAGGGTCTGCAGCATGATCGGCAGCAGCACCATGCTGCCGTACATCACGAAGCCGACGATCGTCATCAGGAAGACACCGATGGCGTAGCTGCGCACCTTGAAGACGCGCAGGTCGACGATTGGCTCCTCCGTCGTCAGCTCGTGGATGATGAGCGCGCCGATGCACACGGCGCTGACGACGGCGAGGGCGAGTATGAGGTTCGACGAGAACCAGTCGTCCTGCTGCCCCTTGTCCAGCACGTACTGCAGCGCGCCGATGCCGACGGCCAGCATGCCGATGCCCCAGTAGTCGATCGACTTGCCGGCGCTGCCGCGCAGGTAGGGCGGGTCGAAGATGTAGAGCTGCGTCATCACCAGCGAGGCGATGCCTACCGGAATGTTGATGTAGAACACCCAGCGCCAGCTGTAGGCGTCGGTCAGCCAGCCGCCGAGCACCGGCCCGAGGATCGGCGCCACGACGATGCCAAGCCCCCAGAAGCCCATCGCCTTGCCGCGGTCTTTCGGTGGGAAGGCCTCGAGCAGCACCGCCTGCGACAGCGGCTGCATCACGCCGCCGGTCGCGCCCTGGATGATGCGGAACGCGATGAGCGAGGCGAGGTTCGGCGCCAGCCCGCAGAGGAACGACGAAGTGGTAAAGCCGATCACCGCTGCCATGATCAGCCGCTTGCGACCGAACGTGCTCGCCAGCCAACCGGTCATCGGCAGGATGATCGCGTTGGCGACGAGGTAAGACGTCAGCACCCACGTCGCCTCGTCGATGGTGGCCGACAGGTTTCCCGCGATGTGCGGCAGCGACACGTTCACCACCGTGGTGTCCAGCACCTCCATGAAGGTGGCGAACATCACCGACACGGCGATAATCCACGGGTTGATATGGCGTTCGGCAGACAACGGCGCTGAGCCTCGAATCCTCGGGACCTTACTTGGTGTACACCGTCGGCGTGACCGACATGCCCGGACGCAGTAGCTGTTCGCCGCCCTGGCCGGAGTCGAGCACGATCTTCACGGGCACACGCTGCACCACCTTCACGAAGTTGCCGGTGGCGTTCTCGGGCGGCAGCAGGCTGAAGCGCGCGCCGGTCGCGGCGGCAATGCTGTCGACCTTGCCCTGGAACTGACGGCCGTTATACGCATCCACTTCCACCCGCACGCGCTGGCCCGGACGCATCTCGTTCAGCTGCGTCTCCTTGAAGTTCGCCGTCACCCACACATCGTCGGTCTGCACCAGAGCAAGCAGCGGCTGGCTTGGCTGAATCACCTGTCCGGGGTTCACGCTCTTCTTCGAGACAATGCCCTTGGCAGGTGCCTTGATGACGGTGTACTGCAGGTTCAGCTCGGCCTGGGCCAGCGTTGCCTTCGCCTGCTCGACGCGGGCCTGCGCCGACGAGGCGCGCGCGCGCATGGCGGTGACCTGCTCGGGACCGGTCTGCGCGTTGCGCAGGCCGGCGCGGGCCTGCGACTCGCCCGACTGCGACTGGACATGGCGGCTTTCGGCGACGCGAATGGCCGCTTCCGCTTCGACAATCTGTGCGCGAGCGGTGTCGGTGGCGGCCGCCTGCGCGTCGGCCGCGGCCACGGCCGCGTCGTACTGCTGCTGCGACACTTCGTCCTTCGCCAGCAGCCCCTTCAGACGGTCGACGTCGCGGCGGGCGCGCGTGGCGTTGGCTTCCACCTCGCGCAGGCGCGACTGCGCGGCGGTGAGCCGCGCCCGTGCCGCGTCCACTTCCTTGCTCGCTGTCTCGATCATGCTGCGCGCCTGGTCGACGTTGCTCTGCGCCGAGGAGACGCCGCTTTCGGTGGTCGTCGAGGTGATAGGCACGTTGCTCTGCGCCGCGATGGCGACCGCTTCGGCGTCGGCCAGTTCGGCCTTGGCCTTGTCCACCGCCACCTGGTAGTCGCGCGGGTCGATCTCGAGCAGCACTGTGCCCGGTTCGACCTCCTGGTTGTCCCTCACCGACACCTTGAGCACCGTGCCGCCGACGCGCGACGCCATCTGCGTCACGTGCGCATCGATCTGCGCATCGTCGGTCGATTCGTAGCCCTGACTGGTCCACCACCAGGCGCCGGCAGCGGCCAGCAGCACCACGACGACGCCCAGAATGACGCGGAAGCGTCCCGTGCTCGTGAAGGATTGTGTTTCGACCGCGTCCGCCATTACCTGCCGCCTCCGAGAATCTGGAACGCCATGGCTTCCGCCTCGCCAAGATCGCGGGCGAGCAGCGCCTTGGCGCTGTTGTAGGCGTAGAAAGCCGAGATGTACTGTTCGCTCGACGTCGCCACGGCTTCCTGGGCCTGTACCACTTCGATGTTGCTGGCCACGCCAGCCGCGAAGCGGTCGCGTGCCTGCGTGAGCTGCTGCGCGGCCAGCTCACGCGAGCGCGTGGTCACCTTCACCTGCTCGTTGCTGGCCTGCAGTTCGAGGAAGATGGAGCGCACGCTGAAGTCGATGCCGGATTTCAGGTCAGCCGCTTCGTAATGCCGCATGCGCAGGTCGGCATCGGCCTGCATGATGCGACCCTTGGTGCGACCGCCGTTGAAGATGGGAATGTTCACCGAGCCCGACAGCGAGTAGGTCGTCTGTGCGTCGCCAACCGTGTTGCCGATCGTGCCGTAGTCCGCGTTGACGCGGAGCGACGGCAGCCATTCGCCGACGGCCGCCTTCCGCTCCGACTCCGCCGCGTGTACACGTTCGAGCGCCGCCAGGTAGTCGGGACGTGTGCGGTAGGCCCGTTCGAGTGCCTGGTCGATCGTCATCTCGGGCACCGGCACGCTGGGCACGGTCGGGTCCATGGTGAACGACTGTGCTGGCGGCAGACCGATGACTCGCGCCAGCTGCAGCTTCGTCAGCTCGAAGGTGTTGCGCGCCGACGTGAGCCGCAGCCGTTCCGAGCCCAGCTGCACCTCAGCCCGCAGCACTTCGATGCCGGCCACGATGCCGCTTTCCTTGAGCCGCGTCGTCTGATCGAAGAGCGCCTGCGCGGTCTGCAACTGCGCCTGAGCCGACTCGACACGGGCCTGCGATGCCAGCGACTCGAGGTAGAGGTTCCCGGAGACCAGCACCACGAGGTCGCGCGCGGTCTTCACGTTCAAACGGGCGGCTTCGAGACGGTGTCCCTCTGCCTTCGACGCGTTGATCGCGCGCAGGTCGAAGACCGGCTGCGAGATCGACACGCGGGCGTCGAAGAGGTTGAACGGGCCGACGAGCGACGGCGTACCGGCCGGAAGCGGGAAGCCGTAGGCGGCCAGGTTCACCGTCTGACGGTTCTCGCCGATGCGGCCGCTGACGTTGGGCAGCAGGTCTGCCAGGGCAATCCAGCGCGCGCCCTGGGCGCGGCCGAGGTTCTCCTCGGCATCCAGCAGCCCGAGATTGTGCTCAAGCGCACGCCTGATCGCGTCGAACAGCGTCAGCGCCACCGGCTGTGCCGTGGCCGTGCCGGCAGGAACGCCGCCGAGAAATGGCGAGGTGCCGCCGGGCTGTGTGCGAGTGACGAGCGTCGTGGAAGCCGGCGCCTGAGCGCTCGCGGCCGGAACGGCCGCCACAGAAGCCAGCACCAGGAGTGCGGCCGGCAGGGCGATTTTCACCTCGAATCCTTTCTGACCGGACGTGATGAGGCTCGACGAGAAAGGCGCGGGTGAGTGCTGCCGGTCGAGATGGAGACGTCAGGTGTGGCGATTGGCATCAATCGCATCGGCCAAGCGTACTACGCGACACGCGCGGTCGTCATGCGTGTCCGCTGAATCAAGATTGAGCGACGTAAGGTTGGTATAAACGTGCGACGAATGTGTCGGATTGCTATTCCGGCCCGCCCGCAGAACGCCGAAGCCGGGCGACGCGTTTCGCCGCGCTAATGTGTTCGTACTATTGGCGTAAAGCGGCGGCCCCCGTAGCATGAGCCGCGCGCGTCGCCACGTCGTCAGGCTGGTCACATGACCAGTCCATTCCGCCAACGCATCAGGCACCTGCATGAAGCTCTCGTTGAAGACCGTGGTTGCGGTCTCGCTGCTCCTGCTGACTCTCAACGCCGCCTACATCTGGGCGCTGCCGTCGGCCACCATCATCTACATGGGCAACGTGCTCGCCCATCTGGTTATCGGCATCATCTTCTGCGCGGCGGGTGCGGCGCTGCTGGTGCGCGACGCCGGGCTGCGGCGCCGCCCGCTTGTCGTGTTCGCCGCTGCAGCCATGGCCACGGCGCTCGCGTTCGGCGCGTACCTGGTCTACACGGGCAACATGCTCGAACTGCGCTGGGCGCTGAATGCCCACATCGCCGCCTCGATCCTCGGCGTGGTGGCGGTGGTGGCGTTCGCCTGGAGTCGACGCGCGTCGGGCAACCCCGGGGCGCGCGGTTTCTCGATGGCCATGCAGGCGGTGACGGTGTTCCTGCTGGTGCTGCCGGTGTCGGCCGCGCTGTGGGCGAAGTCGCACCCCAACCCGAACGACCGCATCGTCAACCCGCTCGTGCCGCCGATGAGCATGGCGCAAGAGGGCGGCGGGCCGACGTCGCCGTTCTTCCCTTCGTCTGCGAAGACCAACGTCGGCGGAGTCATCCCCTCCAACTTCTTCATGGACTCCGAACTGTGTGGCGAGTGCCACAAGGACGTCTACGAGCAGTGGAAGGGGTCGGTGCACCACTTCGCCTCGTTCAACAACCAGTTCTACCGGAAGTCGATCGAGTACATGCAGGACACGGTCGGCACCCAGCCGAGCAAGTGGTGTGCGGGTTGCCACGACCACGCAGTCTTCTTCAACGGCCGCTTCGACAAGCCGATCAAGGACCAGATTGACACGCCCGAAGCCCAGGCCGGCCTGGCATGCACCTCGTGCCACTCCATCACCCATGTCGAGGGGACGATGGGGAATGCCGGGTTCACGATCGAGTACCCGCCGCTGCACGAACTCGCCACGAGCAAGAACCCGCTGATGCGCCGGCTCGATCGATTCCTCACCTATCTCAACCCGGAGCCGCATCGCCGATCGTTCATGAAGCCGTTCATGCGGCAGGACCAGTCGGCCTATTGCTCGGCCTGTCACAAGGTGCACCTCGACGTGCCGGTGAACGACTACCGCTGGTTCCGTGGCTTCAACGACTACGACAACTGGCAGGCCAGTGGCTTCGGCGAAGGCGCGCGCTCGTTCTACTACCCGCCGAAGGGGCAGACCTGCGTCGATTGCCACATGACGCCGGTGAAGTCGGCCGATCCGGGACGCCACGCCGACGGCACGGTGCACTCGCACCGGTTCGCGGCGGCGAACACCGCCGTGCCGTTCGTCAACCACGACACCGAGCAGCTCGCGGAGACGAAGAAGTTCCTGACGTCGGGCTTCATCAGCGTCGACATCTTTTCTGTCTCGCCGATCGACGAGACGTCCGAAGGCACTCGCATGGTGCGGCGCGTCGGCGACGCACCACAGGCGATGTCCGGATTCGCGGTGGGCGAAGAAGCCGAACAACAGCAGCAGGTGACGATCCGCGATGTCGGCCAGGTGGCGGCGCCAATCGACAAGGCACAGCCGAAGCTGATGCCAGGCTCGACGGCGCGCGTCGACGTGGTCGTGCGCACGCGCCGCATCGGCCACTTCTTCCCGGGCGGTACCGTCGACGCGTTCGACATCTGGCTCGAGCTTGAAGGTCGGGATGCCGACGGCAAAGTCGTCTACTGGAGCGGCGAGGCGGCCGATGAGGGGCGCGGTCCGGTCGAACCCGGCGCCCACTTCTACAAGTCGTACCAGCTCGATGCGAACGGCAACCCGATCGACAAGCGCAATGCCTGGCAGGCGCGCAGCCTGCTCTACGTCCGCCTCATCCCGCCAGGTGCTGCCGACGTGGCGCACTACCGCGTGCGGATTCCGAAGGACGCGAAGGGGCCGATCACGTTCACGGCAAAGCTGAACTACCGGAAGTTCGCGCACTACTACACGCAGTTCGCCTACGCCGGCCAGCCGGTGCCAGGACAGGATCCGTCGCGCATCGGCAAGGCGCACAACGACCTGGCGTACTCGTTCGACCCAGCCAACATCCCGAAGAACGTCTCGGGTCAGATCAAGGGCGAGATTCCCAACCTGCCGATCATCGTGCTTGCTGAAGCCAAGGCGACGATTCCGCTGGGTGACGCCGCCACGCCGACGATATGGACACCGGTGGTGGAGAAGAAGGACCGCGAGCGCTGGAACGACTGGGGCATCGGCCTGCTCCTGCAGGGCGACATCAAGGCGGCGGAGTATGCCTTCAAGCAGGTGACCGTAGCCGAGCCCGAGTACGCGGACGGCTGGCTGAACGTCGCACGTGCGCTCATCCAGGAAGGCGAGACCGAGGCGGCGAAGCCGTACATCGCCGAGGCGCTCAAGCGCGACGCGTCGCTTGGCCGCATCCACTTCTTCAAGGCGATGATCGACAAGGCCGACGGCGACTATCAGGCGGCGCTGGCCTCACTGACGATCGTCACCGAGAAGTACCCACGTGACCGTGTCGTGCTGAACCAGATCGCGCGCATCCTCTTCCTCGAACGGCAGTATGCGAAGGCGCTCACCTATCTCGAACGCGTCGCCCGCGTCGACCCCGAGGACCTGCAGATGCACTACACCGCGATGCTCTGCTATCGCGGGCTCGGCAACGTCGAACTGGCCGAGCGCGAGGC
Organism: Vicinamibacterales bacterium; assembly: GCA_046596625.1. GTDB lineage: Bacteria > Acidobacteriota > Vicinamibacteria > Vicinamibacterales > CAVVIG01 > CAVVIG01. The sequence goes on along the minus strand of JBKJMH010000048.1, from coordinate 3,261 downwards.
GCAGCTCTTCACGCGCTTCAAGGCCGAGGAAGCCTCGCAAGCGATCACCGGCTCGCGTCGCCTGCTCAGCCCGGAAGACAACAACGAGCGGCAGCAGATTCACGAGCACGAAGGCGTGACACCGAATAGTCGCAAGTCGCCGGTCGTCAGTCCCACGTCGCTCGTCACGAACTGAGAACAGCTATGACACGTTCGATCGCAGCCATCCTGACCGCTGTTGCCCTCGCAGGCGCAGCCGTTGCGGCCCAGCAGCCGCGCGGCGCCATCACGTTCACCGACGTCACCGCCGCCGCTGGCGTCCGGTTCACACACAACAGCGGCCGCGCCGGGAAGAAGTACCTGCCTGAGACGCTTGGTGCCGGCGCCGCCTTCTTCGATGCCGACGACGACGGCTGGCCGGACCTGTTCTTCGCGAACGGCAGGAACTGGACGCCCGGCGGCAAGCGCACGCCGAGCGCGCTCTACCGCAACACCGGCAAGGGCTCATTCGTGGAAATCACGGCGGGGAGCGGACTCGACGCGGACATGTACGCAATGGGCGTAGCCGCCGGCGACTACGACAACGACGGCCGCCAGGATCTCTACGTCACGGCGCTCGAGGGCGATCGCCTGTTCCACAACGAGGGCGCGGGCAAGTTCAGGGACGTGACGAAGCTGGCCGGTATTGCCAACGCGAACTTCGGCACCAGCGCGGCCTGGCTCGACTACGACAAGGACGGCCTGCTCGATGTCTTCGTCGCCAACTACGTCCAGTGGACGGCGAAGGGCGACCTGTTCTGCTCACTCGACGGTGCGGCCAAGTCGTACTGCACACCCGAGTCGTACAAGGGCACGGCGTCGCGCCTGTTCCGGAACCTGGGTGGCGGCAAGTTCGAGGACGCGGGCAGGAAGGCCGGCGTCGCCGACCCGACCAGTAAGTCGCTCGGCATCACCGTGTTCGACTACAACCAGGACGGCTGGCCCGACATCTTCGTGGCCAACGACACGCAGCCGAACAAGCTGTATCGCAATAACAAGAACGGCACCTTCAAGGACGAGGCGATGGGGGCCGGCGTCGCCTTCAGCGAGGACGGCGTGGCGCGCGGCGCGATGGGCGCCGACTCCACCGACTACGACCGCTCGGGGCGCCCGCACCTACTGGTGGGCAACTTCTCGAACCAGATGCTTGGCCTCTATCACAACGAAGGGACGGGACTCTTCGTGGACGAAGCGCCGAAGTCCACGGTCGGCCGCGCAAGCCTGCTGTCGCTGGCCTTCGGTGTGTTCTTCTTCGACTACGACCTCGACGGTCTGCCGGACATCCTCGCGGCCAACGGTCACATCGAGGAGGAGATCGGCCGCGTGCAGCCACGCATCCAGTACAAGGAACCGCCGCTGCTGTTCCGCAACGCGGGGCAGAAGCGCTTCGAGAACACCAGTGCCGCGGTCGGCGCCGCCTTTGCGCGTCCCATCGTGGCGCGCGGCGCCGCGTATGCCGACTACGACCACGACGGCGACCTGGACGTGCTGCTCACCAGCAATCACGGCCCCGCCTATCTGTTCCGCAATGACGGTGGCAATGCCAACAACTGGCTCACGGTGCGGACACGCGGCGTGAAGTCGAACCGCGACGGTATCGGCGCGGTGGTGCGCATCACCAGCGCCCAGGGCAAGCAGTGGAGCCTGGTCCGCAGCGGTTCCAGCTTCGCGTCTCAGAGTGACCTGGCTGTGACGTTCGGCCTGGGCAAGGACACCTCGGTGGCCTCCATCGAAGTGGAGTGGCCGAGCGGCGCGAAGGACCGCGTCGCCAATGTGCCGGCGAAACAGCGCATCGTGATCGAAGAGGGCCGCGGCCTCGTGAAGTAGGTCCGGCAGCGCAGGCTCGTTAGAATGGCTGGGTGCCGCACCTCTTCGAGCCGCTCACCCTGCGTGGCCTGACGCTCCGCAACCGCATCGTCGTCTCGCCGATGTGCCAGTACTCGGCGCACGATGGGTTCGTCAACGACTGGCACTTTGTCCATCTGGCGAGTCGCGCCGTGGGCGGCGCGGGGCTGGTGTTCACCGAAGCGACCGCGGTGTCCCCCGAGGGCCGCATCAGCCCTGAGGATCTCGGCATCTGGGACGATGTGCACGCGGCGCCGTTCGAGCGGATTGCCCGGTTCGTCAAGGGTGAGGGAGCGGCGTTCGGCATCCAGCTCGCGCACGCTGGACGCAAGGCCAGCACGAAGCGGCCGTGGGATGGGCACGGTGTCATTGCGCCGGAAGAGGGTGGCTGGTCGGTCATCGGGCCGTCGGGCGCGCCGTTTTCGGCCGACTACCCGTCGCCGCGCCAGATGACCCACGACGACATCCACCGGGTGATCGACGCCTTCGCGCACGCCGCGTATCGCGCCAGGCGCGTCGGTTTCGATGTCGCCGAAGTGCACGCCGCGCATGGCTACCTGCTGCACCAGTTCCTGTCGCCGCTCAGCAACACCCGCACTGACGAGTACGGCGGCAGCTTCGAGAACCGCATCCGGCTCTGCCTCGAGGTGACGCAGGCCGTACGCAAGGCCTGGCCGGAAGACCTGCCGGTGTTCGTGCGCCTCTCGGCCACCGACTGGACCGAGGGCGGCTGGGACGTTGAACAGTCGGTGGAATTGGCGCGTCGGCTTGGAACGCTCGGTGTCGATCTGGTCGACTGCTCGAGCGGCGGCAACGTCAGGACGGCAACGATTCCGGTCGAGGCGAACTACCAGGTGCCCTTTGCTGAGCGGATCAAGCGCGACGCGGCCATCGCCACTGGCGCGGTCGGTCTGATCACTACGCCGGCCCAGGCCGATGCCATCATCCGCGACGGGCGGGCGGACGTCGTGCTGCTGGCTCGCGAGCTGTTGCGCGACCCCTACTGGCCGCTGCGTGCCGCGCGCGAACTCGGCCAGCAGATCGAGTGGCCGTCGCAGTACCTGCGCGCCGCCCCTGCCGGCACGACTGGCCGCTGATGTACGTAGCTGCCGACCTTCAAGTCGCCCGTTCGGCGCACCTGAAGGTGCGCGGCTAACATCACCCAAAGGACGACCATCCCATGCACGCGTTGATCATCGAAGACGACACCGCCATCGCCGACTTCATCGCGCGGGGGCTGCGCGAGGCAGGCTTTGCCGTGGACGTGGCGTCGAACGGAACTGATGGTCTCGACGCGGCGCTGACCCAGAACCCGGACGTGGCGATCGTGGACGTGATGCTGCCCGGTCGCGACGGACTAAGCGTGATCGACGAACTGCGGAAGCAGGGGCGAACCAC